>CAZOIC010000215.1:0-1535 GCA_964579945.1 uncultured Syntrophomonas sp. | reverse complement strand
TCAATGATTCCATAAACTCCCCGGTATCTTTAATATCCTGTTGCCATTCCAGTATCTGTCTTAACCAGGCCAGCTTTTCATCAAATTTCTTTTCCCGGGGACTGCTGATTCCTTCCTTATAGCGCCAGTGGGCTGCTATACCGTACTCAGCCGTGCGATGCATTTCCCAGGTTTTAATCTGCACTTCAAAGGGTTCTCCCCCTTTACCCAGCAGGGTGGTATGCAATGACTGGTACATATTAGGCTTGGGCGTAGCAATATAGTCCTTAAAGCGCCCGGGAAGGGGTTTCCACATAGTATGGATTATGCCCAGAACCCCATAGCACTCCCGGATTTCACTGACAATGATACGGATAGCTATTTTATCATATATTTCGTCTATATCTTTTTGCTGTTTAACCATTTTCTTATATATGCTGTAAATATTCTTGGGCCGGCCGGCTATATCGGCGATTATACCTATTTGCTCCAGACCTTTCTTTATCTGTTCTATAATTTCATGAACGTATTCTTCCCGTTCTTTACGTTTTCTCTTGAGCCTTTTGGCTATCTCATAGTACATTTCCGAGTCTAAATAGGCGAAGGCCAGGTCTTCGAGTTCCCATTTGAATTTAAAAACTCCCAGACGGTGCGCCAGAGGAGCAAAAATCTCCAGAGTCTCCCGGGCTATCTCTTTTTGTTTTTGCTCATTCTGGTAGTTAAGGGTACGCATGTTATGCATACGATCAGCCAGTTTAATAAGGATAACCCTTATATCCCGGGCCATAGCAATAAACATTTTGCGCAGGTTCTCAACCTGGGCATCCTCCCGCGAGGCAAAATCCAGGCGATTTAACTTGGTTACCCCATCAACCAGCATCGCTATTTCTTCACCAAATTCGTTCAGGATATTAAGATAGGTAACGCTGGTATCTTCGACTACATCATGAAGAAGAGCAGCACAAATTGACGGAGTATCCAATTCTATATCCGTCAGTATGAGCGCCACTTCTACCGGGTGAATGATATAGGGCTCCCCGGATATCCGTTTCTGACCGGAATGAGCCATCGAGGCATAATTATAAGCCCGCTGGATAAGCTCAACATCGGTATCCGCATCATATTGTTGTACTTTTTCACTTATAGTCTGAGCTAATGGAACCATATTAATCACCACAATAATTTTCTACTTAGCTCCCTTTCCCAGCGGTTAAATTCCTTTTTCTCCACCTGACCTTCCCGGTAATAAAGAGAATCACCCAGATTAACCGTGGAATTTTGGGACTTAATAAACTTTATTGCCATAATACTACCTTTTTTCTCAAACTGACACAAGCCCAGCTCTGCCATGATATGTAATACAGGTATAAGATCCGCAGGTTTAAAGTCGGTTTTTAGATAATCTCCGATAGATGAACTCAGTTTATTTATGTCCGCACGCAACTGGCTACGTTGCAATTTCTTAAAATAAACCAGGACCTTCTGAATTAGTTCTGCAGTAGGATAAGTACGCTGCAGGTAGCGACGATTAAAATCCAAATCATGGTGGCTAAAAA
>CAZOIC010000214.1:0-1575 GCA_964579945.1 uncultured Syntrophomonas sp. | reverse complement strand
GCACCCATTACCTTCATGGGCTGCACCGGGATAGGAATGCGGTAATACCAGCCGGTGACAATATACATTATTCCAAAGGTAAACAGCACCCCGGTAGTATCCAGACCACCAATGGTAATAGCACCAATGATATAGGGAAGAAAAGTACCCAGGTCCCCAATGGACCCTGACAATTCACCCATAAAATTTTCAGGTCTCTTCCGGTTCACTAACTTATCTCCTATCCTGTCATTATTCATCATAATTTTACACTATTTCCGTCATTATTCTAACCTAAATGATACTTCTGTACTACCCCGCCTTACAGATAGCTGTAAATTAGTGGGAAATATGGTTAAAGGCAGACGTTTACCTACTTTGCTCTGTTCCAGCAACTATTACCTTTAGTTATTTCTAATATAATAGCTTATGTGATATATTTAATAATAGGATATTTAAGGTTACGGTGGATTAGGTATAACAATAAATATTAATAATACGTTGGAATAATTAATAGCTAATGGAATTGTGGTCTGCTATAAGATTATGAATAAAAAGGGGAAGGGGAATACTGATGTCAGCAATTTTAGAGGATTTTACGAGTATTCGAGGGGCCAGCCTGATGAAAATAAAGGAGGCCAAAGATGGGGGACAAAAAGTTGTAGGTATCTATTGTGCCTACTGTCCCCAAGAAATGATTTTGGCTGCTGGTGCCATCCCAGTTAGTTTATGCGGAACCAGTGAGACGCCAATTGCAGAAGCAGAAACTGTTTTACCCAGAAATTTGTGCCCATTGATAAAATCATCTTACGGTTTTGCCGTTACGGATACTTGCCCGTTTTTTCATTTTTCTGATTTAGTTATTGGCGAAACTACCTGCGATGGTAAGAAAAAGATGTTTGAGATTATGCAGGAGATTAAGCCCGTATATGTTATGCAACTGCCCCATTTGCACCAGTTGGATGCTGCTCTGGAACTATGGGTCAAGGAACTGAGACGTTTGCGTTCCACCCTGGAGGAGGAACTGGATGTAAAAATTACTGATGAAAAGTTATGGGATGCTATAAGAAAGGTAAATCAAGAGACTATAGCAGTAAAAGCTATTTGTGATTTAAATAAAATGGATCCACCGGTACTAAGTGGACTGGATCTACTTACGGTTACCTGGTCGCGGAATTTTAGTAGCGATAAGGAGGAGCTTTTTACTATGCTTAATGAATTGCAACAAGAACTGGCTGCTAACCAGGAGAGTCAGGCCAATGCTAATAAGCCTCGGGTACTGCTAACCGGCTGCCCGGTAGGACTCGGTTCGGAGAAGGTTATTCGCCTGGTGGAAGAGTCCGGAGGCTTGATAGTAGCGATGGAGAATTGTTCCGGTTATAAGACTTTGGAATTACAGAGCGATACTGAATTAGATGATCCGATAGTGGCATTGGCGCAGAAATATATGGAGATTCCTTGTTCCTGTATGAGTCCCAACCCTTACCGGTTTGAATTATTGGAGCGCATGATGGAAGAGTTCCGGGTAGATGCAGTTGTTGACCTTACCTGGCAGGCCTGTCATACTTACAATGTTGAAGCCTTTGCGGTGGGTAA
>CAZOIC010000213.1:0-1591 GCA_964579945.1 uncultured Syntrophomonas sp. | reverse complement strand
TAGTTCAACAATAAGGCAACAAGATTGGGAAACAGCAGTAAAACATAGTGAAAAGCTGGAAAAGCTATGGGAGCAAAAGGCTAAATGGTGGCCAGTTTTTTTGGATCACCAGGAGATGGATAATATTGAGTTTTCCCTGGCCCGGGTCAAGGAGTACGTGACCAGTCAGGATGACGCTCTCTCCTTAGGACAGCTCTCGGAATTAAAACTGATGATTGAACATATCCCTCGCAAAGAGGCGGTTAATTTGGAGAATATATTTTAGCTATTACAAATAATCATCACGGGAAATATCATAAAGATTCATTTTACGGTATATAGTCATGCGGGTAAAGCCTGTTTCCTCTGCCACCCGGGTTATATTACCCTGGTGCTTTTGCAAAAGGCTAATTATCTGTTGCGACTCCTCTTCCGCCAGCATTTGTTTGCGTTTCTGTTTGTACATAGTTTTTATAGGAGTAGCCTGGAGTTCTCCCCCGGCGTAGAAACGCTCGGAAGAGATTATTTCCACAGGCAAATCGCTGATACTAACCGGGCTTTGGCTGGCGGTACATACCAACCGCTCCACTACATTCTGCAACTCCCTTACATTTCCCGGCCAATCATATCTTTTCAGTTTATCTATAATTTCGGATTCCAAAATACTCAGGATATTTTCATTTTTTGTGGCCAACTGCCCCAGGAAGTGCTTAATCAATTGGGGAATATCTTCCACTCTATCGCGTAAGGGTGGTATATTTACGGAAATAACATTTAAGCGATAGTATAAATCTTCCCGAAAATTGTCCTGCTCTATTTCACTACGCAAATCTTTATTGGTAGCACAGATTACCCGGACATCCACCGGAATTTCTTTGGAATCACCGATGCGGGTAACCCGGCGGTTCTGCAGCACCCGTAAAAGGGCAACTTGTAATTCAAAAGGCATATCGCCAATTTCATCTAAAAATATGGTACCTCCGGAAGCCATTTCAAACTTACCTATACTGCCTCCACGTTTGGCTCCGGTAAAAGCACCCTCTACATAGCCAAACAACTCACTAGCTACCAGTTCTCTAGGAATAGCGCCGCAATTAATAGCTACAAATGGCCCCTTGCGTCTGAAACTGTCGTTGTGAATAGCCTGGGCAAATACCTCTTTACCGGTACCACTTTCACCTTGAAGCAAAACATTACTATTGTTCATGGCGGCCATGCGGGCAATATTAATACTCTCCATCAATGCCGCGCTACTGCCAATAATATCATTGAACTTATATTGAGCCCGGGCTCCGGTAAAACGGCTAACCAGGCGGTTTATCCGGTCCATGTTCTGCAGTACCATCATGCCGCTATCTATCTCCCCAGTTTGGTTGCGGCTAAAATTGCCTGAAGCCAGGCAATGGATTTTCCCCTGGGGGCCATCCATAAATACCTCCACATCGCTAAATGAGTTACCTTTTAACATAAAACCTTCTATCGAACCTGGCTTAGCATCGAGAAGATCATGCAGGGTAGTGCCAATTACTTCACCGGCAGGCCTGCCCAGGATATGTTCCACTGCAGGATTAATCAGATCTATAGTACCATCGGAAGAAAAAATGATAACCCC
>CAZOIC010000212.1:0-1669 GCA_964579945.1 uncultured Syntrophomonas sp. | reverse complement strand
ATTATTGTCTAATTATTAGGTATGAACCTGTCTAATCTGGGTACAAACTACACTAGGAGGTGCTTTATTAATGAAAGACGACAAGAAAAAAGATTTAGTAAGTGTCCAAGATTTTATCCTGAACAACCCTCAAGCCTTAAACGAAGCCCGGGATTCTTTTGGCAGCAGTGTTTATGACTGGAGAGATACGGAAGAAGTGGAGGATGTCCTGGATTCACCGGAATAGTGAGGAATAAGGAGTAAGGGGTGAGGGGTAAGAGGTTAGACGTGAGGGGTTAGGCGTGAGGGGTTAGGCGTGAGGGGTGCGGGATATATCGAAGGATGTAGGGGCAGACCCATGTGTCTGCCCTGCCGAGCACTAACCCGACACTGTCAGCCTCGCTAACTTGTGACTTTCAAAAGTAGTATCATTATTGACTACCTTTTTGTTCCGATTCCTTTTTCTTAAAGGTATTATCCTCTACCGGCAGTACGCGATAGCTAATTTTTTCCTGGTATTCCTGTAATATCTTTAAAACTGGTGAAGCCAGGACCAGACATAAACAAAAATTGCAGGCCGCATGCAGGCTGTCAAAAATTATACTGGCAGCATAGGCGGCTAAAAAAGACTGCATATTCAGGGGATAGACAAAGGTAAGCCAGAAACCCAGGTTTTGTATCCAACCAAATATATAACCCCATAGTAACCCCAGTAAGGCTAGCCCCACCGGCTGGCTTCCCCGCCATAAACGGTAGAAATAAGCAGTACCTGCACCTACCAGCCCCCAGGCTACCATTTGCCAGGGAGTCCATGGCCCCTGACCCAGAAAAAAGTTTGAAACCAGAGCTGCACTGGCACCGACCATAAATCCCGCCTGGGGTCCGAAAATACAACCGGAAAGCATTATTATGAAGGTAGTTGGTTGGACACTGGGAATAGCCGCAAAAGGTATTCTTACCAGTGCAGCTATGGCGGTCAATGCCGCCAGCAGAACAATTTCTTTACTGGAAACGGCTGCTTTCTGGGCCCAGAAATAAAGCATAACGATAGCAGCGATAGCTATAATGGTGGCTAAAAAACCCCAGCTCAATAATCCAACCCCTTTTCCTGTCCCACCACCCGGGAACTATGCTTTTCAAAATGCGACCTGAGATATTCAATAGCCCGAGTTTGACTTATTATGCCCGGTTCAATCCCCCCAAACAGCCGGGCCGCCTGGGAGGTATAAAAAGTATTGCCCGCCATTACCTCCTGTACCGGACCATCCGCCAGTATAGTGCCGTTATGCATGAATACTAATCGTCCGGCATATTCACTGGCAAAATCAATATCATGAGTTACCAGCAAAACTGATTTACCCTGCTGGCACAATGTAAGCAGCAGTTTTCCTATCTCTTTTTTCTGCTCTCCATCTATACCGGTAGTGGGCTCGTCCAGTAAAATCAAATCCGGGTTCGAAGCTAGTACTGCTGCCATGGCCACCCGGTGTTTCTCCCCGGTACTCAGCTTGCGGGGATCATCTTCCCGGAATTCCTGCAAATTCATTTTTCCCAACCAGAACTCCACCTCACTGGCTGCTATTTGACTGCTCAATGCAATATCCTGGGATACTGTATCAGCCAGAAAGAAATTATCCAGGCTTTGGGGCAAATAGGCTAATAAACGGTTTACCTTTTCGGCCTTTAGCTC
>CAZOIC010000211.1:0-1748 GCA_964579945.1 uncultured Syntrophomonas sp. | reverse complement strand
TAGGAGGCATGCAGAGGGATTTGCTGCTGGTAGAAATGTATCCCCATGTCCAAGATGTACCGGTACCCAAAAGCAGCGGAGCCATCAACATTGAAGAACTGGCTAAATGCAATCCCGACATAGTCTTTGTGAAGGGTGATACCGCCCGCAACCAGGCGGAAGTTGACAAAATGAATAAAAGCGGAATTCCTTTTCTGGTTATTGAGTTTAATAATATGGAAGAACAACAACGGTATATGACTATGATAGGAGAGGCCCTGGGGACCGCTGACCAGGCTCTGAAGTACAATCAATATTACCGGCAATGTATTGAGCGGGTGGCAGATAAAGTGGCAGCTATACCGGAGAAAGACCGCATCAGGGTTTACCATTCGGTTAATGAAGCTACTCGAACCGACACCAATGGGACACTACCGGCGGATTGGATGCAGGCTGCGGGAGCTAAAAACGTATCTGCAGACCAGGAACTGAAACTTTTTGACGGCAAATACTACGCTAGTCTGGAGCAGATATTACTATGGGATCCGGAATACATTTTAGTTAGTGACTCCAATGTAGTAGGATATATTATGAACCATGAGCACTGGCGGACCTTGCAGGCAGTTAAAAATAATAGGGTTTTACCCCTGCCCAATGGCATTTCCCGCTGGGGTCATTTCTCATCGCTGGAAACCCCGCTGGCGGTAATGTGGACGGCTAAAACCCTGTATCCCGACAAATTTACCGATATCGATATGGTGGCGGAAACCAAATATTTCTATAAAGAATTCTTCCGTATGGACTTAAACGATGAAACGGTACAGAAAATATTAAGTGGCGAAGGCATGAGAGTAGCGAAAAACCAGTAATAAAATGATGCGGAAACCGTAATTCCAAATTATTCTTAATTCAATTTGGCTATGCTTGTCGTAAAACAAACATTAGACAGTTCATGGGAAAACATGGGGACTGTCCCTGCTGTTTCCCCAAGGAACCAAAGAAAACAGAGGGACTGTCCCCGTGTTTTCCGTGTGTACTTGATTATATTCTTCAGGGAGGTAATTATTAATGAGAGTACTTGTTTCCATTGACGATACTGATAACATTGACGTTGAGTGGGGGACCGGGAAACTGGCTACTATGTTGGCCGAGGCGATTGAAGAAAAAGGCTGGGGCAGTAGTGAACCGGTAACCCGGCACCAATTGCTGGTACACCCGGATGTTCCCTATACTTCCCATAACAGCGCCATGTGTTTTACGGCTGAGATTGACCCCTCCCGGTTGGATCAGCTCATCGAATATGCCAGTAAATTTCTGGTAAAGGAAAGTGCCGCCGGTTCCGATCCTGGCCTCTGTGTAGTGGCAGTTGACCGCCTGGCCCGTCCCGGCTGGCTTATTGCCTTTGGCTATTCCGCTAAACAGGAGGTACTTACCAAAGACTACGCTTACGGGTTGGCCGAGGAACTTAACATTCATCTGTCCGAACATGGCGGCACCGGTGATGGAATTATCGGTGCCCTGGCTGGTGCCGGTCTGAGACTGAGCGGTAACGATGGCCGTTTTCGCGGTAAACTTAAAATCAAACCTGAATACGAAGTTGCCAGCGTAAGCGAAATTCTGGCTAAATCCCGGACGAATATCCGGGTAGATATAGTTAAAAGCCTGGAAGCAGGCCATACCCTGGAGGAAAGCGAACTGGTTCGACTGGGCGAAACAGTAAAGCCCGTCCTTATAGGAGGCAGGTCAGTTTTACTGGTTAACCCGGCAGT
>CAZOIC010000210.1:0-1780 GCA_964579945.1 uncultured Syntrophomonas sp. | reverse complement strand
ATTATCCTCCAGTTCCGGGTCGAGCTCAATGCCAGAGCGTTGTAATTTAGAATAGCGTGCTTCCAACAACCGGGCCTGCCTGGCTCTGATGTTTTCAAATTGGCGAATGAATTGGCTAAACAGAGGCTGCTTCTCCAGGCTATCACGAATCGGTCGGGAGAAAGGGCAGTGTTTGAAAAGAATTTCCCGGGCTACCTTATTCATGCGTAGCATACCTCGGGATTCATACAGTACCCAGGTTGAGTAATCGAAGGCAAAAACATCGGCGGTGTTGTTGCGCTTTCTCTCTATCTGTACTTTTAGTTTATCTTTGGCATCGGAGGAAAGGTCCCGATTCTTCTTGTAGAATTGAATATAGCTGCTGTAATCCCCCACCAGGGACCCTTCCTGGTAGTCACTCAAGCTATAGGCAGAGAGTGCTCGAGATAATTCCCAGCGAAACTTTGCTACCGTATCAATCATGAGCTCATCCTGATTAGCAGCTGAAAAAATGGGGAAAAGGAAACGTCCGGGAGAGTTCATGAGTTTTCCACTTAGACTCTGCCACATGACCCCCTCAGCCCCAAATACCGGCATAAGAATAATATCCGGCCTAACCACCTGCATAATTAACTCCTGGCGAATCCCTTTCTCGGGATTGCTATATACTGTTTCCCGGTGTAAGGCCGAAAAGTCAACCTGCAGGATCCGGTTCATACTCTCCTCGATTCTCTGCGGAGTTACCAGAGATTTAGACAAATCCCCGATTACCATCCCCTGATGAAAAATAGGGAAGAAGTCACTTGCCCGACCACAGCACATCCTTTGACCCATTTTGAACATACTACCTATTTCATGATCCAGGCGGCCATCCAGATCTTCATCATAACTGGCCTTGTCCTTGTCAAATAACTCACCCCGTTTTTTCTTCTCCCGGAACATATCCTGATAATCCAGTCCAAAATCATTTACTGAGGGTTCTTTTTCCCGATCCATGATTTTTCCCAGCCAGTCCTGACCATTGTAAACAGCGTACTTCCCATCAGGCAGGGTCGCATCTACCATTTCGTAAAGGATTAGAGTATTCTCTTTCCCGGCCAGCTCTTCGTCCATAAAGCCATAGTGCAAAAACATTTTATAAATCCGACCAGGGTTTTTCTCCTGCAAAACCTTCCTCGCAACCAGGCCATAGATTTCGAAAAACATGGTCGTTAGTAGTCCCGTAAGCCTTCTTATCTCTCTGTCAGCCCGATAATCACCCTGAATACGCTTATAATCTTCCAGGTATGCTGTGAACAGATGAGCCTGTTCTGAAGGCAAACCTGAATAGGCCAGAATTTTCTCCCGGCTATTGTTTAATTCTTCCGGCAGTCCGCTTTCCCTTCCTGCATCGCCGTTAGTTGTTGCAAAACGGTTCATCGCTTTCTCCCTTTTTTGTATATCCCCTAATCTCAATATCATGTAATCTACTATATATATATTGTCATATTCCTATACTTTTTTCCATAAATTTTCAGGTTAATTGTGATATTAATCCTAGAAAAACTGTCAATTAACCCCCACATGATATTATTTGCCCATCCTTTTATGCTTTGGAGCTAAAATAGCCTTTGCTTTTTCCAACCGCTATCCGGTCACATTAGTGTCCCCTACCAGACGGTATAATCAACTTTATGAAAGTTCAGGGTATAGCGCAAACCCCGGTTATTTGTTTGCTGTTTGGCAAATAATAAATTATGTTGGGGTAGATGTGTTTATCTATTAAAATTAGGAGTTGAGCAAAATGGATAAGAGGGAATTT
>CAZOIC010000209.1:0-1787 GCA_964579945.1 uncultured Syntrophomonas sp. | reverse complement strand
GAGCAGGTTGATCAAATATCCGTAAGCTCAACCTATCCTATCAGTGGAACTCTGGTGCCAAACGATGGCGATGCCTACCGGTTTTATGGAACTGCAGGTTCGCAATCTGTATTGAGGTGCAGGTGGAGCCCCGCAGTATCCGCAATGGTTGGCACAGCAGACGCCAATGGTAATGTAATTTGGAGTAACCACTACACCGGTAACTGCACCTTGACAGCTACTTTTAACCAGAGTGGATACTATTACTGATTTATATATAACGATAGTTCCAGTACTATTCGTTATAATGGATCATTTACCTACTAGGTAATACTCGCTTTTCCATTCTATAATTATACAACCACCTTTTTTCTTCAGACTACCACTTGTTATTAATAATCCAACGAAAAGCAGCTGACCGGGGAGGGATTTTATGCGTCTGTTGGTGGTGGAAGATGAAAATGATTTAGCAACTGCATTGGGGAAAGAACTGGCCAGGGATGGTTATGCCGTAGACCTGGCGGAGGACGGGGAAGAAGCCCTGTTCTTTATTGAAATTAACAACTATGATCTGGTAGTATTAGACCTCAACTTGCCGGAGCTAGACGGTTTGGAGGTATTAAACCGCTTGCACGCCGACCACCCGCTTGCTAAAGTTCTGATATTAACCGCGCGGACTGAAGTAGAAGACCGGGTGCGGGGACTGGACCTGGGTGCCCACGATTATTTAACCAAGCCGTTTTACCTTAAGGAGCTGAAGGCAAGGGTACGGGCACTGCTGCGTCGCGACTTTGTTACGCAGGATACCGTATTGCGGTGTGGACATCTGAAAATGGATACCGTAAAACATATAGCCTGGTGTGAAAATCGCCCCTTAGAATTGACTCGTAAAGAGTTTGCTATTTTAAGATATCTGCTCTGGCAAACGGGAAGAGTAGTAAGCCAGGAAGAACTATTGGAACATATCTGGGATGATTCGGTAAATCCTTTTACCAATGTAGTCCGGGTACATATTAATACCTTGCGGCGCAAATTAGGGGATAATGCGGAAAATCCCATTTATATCGAAACCATTTCAGGTGTGGGATATAGATTAAAACAACCCAGCTCGCGAACATAATCCAGATAACGAGAGGAAGTGGAGGCTCCATGAAAAAAAAACGATTGTCATTACGTACATATTTAGCCTTTTGGCTGGTCTTAATGGTGCTTTTGACCGGAGCCGGCCTGATTATTACTATTAATACTATATCATCAATTCTGCTTAATAATGTTGTTCCCAGCGTTCATGTTATTGATATTGTACCTTCCCCAACAAATGGACAATCCACGGTTAAGGACAATAATATTGGGGTTACAGAAGGGAAAGTAGTTTTAGAAAAGCAAAGGCAAGGACTGACATATAATCAAGCTGTGCAAAAGGCCCTTAAATATCTGCGCGTTATTTCCCTTGTGAGTCTGGTTGTTATACTACTACTAGGGAGTCTGGGTGCATATTGGTTATCTAAAAAAGCTCTGCATCCGGTTCAATCTTTAAGCCAGACAGTTAAACGGATTCACGCCAACAACCTGGCCGAGCGCATACCTACCGATGGCCCCGAAGATGAAATCAAAGAACTGGCATGTTCATTTAACACCATGCTGAGCCAGTTGGAGCAGCATATTAACCTGCAACGCCGTTTCATATCTGATGCCGCCCACGAACTGCGCACTCCTTTATCAGTTATGCAGATTAACCTGGAGTCTCTCCAGGACAATCCCGAAGCCACCCGGGAAGAATACCGGGAGGGCCTTAGTGCAATAAACCG
>CAZOIC010000208.1:0-1799 GCA_964579945.1 uncultured Syntrophomonas sp. | reverse complement strand
ATTGATAAAACTACTGGGAAGACTAAAATATCGTACCAGTTATGGGCAAAATGTATTACGGCATTCAATTGAAGTAGCCCACCTGGCCGGAGTTATGGCAGCTGAACTGGATGTTGACATAGCGCTGGCAAAAAGGGGCGGTCTGCTACACGACATAGGAAAAGCGGTAGATCACGAGGTCTCGGGACCGCACATTGAAATTGGAGTAGACCTGGCTAAAAAATATCGGGAAAGTAAGGAAGTAATTAATGCTATTGCTGCTCACCATGGTGATATAGAACCAGAGCATGTTGAATCCGTTCTGGTTCAAGCTGCAGATGCTATTTCTGCATCGCGCCCGGGTGCTCGAAGAGAAACTCTGGAAGCCTATATTAAACGTCTGGAGAAGCTGGAAGGTATTGCCGAATCCTTCGAAGGTGTTGAAAAAACCTTTGCTATTCAGGCTGGTAGGGAAATTCGAATTATTGTTAAACCTGAAGAAATAGATGATTTATGTGCAATAAATTTAGCCCGTGATATTGCTAATAGGGTAGAAAACGAATTGGATTACCCTGGACAAATAAAAGTGGTGGTTATTCGTGAAACCCGTTCGGTAGAGTACGCCAAATAAGTAAACTGATAATAAGGCAGGGCCAACCGCCCTGCTTTTATTATTTGTAGTGTCAATTTTTGCAAATAATAGGCAGAAGGTATTTTGATTTAGATTGCAGAAGAGTTTATCATTGTGCTATTAAGGGGAGAATGCAAAATGAATAAAGCAGGTTTAGAAATATTTTTGAACATATCAGTAAATTTTCCCGAAATCAATATTATTAAATATCAGTATGAAACAGATTTACTGATAGTCGAAGTAGTTTTGGTCAAGGAGATAACCAGGGATCAGGAAGAAAAGGTCATCATCAGATGTAGGGAATGTGTGCAAGCATTACATATTTTAAACAAAAGTAAGCCACAGATATTTAACATTAAATTTAGAAGATTAGCTGGTTTCACATTTATTCGTTATTATCGAGATGCAGAAAGCCTGCATGAGACTGAAATTGATTTATTAATGTGCTTATTAAGGGACGAGTTTTGCGACTATCTTTTTAATGAAGGTAAAATTCCCTGCGATTCGTTTAAGAAACAGATGAAACGTGATCTGCTGCAACAGCTTAATAACAAATATGGTACAGGATATCTTTTTGCTTATCGCGACCATGGTAGACTGTGTATGTTTAATAGAAATACTGGTGGAGGATTGTAAAGATTGAATATACTAGTAATCGCTGATATTGTAGGCCGACCTGGTAGAAGAGCTATAAAAGGACTGTTGCCAGGTATACAAAAACAGGAAAACATTGACTTTGTTATTGCTAATGCTGAAAATGCTGCCGGGGGCAGGGGACTGACCCGACAGGTAATGAATGAGCTTTTGGGTAGCGGTATTGATGTCTTGACTATGGGTAATCACGTGTGGGACAACAAGGAAATATACAGCTTTGTCGATGATGAATTTCGCCTGGTAAGGCCAGTTAACTTTCCGCCCTATTGCCCTGGGCAAGGATATCATGTTTATACTGGGGGAATAAACAAAAAAATTGCAGTAATTAATGCCATGGGAAGGATTTTTTTACCTCCTTTGGATTGTCCTTTTCGAACTGTAGAGCAGGTAATTGAAGAAGTAAAGGAACTAAGTGATATTATCATTATAGACTTTCATGCCGAAGCAACATCGGAAAAACTAGCCATGGGTTATTATTTAGACGGCAAAGTAACTGCAGTTTTAGGCACCCATACCCATATTCAGACTGCGGATG
>CAZOIC010000207.1:0-1855 GCA_964579945.1 uncultured Syntrophomonas sp. | reverse complement strand
TAACAACACCGCCGCAGCTGCAACAACACCCGCAAACCAGCGCTGCCACGAACCTTTACCGCCTGCAACAGCCGGGCTAACGGTTGAACCGGCCTGGGAAATCGGTTTAGCAGCAATCCGCTCCATCACCCGGGAAGTAAAATCAACAGGCAGATCAGGGGTATCCCATTCCTCCCTTAAAATACTGGTCTCCAGCAGGGCCTGGTCAACAGCCTGACGGCAACCAGGGCAGTCAGCCAGATGCTGTTTAAATAAAAGCTGCTGTTCAGGGGCAAGAATATTATCACAGTAGTCATAAAGGTATTTATCGACTTGCTGGCAATTCATATTGTAACCCCCTTTCCTCCCAGTGCTTTTCCACAATTTTACGCAATGCCTTACGGGCACGATGCACCCTGACTTCGACGTTTTCCTTGCTAATGCCTAGAACCTCCGCTATTTCCTGGTTATTCAAATCCATCTGATACCTGAGCATTATGACTACCCGGTAGTTCTCCGGTAGTTCATTAATGGCTTTATCAGTAAAAATTTTTAATTCTTCGCGTTCGAACATGAACTGGGGATCAGTCAAACCGGTAGTATAGTAATCTTCATAAGCCTTGCCGTAGGCTTCATCAAAATCCAGGGTTATCACCTTTTTTTTCTTACGTAGAGCACTGATACTGGCATTAGTAGCTATTTTATATATCCAGGGGCTAAATTTCTTATTGCTATCAAACTGATAAAGTTTTTCATAAACATTTATAAACACTTCCTGGGTAATATCCTCTGCCTCCTGGTATTGACCAATCATCCTGTATACTATGCTAAAAACCGGTCTTTTGTATCTATTTACTAACTCTTCAAATGCTGAAATATCCCCATCCAGACTCTTACAGGCAAGCGACTCATCGCTTAACAAAACGGATCAGCTCCCCACTACTGTCAATAGTAAATACGTTGACAGATTAATTGCCTTACACCTGAGGTTTAAAATTAATATAGCAGATACTATAATAATGTGGTAGTTTATACTTATTTTCAATCCGGGGTTGATAATTCGAGGGCAAAAATGTATATAATAAGCGTAGTGACTTATTAGGAAAGGAGAAATATCAATGTCTGATCAATGCAAAACTTGTCCTTCCAGTGAAGGTTGTACTATTGACCCGGCAGATTGCGGAACTGCAGCTGAGAAAAGCCTGCTTGGTTCTCTCAATGATATAAGAAATGTCATTGTGGTCATGAGCGGAAAAGGCGGCGTAGGTAAATCTTCTGTTACCGGCTTAATTGCCTCCAGTCTGGCCCGGCAGGGTAAAAAAGTCGGCATACTCGATGCTGATATTACCGGCCCCAGCCAGCCCCGAGCTTTCGGCATTAAAGATTTTAGATTGATGGGCAGCGAATTTGGCATTATCCCGGCAGTAAGTAAGCTGGGTATTAAGATTATATCCATAAACTTCTTTTTACCCAACGAAGATGACCCGGTTATATGGAGAGGCCCAATGCTGGCGGGTGCGGTGAAACAGTTCTGGGAAGAAGTGGACTGGCGTGACCTGGATTATCTGGTGGTAGACCTGCCCCCGGGTACAGGTGATGTTCCACTCACAGTAATGCAATCCCTGCCGGTCAATGGCATTATAATTGTTTCTTCACCTCAGGAATTGGCCTTCATGGTGGTCAAGAAAACCATCAAAATGACCCAGAAGATGAATATTCCTATTTTAGGCCTGGTAGAAAATATGAGTTATGCAATTTGCCCACATTGCGGCGAGAAACTAGAAATGTTTGGCCAGAGCCAGGGTGAACAAGTAGCAAAAGATACCGGACTGGGCTATCTAGGGGCGTTACCCTGGGATGTTAAGCTAAATGCTTT
>CAZOIC010000206.1:0-1916 GCA_964579945.1 uncultured Syntrophomonas sp. | reverse complement strand
CTACCTTCCGGGCAATAACCCCGGCCTGATCCATGGAGGAGGTATAAGCAACTACACCCCAACGGGAGACTCTGCCATATGAAGGTTTAAATCCTACCACACCACAAAATGAGGCTGGTTGACGAATAGAACCACCGGTATCTGATCCCAGAGCCACCGGTACTTCACCAGCAGCAACGGCTGCAGCACAACCACCTGATGAGCCACCTGGTACTCTTTCAAGATCCCAGGGGTTGCGGGTAGGGAAGAAGGCTGAAAGTTCAGTGGAACAACCCATGGCGAATTCATCCATGTTTAATTTGCCGATAAGGATACCCTGTTCGGTATTAAGCCGGGAAACCGCAGTAGCATCATAAATCGGTACAAAATTCTCCAACATCCGGGAGGCACAAGTGGTTCTTAAGCCCCGGGTACAAAAAACGTCCTTCAGGGCAAAAGGTAATCCTGCTATTTTCCCTTTTCTATTTTCTTTACTGCTCAACCCGGCAGCCTTCTTCAGAGCATTTTCCTCATCCAGGGTAATAAAGGATTTAACCTTATCGTCTACTGCATGAATGCGCTTAAATATGGACTCAATAATCTCCTTAACCGAGACTTCGTCCCCGTTTAGTTTATCCTGCAAATCACGCAAGCCAAGTTCATACAATTCCACAGCCAGTTACCTCCTACATTATTTTGGGAACTTTATACTGGCCGTCTTCCAGTAACGGTCCGTTTGATAAAATCTCCTCCCGGGACGAGCCAGGACTTACCACATCATCCCGAAAAACATTGTAAACCGGCAATACATAGGTTAAGGGTTCTACATTATCAGTATTAAGCTTGTGCAAAAGATTGCTGTAATCCAATATTAAGTTAAGCTGCTGGGCAAAGTCTTCTTTTTCTTCCTCTTTCAGGTTTAATCTAGCCATGAGGGCAATATCTTCTACTTCCTTAATAGTAAGGGCCATAACCATACCTCCAAACCCACAGAAAACATTTATGTTCAATATTATATCAAATAGATAGGGCATAAACTAATCAAAATTTGAAAACAGGCCCGGATAACACGCCGATTGATAAGGAATACAATATACACTGTCCCGGCACTTAGCAAAAACGAATTCCCCACACACATATTATTCCATAATTCGTAGGGATAGACCCATGTGTCTGCCCTGCCGACCAGTTACCCCGGGGGTTCTGCCGAAAATTGCCGCCCCCGGACGAACACATACGTTCGCCCCTACAAGTTCTCGTACCCCCGGTCGCGGAGGAAACTACCCAAACCCCTTACTCCCCCAGCTATTCCAGCATTTTTAGGAATTCTTCTTCAGTTAGAATGGTAACCCCTAATTGTAGGGCTTTATCATATTTACTGCCCGGGTCGGAGCCGGCTAATACATAGTCGGTTTTTTTGCTCACACTACCGCTAACTTTACCACCCAGGGCTTCTATTTTTTCACTGGCTTCATTGCGAGTCAGGCTTTCCAGGGCACCGGTGAGGACAAAGGTTTTCCCCGCCAGTAGCTTTAGCCCCCCGTTACTCTCTTCTTCCACCGTATTTACCCCGGCTGCTTTCAATCTGGCAATAGTCTCCTGGTTGCGAGGCTCACGGAAGAACTTAACTATGCTTTCAGCCATCTTAGGGCCAATTTCAGGAATACTCATTAACTGTTCTTCACTAACTTCACTAAATTGGTCAATATCATTAATGTGAGCAGTTAACAGGCGAGCCGTTTTGGAACCTATATGAAGAATACCTAAAGCAGTTACCAGGCGATATAAGGGTTTGGCTTTGCTATCGGCTATAGCCTTAATCAAATTGAAGGCTGATTTAGTCCCCATTCTATCAAGACCGGCAATGTCATCCTCGGTTAAGTAATAGAGGTCGTCAACTTTTTCTACCAGCTTTTTTTCTACCAACTGGTCAATAA
>CAZOIC010000205.1:0-1934 GCA_964579945.1 uncultured Syntrophomonas sp. | reverse complement strand
ATAAGCTTTTTCTCCTACTATATCAAGTAAAGCCAGTTTTAAGCCCTGCTCCGTACTATCGATTTTGGGCCACATCAGCCCCGGGGTATCCATAAATTCAATATCATCTCTAACCCTTACCCATTGTTTACCCCGGGTAACCCCTGGTCTGGCTCCGGTTACAGCCATCTTTTTCCCTGCCAGGGAGTTAAGAAAACTTGATTTTCCTACGTTGGGAACACCGACTATCATAACCCGGGCCGGCCTGTTTCTCCGTCCCCGGCGCTGCAAGTCCTCTTGTACCGGCACAAAAGCAGTGGCTATAAGTTGCAAGACCTCACGTGAACCCTTGCCGCTGGTTGAATTCATGGCTGCGGCCAGGTGCCCCTCATTGCGTAATTGCTCCAGATGTCTCCTGGTATCGGCTATTGGGGCTAGATCCATTTTATTTAATACTATAATTGTTGGTTTGGGCCTAATCATTTTTTCCAGTTGCGGGTTACGGCAGGAATATGGAGCGCGGGCATCCAGAAGCATAACCACCATATCCACCAGCTTTAGATTTTCCTGTATCTCCCTTCTGGCCTTGACCATGTGCCCTGGAAACCAGTTAATGCTCACGACTTACCTCCATTTTTAAAATACGAAAAGGAGAATACCCCGGGGTATCCTCCTCTCTGACCATTACATTATGTTTGCAATTAAAATCTGCCTTTTTCTTTAACCCGAGCTTTTTTGCCCGTCAGGCCGCGCAGGTAAAACAGGCGGGCTCTACGAACTTTACCTCTCCGGGTAACCTCTATCCTGGCTATTTTGGGTGCATGCAGAGGGAAAGTTCTCTCTACCGCCACACCGTACGATATTCTTCGCACCGTAAATGTCCGGGATAATCCAGCGCCACGAATCTTTAGTACCGTACCTTCGAAAATCTGGATTCTTTCCCGTGTACCCTCGACCACCTTAACATGTACTTTCACATTATCCCCAGGGGCAAAATTGGGTATGTCTTTTTTAAAATATTCATCTTCAATAGACCTGATTATGTCTTGCATTACTATTCTGACCTCCTTCCAGCAGGCGTTCATACATCGTCTTAATGCAGCGGACCGCCTTCGTTACACAGAACAGTGGTATTATACCATACCGCCTATCCCAAACTCAAGAAAAATTCTTTAATTAAACCAGTATTCCCCTAATAAACGATCAATAATTATGGAAACCGCACTGCGTACCGACAAATGGTTATAACTGGCCTCCCCCTGTACTGGTTCCAGTATATAAGTACAGGATTCTATTAAGCTTTTATCCATCCCCCAACCGGTACCAAAAAGAATTAAAAATACCTGCTCATTATTAAAAATCTTGTCCTTCATATCACGGTAGGATACGGTATTAGGATGAACCCTGGCATCGGTAGCTATAGTATCCGGTTTTCGGCCAGTCTCATCTTCGATTAGTCCAAAAACTTCCTGCAGACTATCTACCGTCCTTAGCCGGTTAAAGGCTTCCTTTCTATCAGGGTTATAGCTTCCCCCGTAGCCCTCCTGCCAGTAAGAAACTATCTCATTTATCAAACGATGCTGGCTGGGTGAAGGATGAACTACAAAAAAACCCTCCACATTATAGGTCCTGGCTACCCGGGAAATATCATGCAAGTCCAAATTGGTAACCGAGGTGGTGATTATATCCATGCGCTTGTTATACATGGGATAATGCAGAAGTGCTATATAGACTTTGCTCTTACGGGTGCCAGGCACCGGACTTATTGACTTATTAGAGTTCGTCACCGTTTATTTGCTCCCTAAATAGTATTTCCTGTAATAGTTCTTTTTCTTCGGCATCATATTCCCGGTTTAAAAGTAATTCCGGACGTTTGAGCAAGGTCATTAACAGGCTCTGTTGCTTACGCCAGCGGCGGATGTTTTCATGATGACCGGAAAGTAAAACCTCCGGTA
>CAZOIC010000204.1:0-1944 GCA_964579945.1 uncultured Syntrophomonas sp. | reverse complement strand
CGGATGAGCTTTTTCTTAAAATCATCAATTATCTGTTTATAAATGGGCTGGGAAGCATTAAACTCCACATCCGGTCACCTCCTCCGGTGCATTAGTTGCCTAGTACACTATTATGTTAATCCTACCTTCCTTTTTTGTCAAATGACAAGGGGACGGGGTTGTTGACAACATTTTCAATGTTGTCAACAACCCCGTCCCCTTGTCACCCGCTTTAAATTAATGTTGGCATTTACCGTGGTGATGGTGATGGTGGTCACCACAGCAGTCACATCCTGCAGGGTGCGCCGGTTTCACTCTGGCATCTAATTGCATTTTTACCTGCTCCCGGATGCCATGTAAATACACAGCATAAAGCTGCTTCTGCTCCTGTAATTCCTCCGGGGTTAATCCCTGTTCTTTCTTCTTTTTAGCCAGTTCATTAATCCGTTTAATCATATCTTGATTCAAAAAGAGTTCCTCGCTTTTCCTGGTAAAATAATTTATCCTATATATTATCAGATGAAGGTCATCAAAGCAATTTGGACTCACGCTCAATTGTTTTATTCAAGAAGGAACAGGGAATTATGCATATCAAATATGTTAGCATTATTAAGAGTTTTTGGGGAATAGTTTTCTGTATTGCACTGGTTATGGTTATACCAGGGCTTGCTGCAGGGAC
This sequence comes from uncultured Syntrophomonas sp., assembly GCA_964579945.1. Taxonomy (GTDB): domain Bacteria; phylum Bacillota; class Syntrophomonadia; order Syntrophomonadales; family Syntrophomonadaceae; genus UBA4844. The sequence goes on along the minus strand of CAZOIC010000204.1, from coordinate 1,286 downwards.
AAGCGGGACGGCTTATGCCGCAGCAGATGTAAGGGTATGTGTTGACGAGAAAATGATTGTTTTTGTCGACCAGAAGCCGATTATTGATGCTAATGGCCGGACTCTTGTACCTATCAGGTTTCCTGCTGAAGAAATGGGAGCTACCGTAATTTGGCTGGATCAGACCAGACAGGTTAAAGTAAAGAATCAGAACTATGCTACCCTTCCTGATAGTAATATTCTGTTAACTATCGATAAGAAAGCAGTTACGGTTAACGGTATGACCAGGATAATGGACACTACAGCTGTTATTACGGGTAACCGCACCATGGTACCCTTAAGGTTTATCAGCGAGTATATGGGAGCTAACGTTAAGTGGGATGGCAATACCAGGATCGCATTTATCTTTACCCGAGGGCAAACCGAAGAAGAAATGAGCCTGATTATGACGGAGAAGGCAGGCGCTAATCCCGTACCGGTAAGCAAATTATCGAATATTAAAATTTTGACCTATCACGAAGTGGCGGTACCGCCAATGTATGCTACCGGAAATATAGAACAGCTATATGTTGAGCCTGCAATTTTCCAACAGCATTTGGATATATTGAAAAACAACGGCTATAATACGATTACTCTACGTGATTTATACCAGCATTGGGAATATGGCACACCGATACCAACTAATCCGATTATTTTAACCTTTGACGATGGCTATAGAAGCATATACGACTTTGTCATGCCGGAATTAATGAAACGAGAAATGGTAGCAAGCTTTTTTATTATAACCGATAAATTTAATCATCCCGGATATGTAAATGAAAGTATGATCCAGGAAATGCATAAGAATGGAATGGAAATTGCCTCCCACTCACACTCTCATGGTGATTTAAGGAATGCAGATTTGGCAATCGAATTAAACCAATCTAAAACGCTACTGGAAAACATAATCGATGATACCGTTTATTCCTTTTGTTATCCCTGCGGCCTGTATAATAAAAACACTATAGATTATCTGGTGAAATGCGGGTACCAGGCGGCTGTAACGGTTACTTACGGAGAAGCCTCGGTTAATCAGAATATTTATGAATTAAAGAGAATTAGTATCAATAGAGGGGATGGGACAGAAAACTATATGAAAAAAGTAATTCCACTGGGAAAACCGTAAACAAAGGTACCTTCCCCCACAAAAAAAGATGCCTGCACCTTACGTAACAAGCATCTCCCTTAACTCCTGTACCCCTCATAAACGAAACCTTACTTTCCTTTATCTTCCCCCTGCCTGGCTAAATATTCCCTTATAATCATTC
>CAZOIC010000203.1:0-1984 GCA_964579945.1 uncultured Syntrophomonas sp. | reverse complement strand
CGAATATATTCAAATTTAATAGTACGGCCGAGGTAAGACCTTTGCGAGGTATTATCGGACAGGAACGGGCCGTCAGATCCCTTGATTTTGGCTTAAATATAGATAACCCGGGTTATAATATTTACCTGGCCGGGCTGTTTGGTACCGGAAAGACTACTTTGGCTCGGGAGATGGTGGAGAAAAAAGCAACTCGGGAACCGATTCCTTCGGATTGGTGCTATGTTTATAATTTTAAAAAGCCTGATTGTCCACAGGCATTAGAACTGCCAGCCGGAAAAGGCAAGGAGTTTAAAAAAGACCTGGAGCTCCAGGTGGAAAACTCTATTAATCATATAAGCCAGGCTTTTGAAGGCGAGGATTTTGAATTTAAAAAGAATCAAATTCTGACCACGTTTGTAGAAGAGACCAACCGCATGTACATTAAGGTGGATGAAGAAGCTCGAACCTATGGATTTACCATATCACGTAACCAGAATGGGATAAGCAGTGTTCCATTAAAAAACGGAGAGCCTTTAAGCCAGGAAGAATACCTGAATATGTCGGAAGAAGAACGAGCGGAATTAATGAAACGAAGTTCCCTGGTGCAGGAAAAACTTAATGAAGCCTTTCGTCAATACCGGGAACTGGAGAAAGATATAAAGGGGCAAATTAAAGAACTGGAGCAGGAAACTGCCCGCAACGTAATTTCCCCCTACTTTGATAAATTGGTTAAAAAATATCGTGCTTTTAGAGAAGTTATTAGCTACCTGGAAGATATGCAGGAGGACTTGCTGGATAATCTGGAATTATTCGCTAAACCGGAGGACCCCTCATCCGTTAACTTCTTTCGGCATGTAAGCCGACGTACCTCAGAGCGCCGTTACCAGGTTAATTTGGTAATTGATAATTCCGGATTAAAACATGCCCCGGTTATTTTTGAAACTAATCCCACCTATTCTAACCTGTTTGGACAAATTGAGTATGAAGGTGAGTTTGGTATTCTGGCTACCGATTTTACCAAAATTAAGGCCGGATCAATCCACCAGGCTAATGGTGGATACCTTTTATTGCACGTTTATGATATAGTCAGGAATTTTTATGTGTGGGATAGTCTAAAGCGAGTATTGAAAAATCAAGCCATTACTGTAGAAAGTATAAGCCGTATGATAGGCATAAGTAATACCGAAACCCTGCAACCAGAACCTATACCGGCTAACATAAAGGTTATTTTAATCGGCGAACCTATATACTATTATCTGCTTTATGGCTATGATGAAGAATTTCAAAAACTTTTTAAAATCAAGGCCGATTTTGACGTGGAGATGGAACGTAGCCGCAAGCACGTTAGTGACTATGCCCGGCTGATTAGCTCGGTTTGTGAGAGCGAAAAACTAACACACTTTACCCCCGGGGCAGTGGCTCGAGTGGTGGATTATGGTAGTCGTATGGCGGATGATAGAAACAAATTGACTACCCTGTTTAACCGCCTGGTAGAAATCATTTATGAGGCTAATAGCTGGGCTATGCGAGACCGTTCGGAACTGGTTGAGGAACAGCACGTTATCAAGGCAATAGAAGAAAAAAAATACCGTTCCTCTATGTTGGAGGAACGCTCATTGGAACTAATAAGACAGAATATACTGCTTATTAATGTAGATAGTTGGAGTATAGGAGAGATAAATGGCCTGGCTGTTCATGAGATAGGAGACCACATTTTTGGACGACCAGTCAGGATAACTGCCAAGACCTTTATGGGGGAAAAGGGTCTGGTCAATATCGAACGAGAAATAATGATGAGTGGCAGTATACACAGCAAGGGAGTTTTGACCCTGAATGGTTATATGGGAGCCCAGTATGCACAGGATAAACCCTTATCACTTTCAGCCAGCCTAACCTTTGAACAGAGTTACCAGGGTATTGAAGGAGATAGTGCTTCCAGTGCAGAACTATATGCGTTATTAAGTAGTCTGGCAGAAGTACCCATATACCAGGGAATAGCCGTTAC
>CAZOIC010000202.1:0-2001 GCA_964579945.1 uncultured Syntrophomonas sp. | reverse complement strand
ATTTCGATTATATTATTGGCTCCGTTCATTTTATTGATGGCTGGGGATTTGATCATCCTGATTTTCGTCATCTTTTTGAGGAAAAGGATATAGATCAGGTTTATGGCCGTTACTTTGAACTGGTACAAATGGCAGTAGATTCTGGTTTGTTTGATATAATTGGGCATTTGGATTTGATAAAAATCTGGGGTCATCGTCCCCGTCAGCATGATGTATTGTTTCACGTGAAACAATTACTCAATAGTATTAAAGCCGCCGGTATGATAATAGAAATTAATAGTGCCGGCTTACGTAAACCGGTTGGGGAAATATATCCCCAGCAAGAGATAATTAACCTGATAGCCTCTGAACAAATTGCAGTTACACTTGGCTCCGATGCTCACCACCCCGGGCAGGTGGGCGAAGGACTGCAAGAAGTCCAGGGTGTTTTGATAAATGCCGGTTTTACCCATTTGGCCGGCTTGCAACAGCGGCAGATAAAGATGCAGCTCTTAAAATAAAGACCTGAAGGAGAAGGTAAATGAAGAGTATCGCCATACTGATAGTCAGTCTAGGAATTATACTTTTAGCAGCAGAACTTTTTGTAAATGGAGTTGAATGGCTGGGCAAAAAGTTTAATCTGTCGGAAGGGGCAGTGGGAAGTGTTCTGGCAGCAGTAGGTACTGCTTTACCGGAAACCATAATACCAATTATTGCTATCGTTTTTGGCCGTGGTACTGAAGGCCATGATATAGGTATTGGAGCCATACTGGGAGCACCGCTTATGCTTTCCACCCTGGCCATGTTTGTAACAGGTATGGCAGTAATCATATTTCGCCGCCGCCGTGCTCATGGTTTAAAAGTAATGGCTGATTATTCTACCATGTCCCGAGATTTACTGTTTTTCATGATTATTTTTGCGGTGGCAATTCTGGCCGGTATGATTCCTCCTGCCATGCGTTCATTGCAATTGGGTATTGCTGCGCTTATGGTCATTTCCTATGTTATTTATGTGCACTCCATGTTAAACCAGGAAAGAGATATTGAATCGGATGCCCAAATGCCCTCCTGTTATTTTGACCGTCGCCATGCTGCGTTGCGCTGGATTATTATCCAGGTTGTGGTGGCTCTGGGTATTATGGTATTGGGAGCTACCCTTTTTGTGGAATCGGTTAAGGTGGTTGCCCACACCTATGGTGTAGCCGCCTTTGTTCTGGCCCTAATTATTACTCCCATAGCCACGGAGCTTCCCGAGAAATTTAACAGTGTTATTTGGGTTTCCAGGGAAAAGGATACTCTGGCTTTGGGTAATATTACCGGAGCTATGGTTTTTCAGAGTTCCTTAATTCCGGCTCTAGGTATCTTTTTAACTGATTGGCAGCTTACCAGTAGTGCGCTGGTATCAGCTACTCTGGCCTTGCTATCAGCTTTTATAATGTTTATACAACTGCGTATCCGTAAACATATTAGTGCCCCTATTTTAATGGCCGGGGGGTTAATCTATGCTATCTTCTTAGTTGGAGTATTTAAGGGTATTATTACTTGATAGCGTGCCGGTTGACGTCAGACCTGTTAACTGTTAATTTAAGGTGGAAACTATATATTAAGGAAGTGTTTATATTGGCAGATGTAACTAATCCCTATGATAAGGCTCATGAATTGGCTCGCGCCATTACCAACAGTGAAGTATATACGCGGTATGTGGCAGCAAAATTGGCAGTGGAAAAAAATCCGGATTACCAGGAAAAGATATTAAAAGTTCGCAACCAACAGATGGAACTCAATCGGGCTCAAATGTTGGGCGAAGAGGTGAACAGTGATAGTGTCCTGGAACTTAGCCAGATGTTTGCCAAAGCTAATCAGGTTGAAGAAATTGCTGAATTTTTTAATGCCGAAGGTGCTTTTATTCAATTGTTTAATGACATGATGGAAATTATTCAAAAAGCGGTTGAAGTTGGTTTTAAATAAGGAAGCAAGGGGACGGTTCTTTTGCTTCCATTCATGGAAGCAAAAGAACCGTCC
>CAZOIC010000201.1:0-2010 GCA_964579945.1 uncultured Syntrophomonas sp. | reverse complement strand
ATAAAGCCACCATTCTTTATGACCCAGAATTAATTAAGCAGGCGGAACTGGAAGAGGCAGTGCAACAGATTGGTTATGAGGTATTGGCGGAGGATGAAAACAAATATCTTAATGTTTCTCTAGCTATTGAAGGTATGTCCTGTGCAGCCTGCTCAGCCCGCATAGATAAAAAACTGAACAACACCCCGGGGGTGGTTAATGCCAGTGTTAACCTGCTTACCAACCAAGCTATGGTAGAGTATGACCCCCAGGTAATCAGCGTTAGCGAAATTGAAAAAGCGGTAGATAATCTGGGATACCAGGCCCATTGGATAGAGAAACGGGAGTTTAAGATCGATAGCCCGGACGATGATATGGAAACTAAGAAGTTAAAGCTAATGCTAGCGGTTTCTATTATTCTGACCTTTCCTCTAATATTAAACATGATACTGATGCTATTTCAGATCCAGGTGCCCCTTTTGCATAATCCCTACTTACAAATAGCTCTGGCTACACCAGTTCAATTCATTATTGGCTACCGTTTTTATAGAAGTGCGTTTCTGGCCCTGCGTTCCGGGGGAAGCAATATGGATGTGCTGGTAGTACTGGGTACTTCGGCAGCTTATTTATTTAGCCTCTATAATATATATTTTCAGGGTGACCGCCAAAATATATATTTCGAGGCCTCGGCCACTATTATTACCCTGGTGTTATTAGGTAAATACCTGGAGGAACGAGCTAAAAATAAAACCTCCGAAGCCATCCGGGTTCTCAGCGGACTGCAACCCCGTTCCGCCAGGGTAATACGGCAGGGAGAGGAAATCGATGTACCCGTAGCAGAGGTTAGAACCGGTGATATGGTAGTTATTCGCCCAGGTGAAAGAATCCCTGTTGACGGAATCGTACAGGAAGGCATTTCATCAGTTGACGAATCCATGTTAACCGGGGAAAGCCTGCCGGTGGAAAAAAGACCAGGTGATGAAGTGGTAGGTGCCAGCATCAATAAAAACGGCAGTTTGAAATTTGTGGTTACCCGCACCGGTCAGGATACCACCTTGGCCCAGATTATAAGAATTGTAGAGGAGGCCCAGGAATCTAAAGCCCCGATACAAAAATTAGCCGATCAGGTTTCAGGTATTTTTGTCCCTACGGTTATGGGGATTGCCCTGTTAACATTTACCCTGCAGTTCTGGTTCAGCGGTAATATTAATACTGCAATTATTACAGCAGTTGCGGTTCTGGTAATAGCCTGTCCCTGTGCCCTGGGGTTGGCTACTCCTACTGCCATAATGGTAGGAACCGGCAAAGGAGCTGAAAATGGCCTCTTAATAAAGGGGGGCGAATATTTACAACTACTGCAAAAGCTAGATGTAATAGTTCTGGACAAGACCGGTACCATAACCCGGGGAGAGCCTGCTCTCACTGATATCATTACCCTGGGCCATTACGAGCGGGATGAAGTACTGCGCTGGGCTGGAATCCTGGAAAAACGTTCCGAACATCCTCTGGGTCAGGCTATTTATGCCCGTGCCCGGGAAAAATTTGGGGACTTGCCCGATCCCCAGGATTTTAATAATTTTCCTGGTCAAGGTATAGCGGGAAAAAGCGATAATCTGGCATTAACTATAGGTAACCGCAGTTTTATGCACCATCAGGGCATAGATACCACCGGTGGAGAAACCCAGGCTATAGAGCTGGAGGAAACAGGCAAAACCGCTATGTATTTGGCTATTGATGGGATATTGGTAGGCTTATTGGCAGTGGCTGATACCATTAAGGACAATGCGGTTGATGCTATCCAAGCACTAAAAGATATGAACCTGGAAGTATACATGATTAGTGGAGACAACCAGCGTACTGCACAGGCTATTGCCCGGCAGGTAGGAATCGAAAGGGTGTTGGCCGAAGTACTGCCCGAGAGAAAAGCAGAGGAAGTAGAGAAAATTAGGCAAAGTGGAAAAATAGTGGCTATGGTGGGTGATGGAATTAATGATGCTCCGGCTCTGGCCACTGCTGATATCGGAATAGCCA
>CAZOIC010000200.1:0-2069 GCA_964579945.1 uncultured Syntrophomonas sp. | reverse complement strand
TTTACCGCCACTCTTCCGCTCATGTCATGGCTCAGGCGGTAAAAAGACTGTGGCCCGAAACTAAACTGGCTATAGGCCCGGCCATTGACCGGGGTTTTTACTATGACTTTGATAGCCAGCACACTTTTACCCCGGATGATTTCGCTCTAATTGAAAAAGAAATGGATGCCATTATTAAGGCTGATTATCCCTTTGTAAGAAAAGAATTGACCCGGGAAGAAGCCCTGGATTACTTTAGCGAGCGCGATGAAGTTTATAAAGTGGAACTAATTCGGGGTTTGCCCGAGGACGCGATTATCAGCATATACCAGCAGGGAGAGTTTACCGACCTCTGTGCCGGGCCTCACGTTCCCTCCACCGGCAAACTAAAGGCTCTGAAACTGATGAGCCTGGCCGGGGCTTATTGGCGGGGCAGTGAGAATAATCCTATGCTGCAGCGGGTCTATGCTACCTCTTTTCCCAAAAAGGCTATGCTGGATGATTACCTGCACAAATTGGAAGAGGCGAAAAAACGTGATCACCGGCGGCTAGGCCGGGAATTGGGGTTATTTACTATAGTAGATGAGGGACCGGGGTTTCCCTTCTTTATGCCGAAAGGTATGATTTTGCGTAATCAACTGGAGAACTTTTGGCGGGAAGAACACCGCAAAGCAGGATACCAGGAAGTGCGCACTCCTATTATTTTAAACCAGGAACTCTGGGAAAGATCCGGACATTGGGATCATTACCAGGAGAATATGTATTTTACTACCATTGATGAAGGCAACTATGCCATAAAGCCCATGAATTGCCCGGGGGGCATGCTGATTTATAAGCAGAACCTGCACAGCTACCGGGAACTGCCCATTAGAATGGGGGAACTGGGGCTGGTTCACCGCCATGAGATGTCGGGAGTACTGCATGGTTTGATGCGGGTGCGGGCCTTTACCCAGGATGATGCCCATATTTTCATGTTACCGGAACAGATTATTGATGAAATTAAGGGTGTAATTAACCTGGTCGACCGTTTCTACAGTCTATTTGGTTTTCCCTATCACGTAGAACTATCGACCCGCCCGGAGGATTCCATGGGGAGCGAAGAAGATTGGGAGATTGCTACCAATGCCCTGATTCAGGCATTAAATGAAAAGGGTATAGAATATGTAATTAATGAAGGTGATGGGGCTTTCTATGGTCCCAAGATTGATTTTCACCTGCAGGACTCTTTGGATCGGACCTGGCAGTGTGGCACTATCCAGCTCGATTTTCAGATGCCGGAGAAATTTGACCTGACTTATATCGGCGAGGACGGGGAAAAACACCGTCCGGTAATGATTCACCGGGTTATTTATGGCAGTATCGAAAGATTTATCGGTATCCTTACCGAACATTTTGCTGGGGCTTTTCCCACCTGGTTGGCACCAATTCAGGTCCGGGTTCTGCCTATTACTGAACGGCAGCATGATTATGCCCAGCAGGTATTGGCGGAGTTGGAAAAACAGGATATCAGGGTGGACAGCGATTTTCGCAGTGAGAAAATAGGTTATAAGATAAGAGAAGGGCAGTTACAGAAGATACCTTACCTGATTATTCTGGGTGACAAGGAAGTAGAAGCTCAGACCATAGCTGTTCGTCACCGTAAACAGGGTGACCTGGGAGCCATGCCCCTGGATGAATTCAGCAGTAAGATTAGAAAAGAAATTGAGGATAAAGCACTATAAATTAAACGCAGATGGGTGACAGGGGACGGTTCCTGTGTCACCTTAAATTTAAGGTGACACAGGAACCGTCCCCTGTCACCCTTTATTCTAGTTGCCATACGCCCGAACATGTGGTATACTCCTTTTTGTATTAAGCAGAAACTTCGTTTTCTCACCTTACAACATGAGTTCGTAAGGTATTTGGTTAGACACAGGCACATAATACGCTTATTTATTAATGTCTGCCATATAGCGAGTTTTTGTTTAAACTCGCTTTTTTTATTATTTTAGGAGGTGAACATCTTATCAGCAAGGATTGGAGGATTAACGAGGAGATCCGGGTCAGGGAAGTTAGACTGGTAAGCGATGACGGGGAACAATTAGGTATAG
>CAZOIC010000199.1:0-2084 GCA_964579945.1 uncultured Syntrophomonas sp. | reverse complement strand
AATAATGTAGGACGGAATTATTTACAATATGGTAGGACGGTAGGATGGTGGGAAATAGACTCTGGCAACAGTGCCGTTGGTGATTTCTTCACTAATGGCTTTTTCTGTTTCTTATCGCCTTCCCCGAGGTAAAAGGAGGAAGCAAAATATGATTATTGTAATGGAAAAGAATACCCCCCAGGAACAAATTGAACAGGTTAGTGAAAAGCTCAAGGAAAAGGGCTTTCAGGTACACCTGTCCCAGGGTGTGGAAAGGACTATCATCGGTGCTATCGGTGAGCGCAGTCAGGCTATTATGGAGATGTTTGAAACCCTGCCCGGGGTGGAAAAAGTTGTACCCATAGTGCAGCCATTTAAACTGGCATCGCGCGAGTTTGCTCAGCAGAGCAGCGTAGTCCAGGTAGGAGATAATCCTGTAGGTAACGGAAAGATTCAGATTATTGCCGGACCCTGTGCGGTAGAAAGCCGGGAACTTTTCCTGGAGGTAGCCGTGATGGTAAAAGAGGCCGGGGCTACCATGCTGCGCGGAGGAGCTTTTAAACCCCGCACTTCCCCCTACTCCTTTCAGGGTCTGGAAGAAGAAGGATTAAAAATTTTGGCTGAAGCCCGCGAATTAACAGGTTTGCCGGTGGTGACCGAGATTATGGACCCCAGGATGATTGATATCGTGGCCTTATACTCTGATGTTTTACAAGTAGGGGCCAGGAACATGCAAAACTTCTTCCTTTTAAAGGAACTGGGCAAAATTAATAAACCGGTACTCCTAAAAAGAGGACCATCAGCAACTATTGAAGAATGGATAATGGCGGCCGAATACATTATTTCCAGCGGGAATTCGCAGGTAATTATGTGTGAACGGGGTATTCGTACTTTTGAAAACTACACCCGCAATACCCTGGATTTAAGTGCTGTACCATTAATAAAACAGCTCACCCATTTACCGATAATTGTTGATCCCAGCCATGGTACAGGAAAATGGAAACTGGTAGAGCCCATGGCCCTGGCAGCAGTCAGTGCGGGATGTGATGGTATAATGGTAGAAGTTCACCAGAACCCCAGTGAAGCCCTTTCCGACGGACCGCAATCGTTAACCCCAGAAAACTTCAATACTATGGTGAAAAAAATCCAAAACCTTAAAGCGGCGCTTGCGGAAAATGGGAGTTAGGAGTACCAGGTTAAGGTTAGTTATTAATAATCATAGTTATACGGTAAATATTGAAAACGGAGATGTGATATGGCTGCCAACGTATTCATAATCGGGCTTGGTCTTATTGGGGGGTCTCTAGGTTTGGCCTTGCGGGGAACCCCGTCAGTTAAAACGGTAAACGGTTTTGACACCGAACCCCAAACTCTGCAACAAGCCCTTCAGATAGGTGCTATAGATGCTGGTGTTACATTAACTGCAGGTGTTGCGGAAGCTGATGTGATAATAATTTGTGTGCCTTTAAGATTCTATGCCAGCATAATTGAGGAGATTAAACCGCACCTTAAACCAGGTTGTATAGTAACTGATGTGGGCAGTACCAAACAACCGGTTATGCAGCTTTTTAAGCATATGCCAGAAAATATATACTGCGTAGGTGGGCATCCCATGGCAGGGGCAGAGATAAAAGGTATAAACGGCGCAGATCGCTATCTGTTTGAAAATGCAGTTTATGTTCTGACTCCGGAGGATAACGTTCCCCAGCAGCAGTTGATTTTTCTAAGTGATTTATTATCTGCTACCGGTGCTCGTATCAGAGTAATGCTAGCGTCACTACATGACCAACTGGTGGCTACAGTCAGTCATATTCCGCATCTGTCGGCGGTAGCTCTGGTTCACCTTACTGGTGGCAGGGAGGAAGATTTAATGATGGCTGCCGGGGGGTTTCGGGATACTACTCGTATAGCATCATCAACCCCGGAACTTTGGGAAGATATAATCTTTTCCAACCGAGATATACTGCTGGATAAACTGGACGAATTTATAGCCCAACTTGCTGAAATTAAGTCTGCCTTACAAGCTGGTGATATCCAGGCTATGCATGAGAAACTAAGCCGAGCCAAAGCCATTCGTGACCTCATACCCCGGGTACGCCGGGGAT
>CAZOIC010000198.1:0-2159 GCA_964579945.1 uncultured Syntrophomonas sp. | reverse complement strand
TAATGAAGATTGCTATTGACGGACCGGCCGGTGCGGGTAAAAGTACCGTTGCCAGAAAATTGGCTAAAGAACTAGGGTTTGTATATATAGATACCGGGGCTATGTACCGGGCTTTGACCTGGAAAGCGCTGCAAAAAAAGATTGATCCCGAGAATGCAGAAGCACTTTGTGAGCTTGCTGATAATATTAGGATTCACTTCGAATATCACTCAGGCCAGCAGAAGGTAATATGTGATGGGGAAGATTTAACTGCTGCCATCCGTTTACCGGAAGTAAGCGCCATGGTTTCCACAGTTGCCTCTCATCCAGCTATTCGTAAAATAATGGTAGAACAACAGCAAGAGATGGCCCGCAGCATATCCGTAGTTATGGACGGACGTGATATTGGAGAGTGTGTATTACCAGATGCCGAGTACAAGTTCTTTTTAACTGCTAGTATTGAAGAGAGAACCAATAGGCGGGCGGCTGAACTTAACGATAGTGGATTTACCATTAATTACGAAACCATCTTGCAGGATATTATCCAGCGTGATAAAAGAGATTCTGAAAGAGAAGTAGGTAGTCTTAAAATACTGGCCGAATCAATAGTAATAGATAGCAGTAACCTGAGCATAGAACAGGTTTTACAAAAAATACTGGCCATTATCCGGGAGGGATGAGATGGTATATTACTTCACCCGGGGTATATGTAGAATATTTTTCGTTTTTTTAGGATTAAAAAAAGAAGGCATAGAGAAAATCCCCCAAAAGGGACCGGTTATTGTTGCCTCCAATCACATAAGTAACTGGGATCCGATTATGGTTGGCATATCTTTAACCCGGCCAGTTCATTTTATGGCTAAAGTTGAGTTGTTTAATAATAAAATTCTGGGCAAATTATTAACAGCGCTACATGCTTTTCCAGTTAAAAGAGGAGCAGCCGATCGCAAGGCTATTCGCCAGGCGCTTGAACTCTTAGAGGAAGGAAAGGTGCTGGGGATTTTCCCGGAAGGCGCTCGTAAAAAAGTTCTACCTGATGCCCAGGTTCAGAACGGTGTTGCTCTGCTGGCCTTAAAGTCAGGTGCTCCGATAATCCCGATAGCCTGTATAGGAACCGACAAGGACTTTCCCTTGGGATGGTTTCGCCCCTTGTTGGTAAAAGTGGGCGATCCGGTTAATTTGGACAAACATAAGGGCCAAAAAATCAGTTCAGCATTGCTGGAAGAAGTTAGCGAGGCGATAATGCAAGAAATTAATAGTCTTTTAGACAAATAAAGAAGGATTTATACATGTTAATACGAAATAAATACTTAGTATTTTGGCGGGGTGTAAAATTTGCAAACACGGCTTGCTCGGAATGCCGGATTTTGTGCTGGAGTCAGGAGGGCTGTGAAAATAGCCGAAGAAGCTGCAGAAGATGGGGGCAGATGGTATAGTCTGGGCCCTCTGGTACACAATGATGCAGTGGTAGATAATCTGAAAGGAAAAGGCATAATTCCGGTAGACCGGCTGGAAGAAATTCAGGTAGGTGAGGATGCCGGTGTTATTATCAGGTCACACGGTGTACCACCTGAGATTATTGAACAGGCACGAGAGAGAGGTTTGGGGATCAAGGATGCTACCTGTCCTCTGGTTAAAAGAGTTCATGAAATAGTAGCATCATTACGAGGTGAAGGATATGAAGTAGTAGTTTTTGGCGATGCCAGTCATCCTGAAGTACAGGCTATTACAGGATGGTGTGACAAGGCTATAGTAATCGCCAGCGTAGATGAAGCCTGTCAACTGCAGGTCGTGGATAAGTTGGGCGTAGTCTCCCAAACCACCAAAGATGGCGAGGAATTTTACGCCATAGTTAATGCACTATTACCTTTTGCGAAAGAAATTAGAGTATTTAATACTATATGTTCGGCCACCCGGAAAAGGCAACAGGCTGCTCGTGAAATAAGCTCAGGCGCAGACCTGATTATAGTTCTGGGGGACCCGAAAAGTTCAAATACAGCCACTCTTGCCAGGGAGTGTAAAAATACCGGAGTAAAGACCCTGCAGATTCGGGATGCATCTGAAATCCCGGCTGATGATTTACAGGGAGTTTCCACGGTAGCGATTACCGCAGGAGCATCAACTCCGGACTGGATAATTAAGGAGGTATTGGATAGGATGACAGAGTTCGAAGAAAAGAG
>CAZOIC010000197.1:0-2168 GCA_964579945.1 uncultured Syntrophomonas sp. | reverse complement strand
CCGGAAAGGCACAGATGCATTCCCTTAATTCAGCTATTGCCTGGGTAAGGCCGGCCAGTTTGCTTTCTATCCGGATGAGCAGGTAGGCTGCCACCGTAATAGGAAAGCCCACATTGGAGATAAAACCGGTTAAACTGTTCATATCCTCCATCGTTTCACTTCCTTTCTTAACGTTTTTAAAGAGCAAACGGGCAGGAACGTCCCGCCCGTTTGCTTAATTGGCCTAAACCAGGTCGAATTCTTCAACTTCCCGAGTTACTACTTGAGCTCCCACCTTCCCGGTGTAATCGCCAGAGACGGAACCGAAAATATTTTTAGCGATAACTACGTCCATAGCAGCGGAAATTTCACTGGCAGTAATGGTAGGTTTCACATCATATACCCTCATGCGCTGGGTCTTGCCAAACTCGGTAGCAAAGTCCATTTCCAGGGTCTTTACAATAGCCATCTTTTAACCTCCTTTCTAAAATTATTTTTCTTAAGGTCACTCTACATATCAACAAGTTCCACAATGTCCCGGCGCTGTATCGCCACATTGGTTTTGGTCTGCAGACCCAGCAGGCTCTGGGCTACAGCATAAATGTCGGCATTGGCGGCGTCGGTTTTTACCTTTTTAAAGCTACGGGTAATAACCAGCGGTTGACCACTGCCACTGGTTCCGTTTGCCATAACCAGGGCCAGGTCGGTAGCAACCATACTTGGAGTTACGGCCATTCGCGTGCACCTCCTTTCTCAATTTCTACCTAAATATTACCGTTCGTACCATTGTTTGTTGTTTGGGAGAAATTTTGTTTTAGTGCAATAGGTGATAGGTTTTAATAGTTGAAAAATCAGAAAGGTAGGCCTTGTCGGTTGGATAATGTGTAAACATGATTTGCCTGCAGGCTGTTTTAGGATATGTACGAGCAATATGTTCGGGGCCTGACCCCGGACTATTCCTACTGATAATGAGCTTTTCAGAAACAGTAGTAGTGACCGGGCCATACATTACGAAGCTGGCGCAGATATTTAATTCCTAAATTCTATTTCAAGATAAAACCTGGATGTAAAGATGAGACAGGGGGGTAACAAATGAAAGTAAATCTTGTTTGGCCTGATTATTTCGAAAAGAACCCAGAGGAAGTTTTTTGGCTGGAGTGTAAATACCAGAAGGCCATCATAGAAGATCACATGCTAAAAGCTGCCCGGGAAGGTTACCAGGTCAACTAGCCCAAATTCTTCAGCCTCATATAAACCTGACGAAAATACTAACTCTACTCGCTCGAAGGTGCTTAACCGCCAGTCCTCATAAGCCTCAACATCCTTATCAAAACGGCAGTCCAGGTCATCAATAACCAGGATCAGGTCATACCTCTGGTCAAGTTCGAAAATAGGCTCGCTGATTATCCTTGCCGCACTATTAAATCTCAAGTTTTCATCAGTAATATAAAATTTTTGTTGGTTATCACCCACCATAAATTCCAGGCCATAATTCAGATCAGGGTAACCACTGCTCGGGGTTTCTAAAACCCAATTCATTCGAATCTTGTCGGGCTTAGCCAACTTGCGATTTAGAAGGTCGCCCCAATTCCGTTTGTTTAATTCATCCAGGAAAGCACTCTCACTTTCTCTTTTGTTACTATTAATAATCTGGGATGAAAAGCTAATGGCATCAATTAAATTACTCTTACCCGAATTGTTTGGCCCGATAAACAGATTTACGTCATGGTTAAAACGAATTTTATCAATATTAAGATTGCGGTAGTTCTTTACTGAGAATGATTTGAGCGCAGCCTCCTCTTTGGGCCGGTTATTATATTGATTTACCAGCAATTCACTGTTCATATTTAACCCTCCTAAAAACGGATAGCCACTTTAATAGCCTCTGTTGCTTCTTTTCCAATCATACCGGGAAAAATGATTATTCATCTATTGTCAAAAAATGTAGTGTAGTAGAACCAAATAATGCATACCACTATTTTACATTTATAATTATACAAGACTTCTCCGTAGTTGAGCAAGGCGTCGTTAGCTGGTAATTGCAGATGCTCTGCTTATCCAAAAAAGCTTGCACGTGGGATTATAACCGCATGCGCCTACCACATACACATAAATAAAAAGAGCCGTGCGTATTTGTTCTTAAACAAATCACACAAAGCTCTTAATCTAGGCATATATGGTGTCGGAGG
>CAZOIC010000196.1:0-2208 GCA_964579945.1 uncultured Syntrophomonas sp. | reverse complement strand
AGACCGCCATGATTAGCATATATGCCAGCGTACTGGGGACGCCACATTCCCTGTCTCCGCAAGATGTTTCCTTTCTTAACCAGAGCTTTAAGAGCTATGGGCAGAAAAAGGATGTGGGTTTTTAATAAATAGTGAACTTCGTATTTCTTTTTATATTAATATCGTTTCCACTACAAACTAGCACCTTATAGTTTCTACAGTGGAACCAAAGTCAATTTTTCAAAATTACTTTTTAAAGGGGGCTAATCGGTGAGGATTCTATTGGATAATATTGGTTTAATACCGATGAGCGGGGAGAAGGCTTATATGGAAAAGGCTTATCTCATAATTGAGGGGCAGTACATAAAGGAAGTGGGAGAGGGCTCTGCTCCTGCCGGTGACTATGACCAGGTAATTGATGGTCGTGACCAGGTGGTATTGCCCGGGTTTATCAATACCCATACCCATGCCGCCATGACCTTGTTACGCGGTTATGCTGATGATATGCCTTTAATGGAATGGCTGGAAAACAAGATATGGCCGCTGGAAGCCAAACTCACCGCCGATGATGTCTACTGGGGAACTATGCTGGCCATAAGTGAAATGATAAGAAGTGGTACCGTCTGTTTTGCTGATATGTACTTTTTTATGGACACCGTGGCTCAGGCTGTTGAAAAAAGCGGCATTAGAGCAGTTCTCTCCCGGGGTATGGTGGGGGTAGGACCAGAAAACGAAATAGCCTTCGCTGAGAGCCGGGAAATGGTAGATAAGTGGCATAATGCTTGCAATGGTCGTATTACCTGCAGGTTAGGCCCCCATGCTCCCTATACCTGTCCGCCCGATTACCTGCAACGGGTAATGAGCCTTGGTGACGAACTGGGAGTAGGTTTGCATATACATATAGCTGAAACTCGGGGCGAATTTGAAGACATTCAACGAATATACGGTAATACACCGGTGGTTCATCTGGATAAGTTGGGACTATTTGAGCGCCCGGTTGTGGCCGCCCACTGTGTTCATGTTACCCCTGAGGATATAGAAATCCTGGCCGCCAAACAGGTAGGAGTAGCCCATAACCCGGAAAGCAATATGAAGCTGGCCAGTGGTATCGCTCCAGTACAGCAGATGCTGGATGCAGGTATAAGAGTAGCCCTGGGAACTGACGGGGCTTCCAGTAATAACAACCTCGATATGTTACAGGAAATGCGCAGTGCCTCCTATCTACAGAAGGTACATTTGATGGATCCCACTGCCATTCCCGCTTACCAGGCCCTGCAGATGGCTACCACTAACGGCGCTATTGCTCTGGGATTAGACAGTGAAACTGGACAATTAAAGCCCGGCTATAAGGCGGATATGATAATTATGAGTTTTAAACAACCCCATATGTTACCGGTATATGACCCCATAGCCAATATTGTTTATGCAGCCCAAGCCTCCGATGTGGAAACCGTCATAGTAGATGGCAATATTCTGATGCAAGATCGGGTGATTAAAGCTTTCGATGAAGAAGAAGTCCTGGCCAAAGCCAGAGAAACTGCTAAGAGGTTAGTGTGACAGGGGGACGGGGTTGTTGACAACATTTCTAACTAATGACCTGTACTTATTTAACTTCGAATACCTGGGCTAAATCAATTTCAAGATTGGGGAAGAGATCACTGGTTAATATATCTCTTGCGAAATAAGTGGTGGTCTTTTCATAGCGCTTATCCTGGTTTAAGTAGTAAATATCGATAGCTTTTTCCCAGGGGAAGATAATCCAGTATTCTTGGACCCCATTTTTCTCATAAAGGTTGAACTTCTCGGACAGATCCTTTTTTGCGGTTGAGTGAGAAAGGATTTCAACCACCATGTCTGGAACCCCTTTACAACCTTTTTTATCCAGTTTAGAGGAATCGCAAACTACCGTAATATCCGGTTGCACAACAGTTGATATCTCCTCATCCTTTTCATCACCGCGGGGTAGGCGTACATCAAAGGGGGCAGGGAAGACCTGGCAATTTCTATCTTTAAAATAGTTTGCCAGGGGAAGTAATAATGCTACCAGTATTTGCTGGTGTTCGGTTCCCGGTGCCGGACTCATATTATAAGGAGCACCTTCGATTATTTCCCATCTTTCATCATCCGGCCACTCTAAATAATCAGCATAGGTGTACGATTCCTTTTGCCTTTTAAAAGGAGTATTCACAACAAAATTCCCCCTTTAATTTTACGGTTATGCAATCGGTT
>CAZOIC010000195.1:0-2212 GCA_964579945.1 uncultured Syntrophomonas sp. | reverse complement strand
CAATCTGCTCAGCTGGTTGTTTCATAAGCTAGTCTCCAATTCTTATTAATCTCCAATATTAATACTTTAGACCGCGGCCAATTTCTTTATGATCAGGGATGGATAACGTAGACTGCATTCCTGGTTTAGTTAATATCATATGACTACCACGCTGCCTATCAAATATCCACCCATCTTTTTCAAATGCTTTTACTACTTGTTTCCCCGAGATAATCGGTAATGGTGGCACTAGATAGCCACCTCCACCTCTACAACTTCATCCACTTCTGCATCCCCAAAAGGTAAGCCCATCTCTTTTCTGGCTTCAACACAACCGTATAAATTGTTTAACAAATATGGTGTAAACAAGATCGGTAAAGCACAACATAAAATCGCTCAGTGAAAAAATGTCCTTTGATAATGGACTGCTTGTTTATTCGTTTTGGTGCGGCTATAAAGAACAGCCTGACATGAAGGAATTCCTCAAATGTTGTGAGAACCTGGGGCTTGACATCAAAACATTACATACCAGCGGCCACGCTGACCCCGATACTATAAAACAGCTGATAAATCATACCAATCCCACAAAAATAGTGCCGGTTCACACTGAAAACGCTGCCTGGTTTGCCAGGGAGTATGGGAACAGAATAGTGAATAATTAGGAATACATGCCGGCAAGAAGAATAATTAACAACGCTATGCAAGAACACTGGGAATCCTGGGGGATATTAAAGGCATCCCGCGGACTTCTCTTACTAAGAACAACGCTACCGCCAGTGAGGGGAGCCCTATAGATTCTCCTTAAGGTCTTCTACTGAAATTTGGGCAGTCCGTAATATTTTTGTGAGAGTGCCCGGGGGAATTGTTTCTCCCTTATGAACCGCAACCACTGCGTAACGTCTCTTATCCTGGTGGTGATATAGAAAACGGTGACTCCCCTTTTTTCGATAGACGTCAAAGCCCATACGCTGTAAAGCGCGAATAAGCTCTAACCCAGTTATTTGAGGTAGGGAACTCATATAGCAACCTCAACCGTAGTAAAAGAGCTCTGGTCTTTAGGAATGGGTTTACCTTCCTCGATTAAGACTTCCAGGTAAAGCTCTACAGCTTCCTTAATACGTTCCAGGGCTTCTTCTTTGGTGTTACCCCAGGTAACGCATCCCGGCAGGGCTGGAACTTCAACGCTCCACCTGCCATCAGGTTCAGGAATCAAGCAGACATTATATTGATACATAGCTACCTCCATCTGTCTTAAGTCTCAATGCGCTAAATAATGAGCATTTATCTCCGGGTTGGTTCTAGAAATATGAGCAATCATCGTAACATATAGGTAATATTTCAAAATAGAGTATTTACCATATTAAGGGTAAATGATTTCGATTAAAAATGCAAACTAACCGAGGAGAGATGGTTAAGTAACACCTACGATGTTAATTTGTAAAAATAAGCATGTTACTGTCACGCAGCATAACTTCCAGTATTATCAGCGGGGGCAGGTACCTTCCCGGTGCCCACCATATGATTTCAATACCCTTATCTTCGACCGTCTGGCCGATTACCACTTTATAATCCTTAAGATCAGGTTTGCTGGAGTCAATGTATTCTTCCAGGGCGGCTCCGATTAGGGGAATGTTGGACAGAACACTGGGATGCCGGGCTACACCGGCAAAGCCAAAGGAGAGCAGGGCCAGAACGGCTGCGGCAGCTACCACCTGCCGGGCTATGGGGACGGAGGGACAGGTCCCTTGTCCCACAAAGTAGTGTTCTTTTGATTCCTCGCTAAAAACCATAAAAATATAACAATGACTCGCCCGCTTTCCAGGGCATTCGGACAATTTATCCAGTTCACTCCATATAGTTCTGCTTTTCCAGGTAACAATGATCTCCTAACTTGCTAGCACACTTCGTTAATCAGCGAGAAATCATGGAGGCAGCCCTGGTAGAGTACCTGTAGAAATATGGCTTTAAGCAGGAAATAGGGGCACTGCTGTGGAACAAATAATGCTACAATATTAGGCTCCATGATATAATGAAAACAGGCAGGTGATGTAATGAAAATCCAGAATCCCCATGATAGATTTTTCAAAGAAACCTTCGGCAAGGTGGAGGTTGCAAAGGACTTCTTAAATAATTACCTGCCGGAAAATATTATTAAAGTCATAGATCTAGATACCCTGGAACCCCAAAAGGACAGCTTTATAAATGAAAAACTGCAAGAAGGCTTTTCCGATTT
>CAZOIC010000194.1:0-2234 GCA_964579945.1 uncultured Syntrophomonas sp. | reverse complement strand
TGCCCCGGGTTACTCATAATACTACCGCCTTCGAAGCACTGCTTAAGGCAATTAAGGGGAAGAACTTAAAGATTAGTACCGCTTGTAAAGGGGTAGAAATACCTCTGGAAGGAATACAGGCCCGTTTTATAGCCCCGGTAGGGGAGGGTTATGATGATCTTAATAATTACAGTGCCGTTATTAGAATAGACTATGGCGATATTTCATTTGTTCTTACCGGTGATGCTGAGGAATTTTCGGAAAAGGAGATGCTCCTCAGTGGTGAAAATTTAAAAGCTGATGTTCTTAAAGTAGGGCACCATGGAAGTTCCAGTAGTACCTGCCCGGCCTTTTTAAAAGCGGTGGCACCACAATATGCAGTAATAATGTGCGGGATAGATAATGATTACGGTCACCCCCACCGGGAAACCCTGGCAGCGCTGGAGGCTGCTGGAGTAAAGGTTTACCGTACTGATTTGCATGGAACTATTATTATGAAGAGTGATGGTCATAGTATAAACATCGGTACTGCCGAAGCCAATAACAAAACTTTAAAAAACCCGCCGGAACAAAAACAGGATAATATGTACATAGGTAATAAAAACTCATTAAAATTTCATCGCAGTGACTGTAAAAGTTTACCGTATGAAAAGAACCGGGTTTATTTCAAGACCCGGGATGAAGCTGTTGAAAATGGATATTCACCCTGCAGCAATTGCCGGCCATAAGGGGGTATTATATGAGAGCTGTTATTGACCGTTTTGAAGGGGAATTTGCCGTAATGGAATTTGCGGATGGTTATAAAAACATTCCCCGCCAGGTGCTGCCAGACGAGGCCCGGGAGGGAGATGTATTACTTTTTCAGGATGATCACTGGATAATAGACCCGGAAGCTACCCATAAACGTAAAGAAAAAATAGAGAAATTAGCTGGACAATTATGGGAGGATTAATCAGCGCCATCCGCGTGAATTAAAAATTAATCTTCGCAATGTTTCACGTGAAACATTTTAACGCAGTCGCAAATCTCCCCATAACTCCATATTATGGTATAGTAATACAACAGTTTTACACTATAGGGTTCTTGTTAAGGAGGGATACGATTGCAGATTCATTGGACACCTTCACCTAATTATACCGGCGGGCGCCGGGGACGTAAAATAATTGCAATTGTCAATCACATAACTGCCGGGTTTATGCCGGGGACCTTAAACTGGTTGCGAAACCCAGCGGCCAAGGCCAGTGCCCACTATCTGGTAACCAAAGCCGGGGTAGTTTACCAGTTGGTTAAAGACGAGGACACTGCCTGGCATGCGGGAATAGTTAATAAACCCGGTTGGTCATTATATGACAACAGCAATCCCAATTATTATACCCTGGGTATCGAACACGAGGCCCTGGCGGGGGAGTCCCTTACAGAAACCCAGTACCAGTCTACACTCGAATTGCACCGGATGCTGGTTAAAAAACATAGCATTCCCCTGGACCACAACCATATTATCGGGCACTATTTACTAGATAGTGTTAATCGCAAAAACGACCCCGGACCGGATTTTCCCTGGAACAGGTTGCTTAACGATTTAGCCCGGTCAGATACAGTGGATAGTTCTTCGAAAATTATTATAGATACCGGGAATAACAGCATAAATGGTTTTTTGCATGAAGATAGAGCATATGGACCGGTAAGAGAAATAGCTACTGCCCTGGGATGGCAGGTAGAATGGCTGAATGAAGCCCGAACTGCCGTACTATTGCCGCCACCGGATAAAGATAACAGTAAATCCAATACTGCCCGAGTTGTAATTGCCAGCCATAGCCTGGCGGTAACTATACTGGGTGATAGAGCCTTTGCCCCGGTCCGGCAAATGGCTGAAGCAATGGATTATAAGGTGGACTGGGACGGGGAAAATAAAACGGTAAAAATTACTTAAGGGAAGTCGTGCAATTCCTTCAAGGGTGGTAATAAAGCATTTAGCTTTAAAATCGCCATTAGGACTATTATTAATTTAGGAAACGCTCGATATTAATGTTTTTAAAGGTTGTTCTTAAATATTGCACATACAAATTACCAAATGGCAGTAAAAACGGCACTAAATTTAATATGGCAGTAAAGAGATAAAAAAAAGAGGGTTGAAACCCTCTATTTTTCTTATGGTGCGGATGAGAGGACTCGAACCTCCACGATGTTACTCGCCAGATCCTAAGTCTGGTGCGTCTGCCAATTCCGCCACATCCGCATTATAATAATCGTACACG
>CAZOIC010000193.1:0-2236 GCA_964579945.1 uncultured Syntrophomonas sp. | reverse complement strand
AAAACTATCGTTTCTCATACCAATCTTTAAACTCCTGTAATGATAGCCCCAGATCTTTTGCAACTACTTCAACTAGAGAAGCATCATATTTTCTACTACCGCCATGTCGAACATGAACCGTATAACTCTTCCCGTTTCGGTTAAGGCCCAACCATTTATTATTTCTAAATACCAAAGTGCCCGTTTGGGTAAAAGCTCTAAGAAAAGCCTCAAATTCAGCCCGTGATAAACCGGGGAAATCTACTCATAAAGCTAGCTCCACCATCTGAACCTCAGTATCAGATTCGAGGTCTTCAAATACCCGGCGTTCCCCAAATTCATTAACCATTTCTAAAATGGCTTCCTTTAATTCAGCTACCGCTTCTTCCCTTGAAACGCCTATGGCTGTAGCGCGTAGCGGTTCTGAACGCGCCATAAAGTCTCCACTTTCTAAACGGGTAATCACAACAGGAATTTTATATTTCAAACCATTAGCTCCTTTCGAATTTATTCCGGGTCATGCCATGTTTTCAGTTTAGCACCAGCACCAAAAGGGTACAAGTAAGACTGGTTTTTTCCCTCATTACGAATACTGGTGTCCATTAAGCATAGTTTTTATGTCTTCCAAACTCATAGTCTCAACACCGGTTGAACTGTAGGTACTACATTCAGCCAATCTGGCACGGGCATAGCACTCCAGATACCCCCGACGGTCATGATCATAAGGTATAATTATAAAAAGCTCGTCTGTTTCCAGAGCCCGAGCACTTTCTTCCTCACTCATTAACTCCTCATACATCTTCT
This sequence comes from uncultured Syntrophomonas sp., assembly GCA_964579945.1. Taxonomy (GTDB): domain Bacteria; phylum Bacillota; class Syntrophomonadia; order Syntrophomonadales; family Syntrophomonadaceae; genus UBA4844. The sequence continues at coordinate 1,453 of CAZOIC010000193.1, read as the reverse complement.
CCCCCGGTCGTAAGCCGATTATGCTCATTTCCACATCTTTACCCGAATTCTCTACCACCGCCCGGGCCAGGTCGCCAACCTTTAAAACCGGCATCTTAAATACAAAGGTCTCACCGCCCTGTGATATGGCCAAAGATTCTAGGATTAACTCCACCGCCCGGTCAGCACTCATAAAAAAGCGGGTCATTTCGGGATCAGTTACCGTAACCGGCCCCCCTCGCACAATCTGCTTCTCAAACAGCGGAACTACTGAACCCCGGCTATTTATAATATTGCCGAAACGCACTGAAAGAAACTTGATTTGCCGGGGACCCTTCCAATGATCAGCTGATGATATCAGCCTCTCTGCCAGAAGTTTGCTGGCCCCCATAGTATTGGTAGGGGAAGCCGCCTTATCAGTACTGGTATAAACCACTGCGGAAACTCCCGTTTCTATAGCACAATCAATTATATTCTGGGTACCTATTACATTGGTCTTAACCGCTTCCGAAGGATTATACTCACAGGCCGGTACATGCTTTAAAGCGGCCAGGTGAAATACTATATCAATGTCTTCCATGGACCTCTTCAACCGTTCCTTGTCCCGGACGTCACCCAGGAAAAAACGCATCCGATTCATGTCCAGACTATGGTATGTAAAATGCTCCTGTATCGCATACTGTTTATGTTCATCCCGGGAGTAAATGCGGACTACCGCTGCATCCAGTTCCAGTAACCTTTGGGCCAACTTCTTCCCCACTGTCCCCGTCCCCCCGGTTACCAGAACCTTCTTATCCCGAATCATCTCACTTATATCCATATTTACTTCTCCTCGCCCCGCACAGTATAGCTGCAACCATCTGTACTCCAATCATTGATATATATTTGCTTCTCCTTATCTCATCCAGGTATACCTGCAACCACATTTGCTCCCCGACCATCGATAAACTCCAAATAAACCATGTATTGGCAACATAGTCTTACACCATAGATATAAGTGGCGCTAATGGCTGCACTAATAAATATATCGCGTAATTCCTTCAAATTCTTTAAAGTTAGTATTATGATATAGAGTCGAATAAGTTGCCATCTCCTGGATTTCTGCGCAAAAAAATAGCTCCCGCCTTCAGCTTACCAATCTCCCAGGCCAAAGCCTCCATTAAATGCATCAGGTAATATTTCCCTTTTTATTGCGTGTCTTCTTATAATCACATCATCCAACATAGATACTCCCCCGCTCTTTGATTCGATCCAAAATAGGAGCCCGTTCTTCATTAAGCCGGGCATATTCCATCTATCTAACAAGAGCGGCTATCCAATCTCTGGTTCTGGCGATACCCTCTTCCAGGCTAATAGATACATTCCTTCAGATTCTTTAAAACGGTCAAGTATTTTTTCCTTTCCCATTTTTTAAAAAAGCAAGCAGGGAATTTATCAGGGAAAGTGATAACTGATTATGAAACTAAAATTAATT
>CAZOIC010000192.1:0-2237 GCA_964579945.1 uncultured Syntrophomonas sp. | reverse complement strand
ATTTTGGAGAATGATAAATGGATGTTATCTGGCAGGGCTTAAAAGAAGGATTCTTATTAATAATCGCAATGGACCCGGAACTGGTACAAATAACCTTACTCTCTATTCAGGTTTCTGTGTCGGCTTTATTATTAGCAGCTATTATGGGTATTCCCCTGGGTACAGTGCTGGCCTTAAAAGAATTTCCCGGACGTAAAGCTTTACTTAATATTACTTATACTTTTATGGGTTTACCCCCGGTACTGGCCGGTTTGCTGGTTTTTCTATTTTTAAGTACCAGTGGACCTTTAGGATATTTTCAGCTAATGTTTACCCCAACCGCTATGATTACAGCTCAGGTTTTACTGGGATTTCCCATAGTATGTGGTTTGACCGCACGCGCGGTTATGGCTCAGCCCCAGGAGGTATTTGATACTGCTGCTACCCTGGGAGCTACTCGCCGGCAGGCTAGTTGGGCTATTATCAGGGAGTCGCGTATGGGCATAATTGCAGCTTTGACTACGGCTCTGGGCAGGTTAATTGCCGAGGTTGGTGCGGTTATGATGGTAGGGGGGAACATCAAGGGGGAAACCCGGGTGCTTACCACTTCTATCGTACTGGAAACCAGGATGGGAAATGACAGTTCGGCCCTGGCTATAGGTATGGTCTTGCTGTTAATTGCCTTCTTAATCATGCTGTTAATACTTACTTTGGAAAAGAGGACCTTTAAAGATGAGCGCAGAATTCAAATTGTTTAATATACGTAAACGCTATGGCCAGCGTGAGGTCTTAAATATAGATAACCTGGAAATAGGAGGGGGCCGGATTTACTGTATTCTGGGCCCTAATGGTGCCGGTAAAACCACCCTTTTCCGCATTATGTCACTCTTAACCTTGAATGATACCGGTCAAATGCATATTCTGGGTGAGGAGATTACCTGGCAAAAAAACCAGGTGGTGCGTCTGCGGCGCAAGATGGCTATGGTAACCCAAACCTCCTTTATGTTTGAAGGTAGCGTTTACTATAATGTGGCCTATGGTTTACGGGTAAGGAAAACAGCTGCAGCCGAAGAAAAGAGAATAGTAAATGAGAGCCTGGAACTATTGGGCATGATGGATTTTATTAACCAGCCTGCCCGCAACCTGTCCGGGGGAGAAAGGCAAAAAGTTGCTATTGCCCGTGCCCTGGCAGTAAAGCCCCGGGTACTTTTTTTAGATGAACCTACTTCCAATATCGACCCGGCCAGTGCTTTAGATATTGAGCGCTATATTCAGTATATAAATAAAGAAATGGGAACTACCATAATAATGGTAACCCACAACCTGTTTCAGGCTCGTCGTCTATCCGAAGAAATATTCTTTATGTGGGAAGGGAAAATCATTGAAAAAGGCGAGAGTGAAAGATTATTTGAACATGCCCAGGATAAACGAACCCGTTCCTTCATTAAAGGCGAAATCGTATTTTAAAATAAGTCCGGGGACAGTCCCCGGACTTATTTATGCTAACCTGGGAATATTTTCGCGAGCAGGTGAAATCACCTGCTTTTTACTGCGGGGATAGGTTTTATAGTCAACCGATTCCCCGTTCAAATAAACTCGACGGTTCAAGGCCTCCACCCGTGACCCCTGGTTAAGGACAATGTGAAAAACATCTTCTATTAACGGGTTCTCCATTCTACTAACAAACACCTTAAACGTGCCATGCAGGTACATTACTCCTAGCTCGTCGCTTTTTTCCATCTGTAATTCAACAAAAAGCTGCTTATTGTCCAGTTCCTGGGGAACTGAATCCATAATATGATATCTGCTGTTTCTATTATTAAGTACACGGCTAATCTCCACGGGGAGCAATTCTGGTTTCTTGTAACATTGTGGCACCATACTGCGATTCATATAAGTAATAATATTTTTAGGTATTGATGGGTGAGAAGCCGTTATCTCCATATCAAATAAAACCTGTATGTTGTACTGCATGACTATCACCTCCCAGAATTTATTTCCCCCTCAGCTTTAGTTTATAGGTAAGCCAGACCCTTTTCAACGACAATATACGCTATAATTCTTGCAAAATTAGAACAAATACTCGAAAAAACACGGTAAATCCGATTTTTAACTACTCCGTACTATTTTCTTATTACTTGGTTTAAATCATGTTTTTTAGGAAATAATTTTTAGTACAGAGAGGGGGAAATATTTAATGATTAAAAATTTGACTACTATCATACTGGTATTATTCACAACCTTACTCGGTTCTTATG
>CAZOIC010000191.1:0-2243 GCA_964579945.1 uncultured Syntrophomonas sp. | reverse complement strand
GTGGTCTGATTATTTCGGTTTCCTCCCGTAACTACAGCAATATGCAGCTTAAGTTCCTGGCGTACCCAATCTACCAGGGCATCATACAGGTAATAGGCAGTATCGGCAAAAGCAGTAAAAATAATGATTTTTTTATTAGGAATCTCTGTATTATCAGGTTCTACCCAGGTGTTAATGGGGTCGGCTATTTTGTTCTGAATAGTCTTTTTTAATAGGGCCAGTTTTTCATCGCGGTCAATACCGATTTCACGCGATACTTTGTGTAAATACTCTAGTTGCACTCTATCATGTTGCAGTTCTTTTACCCATGTGTTCAAATTCAGATGTTTCAGATCATATTTTAGTTTTTTACCAACTTTCCATTTTTCCGCAGCTTCTGCCATTTCCTCATCTTGTTCTTCTTCCGGTAAATCAGTCAGGCTCTCTTCCAGGGTTTCATCACCCTGAGCATGTTTCTGATATGCCTCAATTCTTTCTTCCAGATCTTTAATTTTAGTAATTGTTCTTTCCAGGGAAATTCTAAATGAATCAACCGAGCTTTCCAGACGTTTTAAGAAGTTGACCTTCATCATGCCAATCAAATAATCTTCACGCTGGGCCTGGCGAAAATTGAAACCGGAGGCTGACTCTAATTGCCGGTAATATTCTTGGAACTCTTCTTTGATGTGAGCCGATGGTTTGAAGAGGCTAAGTTTGTAGGCGGAAATCTCCTTGTTTAATTGATCATAAGATGGAAATTCTTTTTTCAAGTCAATACCAGGGGAAAGGGAAATGACTTTATTGCGTTCCGGGAATTTGCCTATTTCATTTATATTGTAAAAGTCAGTTATATGCTTGCGGGAACGGGCGATAGTCAGTTCATCCAGAAGTTTAAAAAAGGATGAATCCAACCGTTCCAAAAGGGTGCGCGTATCGCGGGTAGTATTCTTCTTGCGGTTAGCCCAAATGTTAAACTGAGTCTGAGCATTTTTCATGGTTAAAGTAATGTCTTTAATTCCTGCCGTTTCCTTTAATCCGGTATTCTCCCCTTTGGTTATCAGGAATATCTGGTTTCTTAGGTCTTTTAGATTGTTATTTACCGGGGTAGCGGAAAGAAGTAATACCCGGGTAGGCACTCCTTCTTTAATTATCTTGTTCATTAAGCGGCCATAGCGGCTGTATTTGAATTGGCCGTCGTCATCGCGCTTGCCTTCGGCATCGTTTTTAAAATTATGAGATTCATCGATAACTACCAGTCCGTAGTTACCCCAGTTAATAGTCGCCAGATTAATATTGCCTGACTCTCCCGAATCCCTGGTTAAATCAGTATGGCAGAGTACATCGTAGGCAAAATGATCATCTACTAATATGTTCAGTCGGTCATTGCGCAGATATACATCCCAGTTTTCTTTTAACTTCTTCGGGCATAGGACCAGTACCCGGTGGTTTAATAATTCAAAATACTTTATGACCGCCAGGGCTTCAAAGGTTTTCCCCAGACCTACACTGTCCGCTATTATGCATCCGTTATGTTTTAATATCTTGTTTATGGCTCCTTTGACTCCATCCTTTTGAAAGTCATAGAGCATGTTCCATACCTGGGTATCGAAAAACCCAATACGCTCATCCAGTAAGCCTGTCCCCTTCTGTTCATCCAGATAATCGCCAAATAGGTGGTAAAGGGTTTTGTAGTAAATGAAGCTGGGGGAGTTTTCCTGATAAAGTTGGTTAAGGTATTTTAAGACTTCATCTTTTACATCCTCCACCAGGCCGGTTTTATCGTTCCAGATTTCATTAAACCAGTTTAATATATCGATTCTGTCGCGTTCACTGTCTATTTCCATGTTCAGTTCAATGTTGGGGTTGTTGCCCAAACCCAGGCCGCTTACGGTAAAGTTAGAGCTTCCGAAAATGGCCTTCTGGGTTTCGTTGGCGTTTTTGATGTGATACATTTTACCATGTAAGAAATTAGGTTTAACCATTGATTTGATGTTTGCTTTTTGCTCAAGCCAGGCGGCACATTCTTTAGCCACCAGTTTTTGCTGTAATCTGCTCTGCAAGGGAATAACGAGTTGTTCGTCTTCAATTTTAAAGTCTCTTTTATTGGTTTTATCCGGATCTATTGATTTAATGAATGTCGGTTCGCCGAATAAGAAGTTCAGGTTGTTTATGGATTCTAATTTGCTTTGCAATTTCTCAAAGGCATATATGGTGAAGTAGGCTGATACGAAGGAAAGGTCCGCATCAGACTTAATGTTTTGTTC
>CAZOIC010000190.1:0-2244 GCA_964579945.1 uncultured Syntrophomonas sp. | reverse complement strand
ACATCCTCCCAGGTAAAAAGGTCCTCCAGAGGCATAGTCATAATTTTCTCAAACAGAACACCGATTAAGTTTTCTTTTTCCGCTGCTTCGTCTTCACTTAAGATTTCTTTGCGGTTTAACTGGCGGAAACGTTCCGACTCTCTAAAAGAAGTAGCCCCATATTTCTGAGCTATACGCACTGCCACGTTCTTATCTCGACTGGCAATAGTATATACATTTTTGCCATAGTCGTTAAATATTAAATTTCCCTTGCCAAATGTACAACCCAGTATGGCCTGAATGGCATCCACCCCGCAGGAATCAGTCTCAACTATAGCCAGTAATTCTTCATTATAATCCGGAGATACATCCAGGTGTTTCTGGGCAAACTCGGCAGCTCTTACCCCTATTAAAAGACCGGGGCAAATATGACCGTGAAACTGAATAGCCAGTTCCAGCGGCGGCATGTTTTTGCACATATTGTTCCCACCTTTCATGTTGACTTATATATTTCGGGGTGACAGGGGACGGTTCCTGTGTCACCTTTGCAAAGGTGACACAGGAACCGTCCCCTGTCACCCTATGTTTGGTTAAGAATTTGCCTTATCCGCGCAACCAGGTAATCAACCTGAATAGGCAGTGGTTCATCAATAGTGCCGGGTACTTCAATTTTATAGCGATTGAGCGGTATAAGCAACTTAATAGCCCTACTGGAAGCAATAGCCTCAGCCATAGCCGGAGTCAATTCTCCCAGATAAGAATTAGCCGCCAGTATGGCGAGAGAACCGGCGATAACATCAACTCCAGCCACGCTTTTTATAACTGCATTTTCACCGGTTGCCCCCTCATTGGCACCAGCCCTGAGCATCAAGGATGTAGCTATGGAATTAGTCCCCAGCCCAATTATTTCACAGGAATCGCCCATTTCTTTACGCAGCTTTTCTACTATGACTCGTCCAATGCCGCCTCCCTGACCATCAACTACTGCTATTCGCAACCCTTTACCTCCACTTCTCCTTTTAACTGCCATTAGTATAACACACCCTGTAAAACCATCCCTTTTCCTTTCTATCTTACCTGTTGCAGGTTAATCATATCCCGTTTACTAAAGCAGGCTCGCCTCTCCCCTCCCACCTACCTCTTGCTTCAAATAAAAAAACACGAAGAAATAATGCTGCCTTCTGGCTCGCTTTAACCTTCGTGGTTAATTTATTAAATGAAAAGTTAATGCTATTGTTCTAGCGTTTTTTCGTACCTGTTAATATTCTACAATAATTCCGCTTTTCCTGCGATATTTTTACTAATTACGCTAATATTTCATTTGGTTTAAATTACCTTGTTTATAGCCATCTATTACCATACAATATAGCTATAATAATATTTTACCAGTAAAGTGACCTTGGTCCCAGGTTGAAAGGAGAATTCGGTTTGGTGGAATTTACCGCAGCGATAGTTCAAAAAGCTGAGCAAACATTTGTAGTAGTTATTGTCAAACGAGATGTACTGGAAGATAACAGGCTGTCTGCAGAAGCAATTAAGCTATTCTCCAGGTATTTTCCTCTAATGCCGGTGGTTTTGATGGCCCAAAATTTTAAAGGTGACGGAGTCTTTCGTGGACCCGAAACCCTGGTTAAGCTAGTAGAGAATGATAAACCTGAAGTTCTGCCCTGGAACACTTATAAGTTGCGAAAAAAATAATACTTATGTTCTTTTCCTGCGGCTACCATATAACTGCACTACCTGTCGCGCCCGCTCCCTGACCTGCTGGCGTAGATCAAGCGGTTCCAGAACTTCCACCTCCGGCCCCCACTGTAAAATCCAACTCTGCAGTTCCCTAAAACCACAGGCTTCAAATTCTACTGTTAACGCCCCATCTTGCCCTTCCTCAACGATTTCCTGACTATGGTGATAACGTAAATTCTTAACCCGGTTGGCTACTGCCCGGGAGAATTTAAGCCGCACCTTTCTGACCGGATCATCACAGTAAACCCCCCAGCTATCACCGATATGGTTAGTAATCCTAAAACCCCGGGGATACTTAAACGTGCTATTCTCACGGTTAACTATAGAAACAATCTGATCCACCCGGAAAGTCCGGTAATCTTTGCGCTCCGGTGCACAGGCTATTACATACCATACGTTGCGCTTGCAAACCATGCCCACCGGTCGAATAATACGTTCGGAAACCTCGCCATTTACCTTAGCATAGCTAATCTTCTGCTCAAAACCCTCGATTACAGCCCGCACCAGTTTTCCCAGGGTATC
>CAZOIC010000189.1:0-2270 GCA_964579945.1 uncultured Syntrophomonas sp. | reverse complement strand
AAATGGGGCTGAGCAAAATACAGCTTTAACCCTACTGCCGGGTGCTCCAGCCTATCCAGCAGGCGCTGCCGTATAAGCTGGTTAGCCATAACCCCTCCTACCAATAATACCTGGTTTAAGCCATTCTTTTCAGCTGCTTTAAGCAGGCATTTCTCCAGAGTATTGGCAATAACCCGAAAAACACTACTAACCACGGCACCAGCCGGTTTCCCCTCCTGCAATAACTTTAAGGCACAAGTTTCCGGCCCGGAAAAAGAGAAAGCGTTTTCCTTTACTGCCGACGGTATAGCCAGGTAATTATCCTGCCCCAAATCAAGGGCCAGCTCTTCCATATGTTTACCCGCGGGAAAAGGCAGTCCCATCGCCACCCCCACCCGGTCTACCAGTTGACCGGCATGCAGATCCAAACTGGCCATAGTAATTTCTATATCAAAAACCGTTTTTTCACCCCGTCGCACGTGCAAAACTTCTGAAGTCCCCCCGGAAAAATGACAGGCTATAAATGCTTTCTTCGCCATTAATCCTTCATTACCTCTTAGTCCGGCCATAATATGTCCTTCTTGATGACTGAGCTGATAAAGCGGCGTACTGGTATAGGAACTAAGCGCCTGCGCCTGGGATAGGCCGGCCGTAAATACGGGCATATAACTTCCTTCCACATTGCGAGGGAATGCGCTCACGGCTATAGCTGCCACCTGTTCTGTTATCCCCGCCGGTAACTGGGCAAATAAAAAAGGAAGGTTCTTCAGGTGTTGAAAAAGGCCTTCCGATTGCTGTAATCCTTTTTCTCCCTGTTTAACCTCCAGTACCCGACGCTGGTCACTTATGATGTTGTTATCACCATCAACAACCGCCAGCGACGTAGTATAAGCGCTGGTATCTATGCCCAAATAGAGTTTCATTTTGATTCTCCCAGCATTTTATCCAATATAGCATTTACAAAAGCTGAGGAAGTATCATCACCATATTTCTTGGCTATCTCCAGAGCTTCATCTATAGCTACAACTGGTTGCGAGTTCTCGTAAAACATAATCTCATACCCGGCCACCCGTATAATATTCCGGTCTACTGCCGACATACGGTTTACCGACCAGCTCTTAGCATAATTCCCGATTTCCTTATCAATCTCTTCCAAATGATCCAGGCTGCCCATAATTAAATCCCAGGAAAAACTCTGGTCCTTTTCTGCCAGGGTATTCTCCCGGAGCAGGTACTGGAATGCGCGGTGGGGGTCAGCATTAACTTGGTCAACTTGAAACAAAACCTTAAAAGCAAATTCCCGTGCCTTTCTCCTGCTCAAACCTGCTCTCCTTCCTAACTAGTGCTTATCTTTAAATATTTGTTTTAACCATTGGTCAAAATTCTTATTTTCATCTATTTTCTTGCCAATAAAAAATCCCAGGGCAATACAGACGATAATGAAAATAGTGCGCCAGAACCCATAACTGATAAACAGGATACTGGCCAATAATCCAAGCAGTATGCCTATAGCTTTGCCTCTATGCTGTTCAAATATGATTCGCAAGAGATTCTCCCACATAAGTAATGCCCCCTTTTAACTGGTGCTACTCTTAAAGCCCGGGCTCAAGTCATCAACCAGAACCTTAACTTCAGCAACTTTCAGGCCTCCTATATCCTCCAGATACTTTCTGACTACATCCTGAACATTTTTACTGAGTTCGGGAACACTTACATCCGGGTTTATCATCATATGCAAATAAACCTCGAGCCCATCCCGGCCGTTGTTTACTACGGGCTTAATATCTTTAATCCCGTCTACCTTTTTTACTGCCTTCATTATGATGAGCTTGATGGCAGGAATGGTAATGGATACTTCCCCGGCCAGGCTGCGGTCAACCTCTACCGACTTAACCCGGGGTTGCAGTTTGATGGTGGATATAAAAACATAGATGCCCAGGGTGAGCAATATAACACCTACTATTCCCGTAATCATTCGGTTTTCGGTAGTAGACAGGGCCATTTCTATGTATTGCAGGGGTTCAGGTCGCCCTACCGCCGCGGCTATAAGCAACCCGGACAAAATAATAAGCACAAGATTATATAGAAACAGGATTAAGCGCCAGATGCTGTTCATAACTCCACCTCTTTCAATGGTTTATAATACAGATAACCCCCTGTAAAGGCAGGGGGTTGTCCATTTCCATAATAGCAGCCTTATTCTATAATCAAGTCTTCGCCGGTTTCTTCATTGTTTCCGGCCATTTTCTTCATCGATACACCCACAATATGAACGTTGACCATACTAACAG
>CAZOIC010000188.1:0-2288 GCA_964579945.1 uncultured Syntrophomonas sp. | reverse complement strand
TCGAGAAAACCAGCCTGAAGGACTATCCTGTGGTAAATCAGGTTCTACAAATGGGTTATCCTTATCCTATTACTTTAATAAATGGTGAACCCAAATTTGCCGGAGGGATTATGCTGCCGGAAATCAAGTCTATAATAGACGAACTTTTAAAATAACAGGCCAACCAAGAGGGCTTTGGCCCTCTTTTTTTTTGCAAACAGGGGGACGGTTCTCTTGTTTTTACCAGGGCTGGAAAGTTGGTCAGGGAATTAGATATTTGCCTCAAAAAAGGTATAATATATAGACCAGGGGAGGTAGACGTATGCCAACCAGTAACACAGAGCTATATGATGCCGGTAAATATTATATCTTGACCTATGGCTGCCAGATGAATGTAAGGGATTCAGAAATAATTGCGGGATTGCTGGAAGGAATGGGATGTAGTGCGGCAGATTCGGTGGAAGCCGCCGGTATTATTCTATTTAACACCTGTAGTGTGCGCCATTCCGCAGAAAATAAGGTTTATGGCAAGCTGGGTGAAATAATGGCCTTGAAGAGAAAAAAACCCGAAACTCTGATTGCCTTCGGAGGTTGCATGGCCCAGTTGCCGGAAGTGCGTCAAAGGCTAAAAAAATCCGGAGTGGATGTGGTTTTTGGCACCCATAATATTCATGAATTACCTTATCTAATCGCAACTGCTTCAGCCCGGAAACAACCGGTTTACCAGGTATGGGAGCAGGAAGGAATGGTGGTTGAAGCCATGCCTTCCCAGCGTCGTCCGGGTTTAAGCGCCTATATTAACATTATGTATGGTTGCAATAATTTCTGTAGTTACTGTATTGTTCCCTTTACCCGAGGCCGGGAGAGAAGTCGTCAACCTGAAGATATAGTGCATGAAATGAAGGAGATAGCATCTCAGGGCTATCGGGAAGTAACCCTCCTGGGTCAAAACGTAAATTCTTATGGCCGTGGCCTGGAAAAAGATATCGATTTTGCCGACTTGCTCAAGATGGCTTCTTCCGTGGAAGGGATTGACCGTATTCGTTTCACCACTTCTCATCCCAAAGATATGTCGGATAAATTGATTGATGCGGTGGCTGATTTGCCCAAGGTTTGTGAGCATATCCACGTACCCTTGCAAGCCGGCAGTAATGAAGTATTACGCCGCATGAACCGCCATTATACTCGGGAGCATTACCTGGAACTAACTCAAAAAATTCGCCGGCGTATACCGGGAGTAGCCATAACCGGTGATCTTATTGTAGGTTTTCCCGGGGAAAGCGAAGAGGATTTTCTGGATACCCTGGATATGGTTAAGAAGGTGCGCTTCGAGGCCGCATTTACCTTTATGTACTCACCTCGCAGCGGTACCCGGGCAGCAAGTTGGGAAGAGCAGCTGGGACTGGAGGAAAAAAAGGAGCGTTTACAGCGCCTGAATCAGGTTCAGTACCAGATAGCAACCGAAATAAATCAGTCTATGCAGGGTAGTATTAAAGAAGTTATGGTAGAAGGGCCAAGTAAAACTAACCCGGAAAAACTTACTTCTCGTACCAGAACAAATCATATAGTGATAATTTCTGGACCAAAAGACTTAATCGGACAGTTAATTAATGTTAGAATAACAGAAGCAAGAATTTTTTCTCTATTTGGGGAAATGGTTTAAATAATTAGCAAGGGGATAGGATTTTGAATACGGAAGATATCATTAAGGCTGCCTTTGACCTGGGTAATGCTATTGCTCAGTCAGAAGAGATGGTTAATCTAAGAAATCAGCAGGCTGAACTTATGGACAAAAAGGAAGCCTATGATCTGATTATGCGTTATCAGGATGCCAGGACCAAAATGGATAATAAGCTCATGGATGGTTTGCTGGTAACCCAGCAGGAGGAAGCTCACCTGGACATTCTGGAACAACAGGTTAGTAATCATCCTGATATTCAGATATTACTAGCAGCCCAGGAAAAACTGGAAAACCTTATGCAGGCAGTATACTTTGCCATAAACCAGGCAGTGACCGGCAGCTGCTCCTCCGGCTGCGACTCCTGCGGTGGCTCCTGCCCGATGTAAATTTAGTAAGAAAATAGAACGGAAATTAGACGCGGCAACCTTAATTGTGATACCCATAGGGCGAAATTGCGGAACAATCATGTGTAGGGAACGGCCCCTGTGCCGTTCCGTCATGGGTTATTTTTTTGACGTACCCATAGGGCACACTGATACTCCCTACGGTCGCTATTAAGGTAACGGAAGGACACGGTTAACAGCATTACAATATTAGTTTTTAAAAAGGCTTGCATGGACAAGTCTTT
>CAZOIC010000187.1:0-2342 GCA_964579945.1 uncultured Syntrophomonas sp. | reverse complement strand
CCCTGGAGCAGGATTCCCGGGCTTAATGAGATGTGCGAGGAAACCGGGGTTGACTTTGACAGCTTTATTGAAGATTTAAAAACTAATACTAACCTGAATGATATGGCAGCCAAATATGAGGTTAGCATGGATACCATAAGCCTGTTACAGCAGCATTTTATGAAATATGGTTTAAGCTCAGTTATGGGAGGAGACTAAAATACTAAAACTGAAAAGCTGCAGAGTATTGAAAATTAGCTTATAATAATATAATATATTCTAAATTTTATTAGGAGGCCAGGATAATGTCTGATAAGTTTAGCAAGGAAGGTCTCACTTTTGATGATGTATTACTAGTTCCGGGACGCTCTGAAATAATGCCCAAAGACGTTAATGTATCTACCCGCCTAACCAGAAACATCACTTTGGAAGTACCACTAATGAGCGCTGGTATGGATACGGTAACTGAAACCAGAATGGCTATTGCGGTTGCTCGTGAAGGTGGTATCGGCATAATACACAAAAACATGTCGATTGAGGAACAAGCGCGCATGGTTGATCGAGTGAAACGTTCCGAGCACGGGGTAATAACCGATCCCTTCTTTTTAGCCCCAGACAACAAAATTCAAGATGCCCTGGATATCATGGAACACTACCGCATATCCGGCGTACCCATTACTGAAGACCGGAAATTGGTAGGGATTATAACTAATCGTGATATCCGTTTCGAGACAAATTTTGAGCAGCCCATTAAAAATGTGATGACTAGCGAAAGACTGGTAACCGCCCCGGTTGGGACCAACATGAATGAAGCCATGGAAATACTGCGCAAATATAAAATTGAAAAACTACCACTGGTAGATGATGATTTTAATTTAATGGGGCTAATAACCATAAAAGATATAGAAAAAAATTATAAATATCCCCATGCTGCCAAAGACTCCAGAGGAAGATTGCTGGTAGGAGCAGCGGTAGGTATTGCCCGGGATACATTTGACCGGGTGCAGGCACTGCTCAAGGCCGGGATTGATGTTTTAGTAGTGGATACTGCCCATGGCCATTCAATGGCTGTAGTTGAAACTGTTTCCGCTATAAAACAAAAATATCCGGATATTGAATTGATTGCTGGTAATGTGGCTACTGCTGAGGCTACCGAGGATCTTATCAAAGCAGGTGCTGATGCTATAAAAGTTGGAATTGGACCTGGGTCCATATGTACTACCAGGATAGTAGCGGGAATAGGCGTACCGCAGATAACTGCAGTAAGCGACTGTGCTGCCGCTGCCAGTAAATACAATGTTCCCATTATAGCTGATGGGGGTATTAAGTATTCCGGGGATATAGCTAAAGCCATAGCCGCAGGTGCAGATGTGGTAATGTTGGGAAATCTCTTTGCCGGAACGGAGGAAAGTCCCGGGGAAGTAGTTATTTTACAGGGAAGAAGCTACAAAGTATATCGTGGTATGGGGTCATTAGGAGCTATGACTCAGGGAAGCAGTGACCGCTATTTCCAGGAAGATGCCCAAAAGCTAGTTCCAGAAGGGATAGAAGGGAGAGTACCCTATAAAGGGTATGTCTCTGAGACTATTTTTCAGCTCGTTGGTGGCTTAAAAGCCGGTATGGGTTATTGTGGAGTAAAAAACATAGATGAAATGAAAAACAAAGCTCGCTTTGTTCGGATTACTAATGCTGGCCTGACTGAAAGCCATCCCCACGACATCAATATAACCAAAGAAGCTCCCAATTACAGGGTTTTGTAGTGCTTGGCGATTTTTTGTTACGGATTATAGTTGCTGCTGCGGTTGGCACCCTTATAGGAATAAGAACCAATTCTGCTGCATCCAGGATGTTTGTCATAATATGTACCGGAGCAGCGCTATTAACCATAGTATCAACTGAATTTTACAAAGTAGCTAATTATCCATGGTTTAGTGACCCGGGTCGGCTATCAGCTCAGGTTATAGCTGCCCTGGGCTTTCTGGGAACGGGTTTAATATGGGTATCGGAAAAACAAGAGATTAAAGGCCTTACAGTTGCGGCTAGCATATGGTTAACGGCTATTTTGGGGATACTTATTGGTTGTGGGCAAGGAATTGTAAGTCTGATTACATTAATTATTGTAGTAATTGGATATTTAGTGTTTACGTTAAAAATGTGAAATTAAAAAATTATGGGTTTTACCCCTTATTGCTCTGCAATTGACGCAGGTCATTTAGAATATTTCTGGGTAAAAAAATTATCCGGGGGTTTTTAACCCCCGAAAGATGCGAGTTATTTCATATTTTGCCGGGCAATGCTTCGTTCTGCCATTTCAATTGCTTTGGCTACAACTCTACCACAGTCCCTCGAGCTTACACCGCCCC
>CAZOIC010000186.1:0-2389 GCA_964579945.1 uncultured Syntrophomonas sp. | reverse complement strand
AATGACGGTACGGTCATTATCCCCATAGCTCAGGTAGCCTGCGGATTTGCCGCTGGTGGTGGGGAATATGAGACATGCACTTCGGCTAAAGCCCAGCTGATGCCTTTTGGAGGAGGTAGTGGTGCCGGTGTTTCAGTAAAACCGGTAGGTTTTCTGGTAGTAAGAATGAATGATGTACGGCTTATTTCCGTAAGTGCTAATCAACTGGCTGAGCGGGTAGTAGATGTAATCCCCCAGGTACTCGATAGGTTAGAGAATATTAAGGGGAAAAATAAACCGACGGCTGAAGAGTAGACTGGAATAGAAGCGAAAACCTCGGATTTCGGGGGGTGACAAGGGGACGGGGTTGTTGACACAGTCGGAAACCTGGTATTCCCATGGCTGCTTCATTGCCGGAGAGCGTTGGTATGCCTATAGCTACGTTGTATAAATTAACCCCCCATGGTCGGATGCCACCCTAAGGGGCACAAGCAACCACTTATGAAAATAAGACTTATTGGTTCTAACATTTTTTTATGACGCAGATTATTTAAGATTATTATGATTTACGCAGATTCATTTTTCTAAAGTATTATCAGCGCTAATCATAAAAATCCGCGTCCTTCTGCGTCAAAAAAAATTCTATTTCCGTTACTAACCGAACAGCTCCTTAATAGGGGCTGTTCTATTTTTTTGCCTGTACACATACCTTTTCTACAAAGCTAATGCTGGAGGAATAGGTATGTTAAATGTAATCTGGTTATTGCTATTGGCTTCTGGTATTATCGTAGCTGCTATTAACGGAAATATCGAAGTGGTCACCGAAGCTGCTCTGAGTTCTGCCCGCGGTGCAGTAAAAGTCTGCTTTGACCTGATAGGAATCATGGCCCTATGGTTGGGGATAATGAAAATTGCTGAAAAAGCAGGTATGGTGCAAGGAATAGCCAGGTTAATGAAACCTTTGATTAGACGCCTCTTTCCCACAATTCCTTCAGATCATCCCGCAATGGGTGCGGTAATACTGAACCTCAGTGCCAATATGCTGGGCCTGGGGAATGCTGCCACCCCCTTTGGGATGAAAGCCATGCAAGAATTGCAGCGGCTAAACGGAGAATCTGACGAAGCTTCAGAGGCCATGTGTACTTTTCTGGCTCTTAACACCTCATGCATTACCCTGGTACCTGCTACCATTATTGGGGTTCGGGTATCATTTGCCTCCGCCAATCCTACTGAAATTGTGGGACCCTGCATATTTGCCACCGCTGTAGCCATGACTATAGCTATTACCCTCGATTACTGGTTTCGCCGCTATAGTCCCTGGAGGAGGATACCCTAAATGAGCTTATCCTTTCTGGATACCATTTCCCGTTGGGCAATTCCTTTTCTTCTTCTGGTCATTCCACTGATCGGTTTCTTAAGGAAAGTGCCGGTTTATGAGGCCTTTGTAGAGGGTGCTGAGGAAGGATTTACTACCGCCGTCAAAATCATACCTTTTTTGGTGGGAATGATGGTAGCTATATCGGTATTTCGGGCTTCGGGTGCGATGGAAGCTTTGAGCCAGGCAGTGCAACCGCTTACTAGCAGGGTGGGGATACCATCCGAAGTGCTACCTCTGGCTATTATGCGTCCTCTCTCCGGTAGTGGCGTACTGGGTATGGCTACCGAATTAATGAAGACCCATGGACCTGATTCCCTGATCGGGCGTGTGGCTTCAGTTATGCAGGGAACTACTGATACCACCTTTTTTGTTCTGACCGTATATTTTGGCTCCGTTGGTATAAAAAAATATCGCTATTCCATTGTTACCGGACTGACCGCTGACATTACCGGGTTTATTGCCTCGGTGTATATATGTAACTTAATATTTAAATAACTGTAGCAAGAAGTAGTCGGGTAAGAAAGTTATTTAACCTTGCGTTTATTGGCCTTGGTTCTATCCAGTACTTCGATTTTGATATCATGCCCGGTGACATTACTTTCAATGCGGTCAAGCTGCTCGGTATGATCGGTTTGAACTTTTCGAATAGCTTTGACTTCTCCCGATACGCCCGATACCTGATGGGTAAGATTATCCATATCAGCTTTATGAACTTCTGAAGCATGTTGCAGGGCTCCCAGAATTGCGCCATGTTCTGTAAGTTGACTATGTATAAGGCGAATTTCCTCGTTGGTGGCAACCTGGCCTTTTTCCAGGGAATCCAGTTTAGAAAGAATTTGTTGAAGTATTTTTTCCATAATACGCCTCTTTTATGGTCTCGTCTCAATGCTCCAGAAAGGAGCTCCTATCTCAATATTTTTATACCGGTTGCACTTTTCTTTCTCGCTTGTGTTGCCAAACACACACACCTCTCTTCCAAGAATATCCTGGAATTTGAGCGTTGTCAACAACCACGTGTGACCTCCTGTCATC
>CAZOIC010000185.1:0-2418 GCA_964579945.1 uncultured Syntrophomonas sp. | reverse complement strand
ATCTGGGAGGAGAAAAATAGTGGGAATTCTATTTGGGACTGATGGAGTAAGGGGAGTAGCTAATATTGAGCTTACACCGGAATTGGCCTTCGATTTGGGAAGGGCAGGGAGCTATGTTCTGGCCAAACAGGAAGCAGGACGCCCCAGGATACTGGTAGGTAAAGATACCCGTATATCAGGAGATATGCTGGAAGCTGCCCTGCGTGCCGGAATATGCTCAACTGGAGCTGACGTCCTTACTGTAGGCATTATACCAACTCCCGCAGTGGCTTACCTTACCCGTTATTATCAGGCATCGTGCGGTATAGTAATATCTGCATCTCATAACCCGGTAGCTGATAATGGTATAAAATTCTTTGGCTCCAGCGGCTATAAATTACCTGATGAAGTAGAGGCGGAAATCGAGGAACTGGTGCTCTCTGGAACCAGGGACCTTACCCGACCCCGGGGTACGGATGTAGGCCGAGTTTACGAAGTCAAGGAAGCTGAGAACAACTATCTTAAATACCTGATGGAATGCTATAGTCGGGAGGAAGACCTTTATGGTATGCGGGTAGTTATGGATTGTGCCAATGGTGCTGCCTACCATGTGGGACCGGAACTTTGGCGGCGGCTGGGAGCACGGGTTATAACCATTAATGATAAACCTAATGGGGTTAACATTAATGACCGCTGTGGATCCACTCATACCGATGGTCTGCTTAAAGCAGTGGTAGAGCATCAAGCTGATCTAGGCATAGCTTATGACGGGGATGCTGATCGCTGTATAATTGTTGATGAAAGAGGCAATGAGCTGGACGGTGACTATATAATGCTTATTTGTGCTTTAGATGCTTACCGTTGGGGGCAACTTTCACCCCCCAGTATTGTAGCTACGGTAATGAGCAACATCGGATTGGACATTGCTCTGCGGCGGGAAAATATAACCATTGAGAGCTGTAAAGTGGGAGACCGCTATGTCCTGGAAAAGATGCAGGAAACCAGTTCCCTGCTAGGGGGAGAGCAATCCGGCCATATAATATTCTCTCGCTATGCCACCACCGGAGATGGCCTCTTGACCTCAATCAAGGTGGCGGAGGTTATGAAACGCAGCGGTTTAAGTTTGTCCGAGTTAGCCCGGGAGATGGAAAAACAACCCCAGCTGCTGGTAAATGTCAACCTGGAAAATAAAGACGAAATTTTAGGCCATGAACTGGTGGTTGCTGCCCTTAATGAAGCTAAAGAACGTTTGGGGGAATGGGGCAAATTGGTGGTAAGACCCTCTGGCACTGAACCCCTGGTAAGATTAATGGCTCAAGGCCCGGATCGCTACCTGCTGGAGGAAGTAATTGATAGCATCAAGAAAGCTATTGAAAGAGCTCAGGGATTTTAAAAGTTTCCACCCAGTCAGCTCGGGCGCTCAGTAAATCCTCGGGTCACTGAGGATTGCGTTATGTGGGGTTATTGCAGCAGCTTTAGTGATTTGCTGTACGTGGAACCGCCATTATCCCTGCAGGACTGCAGGATTTTTATAGTCAGTAAGTATTGTAATGGAGAAGTCCAGTCTACTTTTGTTCCGGGGACTGCTCACCACCAGATTTATTACCCAACACAGCATTAACAGCTGCGATAACCTTATCAGGATCAAAGGGTTTAAGGATATAATGTTTGGCTCCATTTTGAATAGCAGCCAAAACCATGTTCTTCTGGTCAATAGCACTGACCATTATTATCCTGGCCTCGGGATATGTAGTCATTATCTTCTTAACCGCTCGCACTCCATCTAACAGGGGCATGGTTATATCCATGGTTACCAAATCAGGTTTATTTTTTGTATACTCGTTATAAGCTTGCATTCCATTTTCAGCTTCGGCTATAATCTCATGGCCTGCCCTTGTCAATATGGTTTTTAGGTTGCGCCTGACAATACTTGAATCATCTACTATTAGTATCTTCGCCATATCTAAACCTCCCTAATAAATAACTATATGGTGACTGGTAATTTTTCCTGAGTCCTCAGGCTGACACTTAGTTTTCCTGCTGTAAATACCATATCACAGGTCCATATATCAGCATTCAGGTATTTTATAGCGGTTCGATCGGAAGAAAGTGTCACTGGTGTTTCCATCATAACCAGTTCTTGTATTTCTGGAAAATGCTTTATAGAATTACCGAGTATTACATTGGCACACTCGGCTAAAACATCCTCAACGTAAGAGTCTTCCGTTCCGGCTTCCACTTCATCGATAATCATCTTATGTACCAGCTTATTTCCCAGTCCTTCATCTATACTGAGTATAAAGTAGCTTCGTATTATCCCCTTTATGGTAGTGAAAGCCGTGGTCTTATAAAGTTTTAGCCGTTTTTTCTTCTCCACCTCTGAACGATGCAACAGCTTTTCACCTATTTCCCGGCTAAAATATTCCTCTACCGTGTGTA
>CAZOIC010000184.1:0-2506 GCA_964579945.1 uncultured Syntrophomonas sp. | reverse complement strand
GCTATTTCTTCAGCCAGACAGGGGTTAGCATTTCCGGTAAACAGTTTCATCCTCCACCTGGATGCTTTCATTATTTTAACCTCCTAAAAAATTTTGTTCCTGATAATAAGAAAATAAAGTTTTTTAGACGCAGAAGGACGCAGCTTTTTATGATTAACGCTGAATCTTTTTAAAATAATTTAGCCCTCACTTCTATTTTCATCAGTGGTTGCGGCCTCCCACCATGGATGGTTAATAAGGCGCTAATAACAAAGCTGCCTTGTAAATAACTTTGAATATAGAACTTGATTAATTTGTTTTGAGTGAGGAGTTAGGGGTAGTGAGGATACTTCCCTTTACCTGTTGTATCTGCTCCTGGTGCTCCTCATACTCTATTCCTTGGATTTTTTCCTACTATGTTTTTGTTCGGCCCGTTCCACGGCCAGGGTGTGAGCGGGGATATCACGGGTAATGGTAGACCCGGCCCCGGTCATGGAATCTTCACCAATGGTTACCGGCGCTACCAGATTAGTATTACTGCCGATAAATACGCGGTCTTCCAATATGGTGCGAAATTTCTTTTTGCCATCATAGTTGCAAGTAATAGTACCAGCACCGACATTGACTCCTTTTCCTAAAAGAGCATCCCCTACGTAACTGAGGTGAGGAATTTTGCTTCCGGCCCCAATGATAGATTTTTTTATCTCAACAAAATCGCCCACTTTAACATTCTCCTGCAAGTCGGCCTCTGGTCTCAGGTAAGCAAAGGGGCCGATATTGCAGTGATTGCCTATACGGGCTTCTTTTACTCGTGAGCTTTCGATTACTACATCATTACCTATGGAGGAATCATTTATGCGGGTGTAAGGCCCAATAGTGCAATTCTCCCCAATAATAGTCTGTCCCTCAATGATAGTAAAGGGGTAAATAACTGTATCTATACCAATTTTCACTGTACTGTCGATAAAAGTTGTTTCCGGAGCCCTAATAGTTACGCCGTTTTTCATCAGTTCCTGGTTATGTCGCTGCCTAATTATAGTTTCGGCCGAAGCCATCTGTACCCGGTCATTAATTCCATGAATCTGGTCTACTTCATCAGTAGCCAGTACCGCCACTTTATGTCCATCATTTTTTAATTTGGGTAAAACATCGGTAAGATAGTATTCTCCCTGAGCATTACTGCACTTAACCTGAGAAAGTGCTGCAAATACAGCTCCGGCCTGAAAGCAGTACATACCAGTGTTAATTTCTGCTATTTCCTTTTCTTCCGGGGTGGCATCCTTTTCTTCGACAATACGCTCCAATCCTCCATCGGCCTGGCGAATAATGCGGCCATAGCCAAAAGGGTCAGGGAGCAGACCGCTGAGAACGGTGGCCCGGGCTTGCTGCTGCCGATGGAAGTCCAGTAATTTTTTTAAAGTTTTACCTTCTAAAAGCGGAGTGTCTCCGGCTAAAACCAGCAAAGTGTTGGCCGGATCAATACTGCCCTGGGCCTGCATCAGGGCATGACCAGTGCCCAGCTGTTCTTCTTGTACTACAAAGCGTAAATTTTCGCCCGATAAAGCCTCTTGTACCATTTCCCGACCATGTCCTACCACCAGAGTAATATCATCTATTCCGGCTTCTTTGACTGCTTTAACTACATACCATATCATGGGTTTGCCGGCTACCCGGTGTAACACCTTGGGCATTTGCGAATGCATACGCACCCCTTTGCCAGCGGCCAGTATAACTGCTGAATAGTTCACTCTATTAATTCCACCTTTGAAGTATTATAAGTTAATATATGCTTTTATATATGAGGTCGCTAATAGAAAAATACAGTCACTTGTATTATACCTTTTATCACAAAGAATGAAAATTTTTATATCACTTTATCCGACCTGTGGATGAATGCCAGGTAAGGGTGTTAAGATAAGCATATAGAGGTGATTGATAATGACCAATCGGCTACTGCTGGTGGATGATGAAGTTAAAATCCTGGATATGATCGATAATTATCTTAGACAGGAGGGGTTTGAAACTACCCGGGCGAGTAACGGTAATGAGGCTCTGGAGCTCTTTCGTAACCAGAGCTTTGACCTTGTTGTCCTGGATTTAATGCTGCCTGAACTAAATGGCCTGGAAGTATGTAAAGAAATTCGCCGTTTTAGTGAGGTCCCAATTATTATGTTGACCGCCAAAACTGATGAAATAGATAAATTACTAGGATTGGAATTAGGTGCTGATGATTATATCAGCAAGCCTTTTAGCCTGCGGGAGTTAAGTGCTCGTATCAAAGCGGTTTTACGGCGTAGTAAAAATCACTCCCCGGCAGTCGCCACGATAACGGTAAAAAACCTGCGTCTGGAACCGTCCCGTTTTGAATTATATGTTGATAATACATTGCTCACCTTGACCCCCACCGAATTTAAACTTATCAATGCTCTGTTGGAATACCCAGGCCAGGTTTTAAGCCGCCTGCAGCTTTTAGAGAGAGCTTACGGGGATATTTATGAGGGTTATGAACGCTCTATTGATACCCATA
>CAZOIC010000183.1:0-2515 GCA_964579945.1 uncultured Syntrophomonas sp. | reverse complement strand
ATCTACACTTAATGCGCAACAACAAATAGCCGCCAATGTAAGCGGGGATGCAGAAATCGATGTTACTGATGCAGTATTAATTCTCAAGCATATTACTGATCCTAATACCCCATTCCCGATGCGAGCCGGTTTCTCCGAACCCCTTTAGGGACACGACAAATCCACAAATACTGAAGGCATATAACCTAGGTAAATTGTTCTAATAACACTTCGGATTATGCGCAGACGTTATTTACTGGGCTAATAGTATTAGAATATAGGGGGGATGGAATCACATCTCCCCTCTTTCTTTGTAAAATAGGCTTAATTTGATTAAATTTATATTCACCCCAAAAGACAATAAACCACAAGGTCACATACCTTGTGGTTTATTGTTACCGATATTTTTTCAATTAATGGTTAAAAGCCCCATCCAACAACAACTGAAACACTTGAAACAAACTATTTCTCTTCTTTCTCCTGTCTGGCTTTTTCAATAATTTTTTCGGCAATCTGGGTCGGCACTTCTTCGTAATGGGAGAATTCCATTCTAAACTTACCCCGTCCCTGGGTCATAGATTTCAGGTCTATAGTATAACGGGCCATTTCTGCCTGTGGAGCCTGGGCCTTAATTATCTGTTTCCGGTCTGCCGGTTCCATACCCATGACTCTACCCCGTTTACTGTTCATATCACCGATTATATCACCCATATAAGCCTCAGGTACCTCAATCTCTACATTAACGATGGGTTCCAGTAAGACGGGTTTGGCGGATTCTAAACCTTTTCTATAGGCGAGACGAGCTGCCATTTTAAAGGCCATTTCTGAAGAGTCTACGGAGTGATAAGAACCATCATAAAGAGTAGCTTTTAAATTAGTTACCGGATAACCGGCCAGCACACCTTCCTCCATAGCTTCTATCAAGCCTTTTTCTACTGCCGGGAAGTAGTTGCGAGGTACGGAACCGCCGAATACATGTTCTTCAAATACGAATTCGCCATCTTCGGTGGGTTCGAATTTAATCCAAACATGCCCGTACTGACCATGGCCACCAGTCTGCTTTTTATGTTTACCTTCAGCTTCAACCGTACCCCGAATAGTCTCCCGGTATGGTATGCGCATTTCCTTGCTGACCACATCTACCCCAAATTTCCGCGATAGTTTTTCTATTACGATATCTACATGAGTATCACCCATAGATTTCATTATGGTTTGTCTGGTTTCGGTATTCTTTTCTACCCGGATAGTAGGATCTTCTTCCAGTAAACGCTGTAAAGCTCCGCTTAGTTTGTCCTCATCGCCCTTACTCTTGGGTTCAATAGCCATGCTAAGGGTAGGCTCGGGAAACTCTATAGGTTCGATAATTATTGGATTAGATTTAACGGTAAGGCTATCTCCAGTAGCGGTTACTGACAACTTGGCTACTGCAGCAATATCACCAGCATATAACTCTGGTACTGTCGCCTGCTCCTTACCCGTCATTATTAATATCTGGGCAATTTTTTCATCTTTTTCCTTGTTAGCATTATATACTACACTGTCCGCTTTCATCTTACCGGTAAAGACGCGGAACATAGTAAGCCGGCCAATATAAGGGTCGGCTATAGTTTTGAAAACCTGGGCGGCCAGGGGATCATTGTCCAAGTCTTTTCCCTTTACTATTGGGTTAGTATCCGGAGTGGCACTACAGTCAACGATAAAGTCCATTACTGGCTGGATAGCTATGTTATTAAGGGCGGAGCCACAGAATACAAAAACGGCTGAACCGTTGCTAGCTGCTTCCTTAATGCCTTCCAGTATTTCGGTATCACTGAGTTCTTCGCCCTCCAGATATTTGGTGAGCAATTCATCATTAGCTTCAGCTGCAGCTTCGATTAAAGCCTCTTTGTAGGTCTCGACGTCATCCATCATGTCGGCTGGTATATCGGTTTCGTTGATTTTGCCAGTACCAGGCTCAAATAGGAGGGCTTTCATTTTAACCAGGTCAACTACACCTTTAAAATTATCCTCTGCTCCAATGGGTAGCTGCACCGGGACAATATTATCGGAAAAACTTTCTTTCATCTCATTTAGTGCTTTATAATAATCAGCATTCTCCCGGTCCATCTTGTTGATAAACACTATTTTGGGAACATTGGCAAAGTCTTCCCAGATTACTTCAGTTTGAACTTCAACTCCGGCATTGGCAGAAAGAACCATTACTATGGAGTCTACCACCCGCATAGCACCGGTTACCTCAAAATAGAAATCAGCATATCCAGGGGTATCAAGAACATTTATTTTATGGTCCCTGTATTCACAGGGAACCAGTGCTGTACTGATGGTAATTTTTCTCTTGACCTCTTCGGGAAGATAATCTGCTACTGAGTTGCCGTCATCAACCTTCCCTATTCTTTTGATAGCCCCTGTATTAAATAGCATTGCTTCTACCAGGGAGGTTTTCCCGGTACCTCCATGGCCAACCAGAGCTATATTACGAATTTTACTAGTTGGGTAAACCTTCATCCAATAACCTCCTCGTAAATCTACATAACTG
>CAZOIC010000182.1:0-2515 GCA_964579945.1 uncultured Syntrophomonas sp. | reverse complement strand
TTTTACCAAACAAAGAAGCTATAATTGGTGGACAAGACTTTGTATTGGGGGGATAAGGATGCAGGACAAACTTCATATTTATCCTTATCAGAGAATTAGCGAAGGGCCGATTAACGGTAAAAATACTTTTCGGCGCCGGGTTTTTAATCTAAATAATAAAATAAACCTGGATCTACAAAGTATCCTGGCTGGATCGGCAATCTACCTTAATTCCCTGTTAACTCTTGACCGGCTTTTGCCGGCGGTACTAATCGTATTCATGTCCCGCGCTTTTATACTGGGCGAGCTTTTACCATTTGTTTATGCCTGTTTGGCTGCTTTTGGCCATCGGGATCGGACTCGTTCAGTTCTACTGGCAGTTTGCGCTGGGATAGGTCTACTTACTGTTTTACAGGGCTTAAGCCTGGGATCAGCTCTAATTACTATCCTGGTTCTGCTGGGGGTTATTAATTACATAAAAATGCCTGCAGAAAAAACTTGGTGGGGTTTACCCCTTTTAAGCATTGCGGTGATATTTTTAAGTAAGACCCTTATTATGTTTTTTACTGGTATATCCTTTTACCAGGAAATGATTATAATCTTTGAAGCCCTCATATCTGGGGTTTTAACCTTTGTCTTCCTGGTGGCGGCTGATTCTTTGAGACAACACAAGCCCCTGGCAACATTTTCCTTCGAGGATATTGCTGCCTTTATGATACTGGGGGTTGGAGTAATAATGGGCTTAAATGATGTCCATCTAGGGGGACTAAGTATTGCTGCCATACTATGTCGATTGGGTATTTTAATAGCTGCCTTTCTCTGGGGTAGTGGGGGAGGTACCATGGTAGGGGTAATGGCAGGCATTATACCTTCCATATCATCTAGCATATTTGCCCAGAGCCTGGGGATATATGCTATTTCCGGTCTGCTGGCCGGATTATTCAGAAATTTTGGCCGCCTGGGGGTAATTATTGGTTATATGCTGGGTACCCTGGCCCTATCCATGTTTATATCGGAAACTCAGGCTACTATCCTCGGTATGTGGGAAACCGGGATAGCCTGTTTAATATTTTTACTTTTGCCGGCGTCCCTAAAAGAAAAGTTGCCGATACAATCACTGGGCCCGATTAGGAACCTTAAAGAGAAAGACCTGAACATGAATTTTGGCATCAAAGATACTGCTCGTAACCGCATAGAACATCTGGCTGGTGTTTTTGATGAATTAAGCAGTACCTTTATGGAGGAAACTCGTACCCGATACCAGGCTGAGGACTCCGCCTATCTAGCCTACCTGTACGATGAAATTTCCGCCAATTTCTGTAGTAGTTGTTCCCGTCATGAAGATTGCTGGGGGCGCAATTGCTATACTACCTCCCAGGAGATACTTGATATATTCAGTATTGCTGAAAGCAGCGGAGAAGTTAACTATGAAGAATGCCCGGTTAGTTTCCGTCGACGCTGTATCTATGGCCGAGAAATGCTAGGGGCCATCAATCATCTGTTTGATAACCTGCGCATTAACGAATACTGGTTGGGAAGGTTACAAGAATCTCGCAACCTGGTATCCAGGCAACTGCAGGGAATTAGCCAGGTTATGAAAAATCTGGCTCAAAAAGTTGATGTTAGCACCGAGTTGGATCTTGAATTACGAGAAAGTTTATTAAGAGATCTTAAAAAACGGGGACTGGATATTAAAGATTTAAACCCGGTACGTAGCGGTGGCCAACAACTGTATATCAATACTATCATGTCAGCTTGCGGGGATGGTCATACCTGCGAGTACCAGGTGGGACCGGTAATTTCCGGTTTACTGGGTGAAAAAATGGAAATCTGCGAGAAAAAATGCCCGCGTATTACCGGTAGAGGACAGTGTGAATTTACCCTGACCCGGGCCTTTAACTACCGGGTTAACAGCGGGGCAGCCCAGGTAGGCAAGGAACAGGTATGTGGCGATAGCTTTACCATTGCCACCCTTAAGGAAGGCAAAGAATTGGTAGCCCTCAGTGATGGTATGGGAGTGGGGGAAAAAGCCTGCAGTGAAAGCCAGGCAGCAGTACGTCTGCTGGAGAACTTGCTTAGTACCGGCTTTGACCAGGAGACATCTTTACAGACGATTAATTCTGTACTGCTTCTACGTTCTACCTCGGAAAGTTTTGCCACCCTGGATATGCTAATGATTGACCTTTATACCGCAGAACTTGATGTTATTAAGGTGGGCAGCGCCCCTTCTTTTGTCAAACGGGGAAAAAAGGTAGGGGTGATTACTTCAAATTCAGTACCTGTAGGCATTTTGGACAATCTGGAGGTAATAAGTGAAAAAAGAGCCCTGTACCCGAGAGATATTTTAGTCATGGTCAGCGATGGGGTTCTGGAGGCATCGAGGGATGTCGGCGGGGAGTTCTGGATACAGGAGTTTTTGTCCGATGTAGATGAAAAAGACCCGCAAATACTGGCGGAGATGATAATCAACAAAGCCTTATCCCTTTGCCACGGCCAACCCGCCGATGATATGACCGTTATTTGTATGTATGTAGAA
>CAZOIC010000181.1:0-2519 GCA_964579945.1 uncultured Syntrophomonas sp. | reverse complement strand
TGGCTTATCCTGCCTTTGTACTTAAGTCCATTTTTCAAATCAATATTATAGATGTAGGCTCCCTGGAAACTGAAGGACCCATAAGCGGGAGAGGTATTGGCCTTGTCTTTTACCCCCGGTGTTTTTTCCATAAGGGTAACCGGGAAGGCCATCAAGTTCTTCTCTTTAGAAAATAGCAATGCTTTATGATTATTAAGAATCTCGGAGTCAGTACCGCGGTCACCAATAACCACCTTTGACATTTCTACCGGTTGACTGACATTGGTGACATCAAAAATGGCAATCTTGAGTCCCTGGTAGAAAGCCTGCGGTTCACCATCCCAGCCTTTCATTTCCACGGTATCTTTACCGAAACCAATAATGTGGTTTTCATCATAGGGATGCAGGTAATCACTGTATCCCGGTATTTTTAATTTGCCCAGTATTGCCGGTTTTTGCGGGTTTTTCAGGTCAATAACAAAGAAAGGGTCCACGTTTCTAAAGGTCACCATGTAAGCCCGGTCGCCCATAAAGCGGGTAGAGTATATCTTTTCACCGGGGGCAATGTTTTCCACTTTACCAGCTGATTTAAGCTCGGCATCAAGAACATAGATGTGATTTTTAGAAACGTCCTGCCCCTGGCCCCATAGCTCGCCGGTAGTGGTAGCTATGCGGAAATAGCCCTTATGCTCATCCATGGAAAATTGGTTTAATATGGTGCCCGGAACTGTACCCCTACCGGTATATGTGCTGCTGGCCCCCTGCAGGGCAAAACGGTATATTTCCGTCTTGATTTCAGGCCGGGTCTGGGGATTGGCACTGTCTTCCAGCAAAGGCTGCATATGGGGGTAGGAAGTTAGTGCTATATACAGGTTAGAGGTGGAAGCGTAAATGTTATCCCCATTCCCCAGGTAAGTTTTAATATCTACCTTCTGATCCAGGTTATCGGTATTAATTGAAGCCACGATAATATAAGAGCGGTAGACACAGTCGGGGAAATAATTGATTTTATCACAGGATATAGACTTAAACTCCTTGCTAACCGCTGAATCACGATAGGAAGGAAGAATTATCGGGTCACCCGGGCGGTAGTAGGGTATACCGTTGTTGCTTACCAGATATAAGCTGGAACCGATTTTACGGGTTGACAGGCAGTTGCCTTCCAGCTCAATTTCCCGGCTTACAGTTATATTAGTTTTATCTTTAATATTATAAATTATAGCTTTGCAGGTCTGAGGGTTGTACTGGGGTGGGCCAGGATATATCATCTTTTTTACGTTATTAACCGGTTGAGGGTTATTTTTATAGGAGTCACCGATTACAATCAGGTGTTTGGCATCAATATAAATATCCCGGGGGTTAAAATTGTTGTTAAAACTAGTTTTAGAAACCAGCTTCATCTTATCTGCTGGTACCGCTTTTACTATGCTGAGCTGTTTATCTTTTAGCGTATAAATATAACTGCCGTCAGTTTTTACTATATCAGCTTCATCTACACCTTGAACCTGAACATTGGTTGCTGAATAGTCAGATTTGTAATTGGCGGTAGGTGCGGCGGGAGCAGGTAGTGCGGCCTGATCAACGGCAACCTCTGCTACACTTTTCTCCATTGCCATCATTCGTCCACCAGATAATCCTTCCTCTTGTAGAACAGCAGAACTGGATAGCAGTTCCTCTAATTTTTCCACCGTTCCTACTACCGGAAGCTGTGGTACCTTATTAACTGTCTTGGGGACCTCAGGCTTTTCGGCCTGGCTGTTAATGGCATACACTACACCACATATTCCAAATATCATAACCAGTAGCAGCAAGCCTGATAAGAACAGGTGTTTATTACTTCTAACCCGCATAAAACTCCTCCTTTATGGTTTTAATTCTATTTACGTTAGCAGGTGGAAAAACTTACATGGGGTAAGGGGAGTTAGGGGTTAGGAGTTAGGAAAGTTCCTCGGGACACAGGGGGACGTTTTTGGTGTGTCATTACTATGACACACCAAAAACGTCCCCCTGTGTCCCCTCATTGCTTTGTTTACCCCTGAGCACAGAGGATTAAACAGTAGCATAGGCGAATAATCATGTTACACAGCTATATTAGGAGGTTTTAACTTGTCAAAAAAACGGTGGACTATTATGTTGCTGCTGCTCTTTTTACTGTCCCTGCTGGGTGGTTGCAGCCAAAGCAGCAGTACCGTTAAAGAACAAAATGTTTTATCATTGGATAATCAAAAAAAGGAGAGTAGAACCGGCCAACTGGAAGTCTGTTTTATTGATTGCGGGCAGGGGGATGCCATTATAA
Source organism: uncultured Syntrophomonas sp. (assembly GCA_964579945.1). Taxonomy (GTDB): domain Bacteria; phylum Bacillota; class Syntrophomonadia; order Syntrophomonadales; family Syntrophomonadaceae; genus UBA4844. The sequence continues at coordinate 244 of CAZOIC010000181.1, read as the reverse complement.
TTAAAACCCCGGCTGGTGAATATATGCTGGTTGACGGTGGTAAAAGCGAAGAAGGCGATAATATCAACGAATTCCTACGTAACCAGGGAGTAAAGCAACTGGCAGTTATAGTAGGTACTCACCCCCATTCCGATCATATCGGCGGATTGGCCAAAATAATAAATAACTTCCCGGTTGAAAAAGTTTATTTGCCCCGGGTTACTCATAATACTACCGCCTTCGAAGCACTGCTTAAGGCAATTAA
>CAZOIC010000180.1:0-2545 GCA_964579945.1 uncultured Syntrophomonas sp. | reverse complement strand
AAAAACAAAACCCCACCGAGCCGTGGTGCCGTAGTTTAAACCTGCATCGCAGGTGGGTACCCTCCTGTGCGATTAATGTTTCCCACTCAATATGTGGGTATACAGCCTCGCACAGAGACAGGTTCCCTGGTTTTTGGTGTTGGCAAAAACTTAACGGCTAATCACACGTACACAGCAGGGGTTTCAACTTTTTAAGTTTACTTTTGCTAACTAGAATATAGCACAGATTAAATACTTCTTCAAGAAACTACTGTACACCACTATGCACCATTTCTGGCATTTATGTTTACTTATCTCTTATCTTAAGAGCCAGTTCCCGCAGCTGCCTGGCACTTACTCCGGAAGGTGCTTCAGTCATGGGACAGGAGGCACTCTGGGTCTTGGGGAAGGCCATAACGTCGCGAATACTTTGCCTACCAGCCATTATCATTAACAGGCGGTCAATGCCGAAGGCTATTCCCCCATGGGGAGGAGTTCCGTACTGAAACGCTTCCAGCAAGTAACCGAATTTATCTTCTGCTTCTTCCGAGCTGATATTTAGCAAGGAAAACATTTTTTCCTGCCAATCCCGACGATGTATTCTGATACTTCCCCCCCCAATTTCAGTACCATTAAGTACCAGGTCATAAGCCCGAGCCTTAACTTCACCGGGAGACTTATCAAGTAAATCAAAATCTTCTACCCGGGGAGAAGTAAAGGGATGGTGCACTGCTACATAGCGTTTCTCTTCTGAATCGTATTCCAGCAAGGGGAAATTTACTACCCAGGCAAAATTCAGTTGGTTTTCATCAATAAGCCCAAGTGACTTACCCAGTTCCAAACGCAAATTTCCCAATACCCGGGCTACTATATCGGGCTGATCAGCAGCAAAGAGTAAGAGGTCACCAGGTTGCGCATCCAACGCGCTAAGTATTTCCTGCATTTTTTCTTCACTGAAAAATTTAGTAATCGGTGATTTTAATTCATTTTCAGTAACTACTATCCAGGCCATACCACGGGCCCCATTTTGCACTGCCATCTTGCCCAGATCGTCAATCTCCCTGCGGGTAAATGAAGCACAGGTTTTAGCATTGATAGCCCGAACAACTCCACCAGCCTCTACTGCAGCAGAAAAAACTTTAAAGTCCACATCTTTAACTATTGCTGTAATATCCTTAATTCCCAATCCAAAGCGCATATCCGGCTTATCACTGCCATATTTCTGCATAGCCTCATCATAAGCTATACGTGGAAAAGGAATATTAATCTGACGACCAATACCTCCACTAAATATTTCCTGTACCAGTTGTTCCACCAGATTAAAAATATCTTCCTCATCGATAAATGACATTTCTATGTCAAGTTGCGTAAACTCTGGCTGGCGGTCGGCTCTTAAATCTTCATCCCGAAAACAACGGGCAATCTGGAAGTATTTCTCCATACCTGCTACCATTAGTAATTGCTTAAATATCTGGGGTGATTGGGGTAAAGCATAGAACTGCCCAGGGTGCACCCGGCTGGGAACCAGGTAATCCCTGGCACCTTCGGGAGAACTTTTAGTCAGCATAGGGGTTTCTATTTCCAGAAAACCGTTTTTATCTAAATAATCACGCATTATTTTTATAACCCGGTGACGTAGGATTAGGTTATCTCTCATCTCGGGACGACGCAAATCCAGGTAACGGTATTTGAGTCTCAGAGTTTCATCCACATCAATACCGTCTTCGATATAGAAAGGTGGGGTATGGGCAGCGCTATAAACTTCCATCTTTTCCACATAAATTTCTATTTTACCAGTTTTCAGGTTGGGATTTTCGGTCTCTGCAGGTCTTTGGCAAACTGTGCCCTGAACTGCTACCACATATTCGCTGCGTACCTGTTCCGCCAGGTGAAAAGCGTCCATGTTTACCTCAGGACTGAAAACCACCTGAATTATACCGGAACGGTCTCTTAAATCAATAAATATGAGGCCTCCATGATCCCTGCGACTATCAACCCAACCATTGAGGGTAACCACTTCACCGACGTTTTCTAGGGCAAGTTCGGTAGCCCTGTAAGTTCTTTTCATCTACCCGTTTCCTCCTCTAATCATAGCCAGTCTATCTTTGACAGATTCAATTATCTCTTCCTTATCGACTTGAACCTGCTCTTTGCTCTGCATATCTCTAACAGTAAAATAGCCTTGCTGGATTTCATCGTCACCAATGATTATTACCATTCTGGCCCCCAGTTTATCCGCATACTTCATCTGCGCTCGTCCACTACGCCCCATATAATCTTTCTCAGCTCTAATATTTTCCTGACGCAGGCGGGTTAATAATTCCAGAGCCTGGAGTTCATATTGGTCAGACATAATTGTAACAAAAACATCATTTTTTCCGGAGTCCGTTTTTGACGCCAGGGTATTTACGGCCAGTAGCAAACGTTCTATACCCATAGCAAATCCTATCCCTGGTAAGTCCGGACCACCACATTCTTCCACCAACCCGTTGTACCTTCCCCCTCCGCCTACCGCACTTTGCGCGCCAATGCCGGGGATATGAATCTCAAAAGCAGTATTAGTATA
>CAZOIC010000179.1:0-2568 GCA_964579945.1 uncultured Syntrophomonas sp. | reverse complement strand
GTTCCTGACAGGAGAACCGTCCCCTTGTCACCTTGTCATTGAATTAGCCTATGACGTCGTTAATAGCTTTTTGTAATTGTTCTTTACCCTGGGTTCCTACTATGCGTTTTACTTCGCTGCCGCCTTTGAAAAAGGCTATAGTGGGAATACCACGTATACCATACTGAACTGCAATACTTTTGTTTTCATCAACGTTTAATTTACCAACATTTATCTTACCTGCATTTTCGGCTGCCAGTGTTTCTACCACCGGTCCTACTATTTTACAGGGACCACACCAGGGGGCCCAAAAATCAACCAGAACCGGAAGTTCTGACTTCGTTACCTCTTCTTCCCAATTATTGGCGTTTAAATCGATAATTGCCATACCTACACCTCTCTGTCATTATTTTCTACATAGACTGCTACCAAGCTATATATACTGTGGCAGTAGCTGCACCCATAGCAATAATAATCCAAATTAAGGTTCTAAGCATCTCTTGTTTTACCTGTTTGGCTAAATCATCCATTATTATTCCTCCTGATAGCTTGTTAAAAATCATGGTAATTATAACATAAAGGTCAAGAAAAATCCCGCTTTAATATTCACACAGGAGAAGCGTGGTGACACAGGGGGACGTTATTGGTGTGTCATTCCCTTGGAATGACACACCAATAACGTCCCCCTGTGTCATATGTCCCTTATTTTTTGATAGTTCCCGGGCCCACCGCAATTATTGTATCCCGTCCAGGAGTAAGCTCCTCCGATAAAAGCGTTTTTTCTGTTTCTTGGCCCTTTATTCTTACTACCCGATAGCTGCGATTTATATATCCGTTCTGCCCCTCCTGTAGAACTATCCGCTGCTGCGGCGATAGTTTTTTGTCTATTTTCACCTGCATCTGGGGAGGTATCTCTTCCTTTTCAGTAATAAACAGTATTTCCTTGCCCTCATCAGTCTGGCAGCCAAATATCTTAATAATAAGATTATTTCCATCTATAAGAGCAGTTATTAAGACCGGGTGTTGCAAGTTATTGGCAAAGCCAGGCGGTTGGATTGACTGCGAAAGGCCAGCCTGAGATAAAGCCCGAATTAGAGTGCCGTTTACCAGAACCAGGCTGCCATCGGAGAATGCCATTGATTGGGGGCTTATAATCTGGTTTAAGGAAAAACTGTCGGCAGGCATGATAATGAAACCATTTAGAAGGTGCAGCAAAGGTTTTAAATCTGCTATGGGCAGGTTTATTCTGCTCACACTGATTCCCAGCATATCTTTTACTCCTTTTATGTCTTCAATCTTAACCCGGGGATGAATCTCGCTGGTAATGAGCGGAATAGGCCCCAATGAGCCTTGTTGCAGGGAATTCTCAATCTCTTTCAGGCTGGCATTTTTATCGATGGCATATCCGGTCTTATGTCCTATGTACTCCAGATAATCATTGCTGTGCAAAATGCGGGCATTAATAGCAGGTTGGTCGCAGGTGTTTTTTAGTTCGGTTAATTGTTCTTCCATTAATGTTCTGTTCCAGTTTATTTTCGGGGCCATGTTGATAGTACTGCCACGGGCGATGCTATGCTTAAAAACCCCTATGCCAGTTTGATGCGAAGAAGTGTCGATTTGGTCAAGAGTGGCAGGAATATCATAGGCAATACCAACTTCGCTAAATGGTATGTACAGTTGCCGGGAGGGTAATTGCAGTAATAGCTGCCTGCCATACCCGACTGGTAATTGTTCTGCCAATAACTCAGCAGCTTCGTCATGGCCTAACCCGGCCAGACTTACCCCACCTACTATAATATTGGAAGGATAAATGACGGAGTCCCTTTTAGCCAGAGCCAATGAGGCCAACCACAGAGTCAATATTACTGCAACTGCCATCAGTAATATTATCCGGGTAATAAACTTTTTGGAATCCGTCATCTTAATTACACCTGCTGTTTAACTATTTGGCACACTGGGACAGCTCAGTAAACCGATTATGCTGTTCAGCCAGATTTATTATTTCCTCTGTTACCAGAGTACCCTCAGCAATTAGTATATTGCTGGAATCATCTTTTACATCTTGAACCAGCTTTTTACCGAGCAGGAACTGTTTTTGCCGTGCCTTAAACAAGGCTGCTCCATCAGTTTCCCCACCAGAAGCTTTGGCAGTTATATCTTCAGACCCGGAGGGATTACCTGGTTTCGGGCTGTCCTGCTTTTCCCGGACAACAATTACATCAGTTCCATAGGTCAGTACATCGGCAGCTTCCACAATATCTATTTTGGTTTCGTCCTGTGCTGTCTTGTATTCCAGACGAATTATCTTACCGGTGATTTCATCAACCTCGTATTCGCTGATAACCCCGATTAGATTACCCTTGTTGGTTAAAACCCGGTTTCCTTTTATTTCGACATTGCGCTGCAGTAAATTGCTGGCACTGGAATTGTCGCCAATGTTGGATAACAGGTTTTGACTTTCAGTGGTTACGGCATGTTCGCCTATGCCCATAACTGCTTTATAGGGCAGGACTCTGGCCCCCACATACCAGCTACCATTGCTGACCAGAATGAAATCAAGTTTGCCCTCCTCAGGATTAATTACCAGGT
>CAZOIC010000178.1:0-2594 GCA_964579945.1 uncultured Syntrophomonas sp. | reverse complement strand
TTTTTTTATGGAGATTTTTAAATAGGAGGGATTATGTTGCCTGTTACTTTTATTGTTGCAGTCGTAGTCATGGGTGTAGTTTTCTACACTGATTACCGTTACCGAAAAATCTATAATCTTTTAGTGCTTGTTGTTCTGGCGTTAGGGATATACCAATACCATGATATATCAATTCTCACGAATATCCTTTTTGCGTTTGCGTTCTTTTTGCCGTTCTGGTTAATGGGGGGTATGGGTGGAGGCGACTTCAAACTCATGGTTGCCCTGGCCGCATTATTAGGCGTTTACAACAGCTTTGTAGTCTTTATTCTGGGTTCCGTGCCGTGTTTGATTTATATAGCAATCAAGAAACTACTCCAAAACAAAGAAGCTTTTAAAGCCTATATGCGTGACACAGTTTTCAGTTTAAGATTATCCGCTATGGGGCAAATGGGAGTAGCTGCTAAATTGGCACATATTCTGCTGGGCTAACTGAGGTTAAAAATATCTGCTGCAAGATTATCACGTCCTACAACAGATTCTATAGTATTTTTAATGCTAAAACAAAACGAGAATTATTCGCACTTTGCTCCGGTATTCATTTTTATTGTAGATTATTTAATCCGAGAAAAAACGCTCCCTTCGGGAGCCATTAATTTGCGGATTAACACAAAGACAAGAGCAGGAAAAACGGTTAGCAGGAACTAGTTATAACGATGAAGGTTTAGTTTTTTGTACAGCGCTGGGTAAGAAGTTAGACATCAGGCGTTTGTATGAAATACACTGTCGAGCTTTAGAAAGGGCAGGAATCAAGCATACGGCCTTTCATAATTTGCGTCATACAGTTGCTACGCTTTTATTAGAAAAAGGCGAAAGTATTAAGACTATTCAGGATTTACTAGGACATGCAGATGCCAGTACTTCGTTGAATATTTATAGTCATGTATTAAACCGCATGAAAGCAGCCAGCGCAGAAAGAATGAACGGAATAATCGAAAGTGTTCTACCAATAAATACTGACCAACAGACAGATAGCAATAACCCTGAAATATAAAAAATTCTGTCAAAACTTCTGTCAAAGCAAAAAAATAGCACTTTCAAAGACCCCTGAAAGTGCCTATTTTCTTAATGGTACGCCTGAGAGGAATCGAACCTCCGCAACCGGCTCCGGAGGCCGGTGCTCTATCCACTGAGCTACAGGCGCATAATGCATAATGATTATATCAAAATTATACCGACTGGTCAAAGTTCTGGCAAGAATTTTGACCAGGTTGGCGATGCTGGCTGCTGATAACTGATAACAACAGGCCGAACAGGCAAACAGCAGCGTTTATTCGATATACCCAGGCGCTGGCCCCGGTATAAGCTAAGATATATGGCAGGCCCTGTGCTTTATGGTTAAACAGCAAGGTGAAGGTGCTGACAGAAGCAGTAATACCCAGGGCAAAGCCGAAGTTTCTTATAGTTGCGATAAAGCCCCCGGCATAGCCCGCTTTTTCTTTAGGTATGGAACCCAGGATGGAACTGTTATTAGGGGAACCGAAGCTGCCCATTCCTATACCCAGCAGGAGCAGACCAAGAGCTATCCGGGGTAAATCATAATTGGTACTCAAGGTAGAAAGAATAAAATGTCCGCAGCTCATAAGCAGAAAGGCTACGGAAGTCAGGCGGGGAGCACCAATTTTATCAGAAAGATTGCCGGCTAAAGGAGCAGTTAGAGCCATAGATACTGGAGTAATAGTCATTATCAAACCGGATGTAGCCGGGGAGAGGTGAAGTAACCTGTCCATGTAAAAAGGTAATAAAAAGATGGCGGCAGTTTGGGTAGCATAGGAAATAAAGGCCATTATATTTCCATAGGTAAAGTTTTTTATGTAGAAAAGATGGAAATCCAGCAATGGGTAAGGATGCCTTCTCTCCACTAGAATAAATAGCAGCAGAAAGACGAAACCCAGGAAAAAGAGGTTATAGTTTATTGACGTATCCTGAGAGAGACCCAGCAGCAGCAGGGTAGCTGCCAGGGCAAACAGCAGATTACCCTGCAGGTCGAATTGCGCATGCCCCGGGGCAGGGGAATCAACTGGGAGATAACGGGTAGCCAGAATGAAGCCAGCCAGGCCAATAGGGATGTTAAGGAGAAATATTACCGGCCAGGAAAATTGGGCTACCAGCAGGCCGCCCAGGCTGGGACCAGTCATATTACCTATACCAACAATACTGCCGGTGATACCCAGGGCTTTGCCTCGCTCTTTAGCCGGGAATGCATTGGAGACAATACCAATACCGGTAGCCATCATCATACTGGCTCCAATTGCTTGAAATATCCGGGCAGCTATCAAAAACTGCAGGGTAGAGGCCAGACTGCAGAGGAAGGAACCTATGGTGAAAACTAGAAAACCATAGGTATATATCTTGCTGCTACTTTTTTGATCACCCAGTTTACCAAAAAACAAGAGGGTAGCAGTTATAACCAGCATATAGGATGTAACTACCCATTGTACCTGCTGCATGGAGACGGACATGCTTTTGGCAATGGTGGGGTTGGCAATATTAAGTATACTGCCATCCAGGGTGGACATGAATATGCCGATACAGATTACAATTAATACCTTCCA
>CAZOIC010000177.1:0-2625 GCA_964579945.1 uncultured Syntrophomonas sp. | reverse complement strand
AAGTTTACCCCTGCAGTTACCCTGCTTCGCCACTTCCGGGATGATTTCCTGATGAAAACCAGCTGGGGAATGGCATTTGTCGATTTCTACTATAACAACTCCCCTCCCATAGCCAACTATATAGCAGGAAATGGCTTCTTAAAAGTAACCGTACGCCTTTTGCTAACCCCCATTGTTATAATCGTATACGCACTCTACCATCCCATAGAGAGTATGGCAGCCTTATTTGCTCTATGCACCTTGCTCGTCTACTGGCACAGGAGAAGACTTGTAATCGAGTAGGATAATCAAGTAGTTCCTCCTTTTATCTGATATTGATGTCCTGCAAATTAATATGGTAGTCACGACGGTTATTGCCAGTCGGGCAGACACACTAGTCTGCGCTACGCCTTTCACCCTTTACCCCTAACCGCCTAACGCCCGATAACTTACCGATCGGGAATAAGTAATAAGTCCGGGGACTGTCCCCGGACTTATTGGACTTATCGCCTGTTTCCCCCTAATTTTGCCTACAAAAGAGGTATTTTGTATTATTTGGCAAATGTATATAATATGGCTGGATTTGGGGGAAGGATATGTATATGCGCAGTGAACTTCTGGGTATCATATATTTACTGATTGCAAGTTTACCCGCCTGTTTAGTTTTTTTGTACCGTAAGCAGTACCGGGGGAAAAGCCTTAGTCTAGTTATTACCGTTATGGGCGCTCTACTTACCGAATGGGTGCTGTGTAATGCCATAATGCAGTTTTGCAGGGCCGACTACGCCATTATTTTTTGGCACGAGGCTAAATTCATCGGTATCGTCTACGTCCCGGTTTTAATTTTGATGTTTGCGCTGGAATACACCTCCATCAAGCTACCGCTCATAAGCAAAAAACCTGGTTTGCTCTTCATCCTGCCTACTATTACCTTGTTTTTAATAGCCACCAACCCCTTCCACCATCTTTTCCGTACCTCGTTAACTATTAATATTGGTCAAGTGGTTGAAGTTCATAGTATAAATGCCTGGTGGTACAACGTACACGCCGGCTACAGCTATACATTGATAGGGCTTACCACATTACTGTTTCTAATTGACCTTCTACGCCAACCCCGCGTATACAGGAGCAGGCCCGGCCTCATACTGTTGGGAATCACCGTACCAACCTTGATAAACTTTCTTTTTGATTCCGGCTTCAACTTGAAGCTACCGCTGGAGACTACCCCCCTGGCCTTGATACTAGCCATGCTTTTTATCTATTATGCGCTCTTCATTTACCGCCCGGTGAGAATAATACCCCTGGCTCGGGATTCAGTCGTGGAAAATATGGACAACCCGGTTATTCTTATTGACAACCATGATACGCTTTTGGATATTAACCTGGCTGCAGCCAGGTTGCTGAAGATTTCACGCCGTCAGTTAAATGGACAATCCGCGGAGAATTTTCCCTACAACTGGTCTGACTTCGGCTCCCGGCTACCGGCAGAAGATGAAATATTGACTATCCCGGAAAATGAGGAAGAGAGATTTTACAAATTTTCCATGGTGGTGCTTAAGGATAATAAGAACAAACCCATCGGCAAACTAATAGTGCTTACTGATATCAGCGATTTGAAGCAGGCTATGATGGGTTTGGAATACCTGGGCATGCATGACCAATTAACCGGACTGAAGAACCGGGCGTATTTCGAAACCGAGTTGCAGCAGATGAACCGGGAAGAAAACTATCCTCTCGGCATTATCATCGGTGATGTTAATGGGTTAAAACTAATCAATGATGCTTTTGGCCACGAAAGCGGAGATTTACTGTTAAAAGAGGCGGCTGCCATAATTTCCAATACCTGTCCTGACCATAGCCTGGTTGCCAGGGTAGGCGGCGATGAATTTGCCATAGTACTACCCGGAAGCTGTGAAGATGAAATTATACAATTGATTAAAGCTATACGAGAAAACTGCTCAAAAGTAAGCTCGCTTGCAGCCCCACTCAGCATTGCTTTTGGCTTTGCTCTAAAAACTGAGGCCGGGTCGGGTATTAACAGTATAATAAAACAGGCCGATGAACATATGTATAAAATGAAAATGCTGGAAAGCCGTAGTATTCGAAGCGCTCTGATAATTACCCTGCAAAAGGCGCTGGAGGAGAGAAATATTGAAACTATGGAGCATATGGAAAGAACCAGACAACTGGCGGTAAGCCTGGGGAAAAAAATAGGACTGCCCGACTATTTATTAAATGACCTCAGCCTTTTAGCCATATTACACGATATAGGAAAACTAGGGATTCCGGATGAGATTCTTTTAAAACCGGGACCGCTAAATGCTCAAGAGTGGAAAATTATGAAAACCCATTCCGAAAAAGGCTACTATATTGCCTCCTCCATACCAGAAATGATATCCATTGCGGAAGCTATACTCCATCACCATGAACACTGGGATGGCAGGGGATACCCATATGGCTTGCAGGGGGAAAATATCCCTCTTCTTTCCAGGATGATAAGTATTGTTGATGCCTTTGATGTCATGACTCATGATCGTCCGTACCATGAGGCAATAAGCCCGGCCGAGGCCCTGGAAGAAATCCGTTCCTGTACCGGCAGTCAATTCGACCCTGAACTGGCCGAAGTATTTATTAAAATGAAAACCT
>CAZOIC010000176.1:0-2646 GCA_964579945.1 uncultured Syntrophomonas sp. | reverse complement strand
ATGCGTTATTAAGTAGTCTGGCAGAAGTACCCATATACCAGGGAATAGCCGTTACCGGCTCTGTGAATCAGAATGGTGAAATTCAGCCGGTAGGGGGAGTAAATCAGAAGATAGAGGGATTTTTTAAAGTATGCCAGCAAAGAGGTTTAAATGGGAAACAGGGAGTAATAATTCCCAGACAAAACATAGAGCAATTAATGCTGGACCCGGAAGTGGTTGCAGCTGTAAAGGATAGAATGTTTAATATCTGGGCGGTAGAACATATTGATGAAGGACTGGAGATTCTAACTGGGAGAACTGCAGGGAAGAGAGGTGAAGGAGGTAAATTTAGTGCGGAGAGTGTACATTATCTGGTAAACAATAAATTAAGCGAATGGAGTTATCGTAGAAGCAGCAGTACGGTGCGGTTCGGGTTACATCCCAACCGGAAAATACAAAGACCTGGAAGGAGGAGGATAAAATGAAAAAAACACAATTAGTTTGTACCTGCCTCCTGTTACTCACAATAATAGCATTAAGTGGTTGCAAAATTGATACCAGTAAACTAATCCACCCTGGCAAGGAGAAAAAAGAGCAACTTATCAAGGTTGAAATTGTATTTACCGATGGGGAAAAACTAGTGGCTTATCTTAAACAACTGGGTCTTGAAAGCGATGCTCGGGTCTATGTAGGTGGACCTTCCACCAATTATTACTACGACGCCCATGGCAACGTGATAGGGGCGTTTAATTATCAGAGGGTTCTCTACATCAGGTTATTACCTGAAGGGGAAAGTAGCAGCGGGAGTGATTAATCCCAGGCACCTGACTAGAGTAGGACCAATTATGAGAAAGGAGAGCAGATAAGAAAATGAATTTGTTGGAGCGATTGGAAATGTTACTTCGCAAAACTTCTGTCAAGGTGCGCCTGATTCTGGCATTTACCTTGATACTGGCTGTAGTTACAGGTGTAATGGGGATTTATGCCACCTGGGTAATGCAGGATAAAATAACCTTTACCGCCCAGGAAAAACTTAAATCTGATTTGGCATTAGGTGAGCATATTATTGATATGGTTTTTCCTGGTGAATGGGAAATAAAGAACGGCCTTTTATATAAGGGCGGAATATTAATGGAAGAGAACTACCAGGTGGTGGATGAAATTGGTAAGTTGACCGGGGATACGGTAACCATATTTAAAGGCGACACCAGGGTTTCCACCAATGTTATGAAGGATGGGGAAAGACAGGTTGGTACTCAGGTATCCGGTGTGGTTAAGGATGCAGTTATAACAAATGGAGAAACATACATAGGTAGGGCGGAGGTAGTTGGTACATGGAATGAGACTGCATACAAACCGATTAAGGACCGGGAAGGCAATATTATTGGTATATGGTATGTAGGTGTACCCGCAACTCCTTATGATAACCTGGTCGAGCATTTTCGCAGCAGTATGATTATCTACTCCGTTGTTGGTATTTTGGCTGGCTTTATAATTGCTTTCCTTATAGCCTTTTCCGTATATATGCCCCTGCGGCGTATTGGCGATGCTGTTGAAAAAACCAGTGAAGGTGACCTGACCCAGCGTATTCCTACCCGAGCCAATGATGAACCGGGTCGACTTGCGCGAATGGTAAATGTAATGGTAGAAAAAATGTCTGATTTGATTAAAAAGACTAATGAGCTTATTAATAACGTAAGTCAGTCCAGCTCTGAGCTCTTAACTAACTCGGAAATGAGTGCGGCAACTATGGGAAATATGAACGCTCGGGCCAATGAAATGAGAGCCAGTGCTACGGTTCAGGCTGAATTGACCAATCGTTCTAAGGTTGCTATTGGCGAGATGTCGGCAGCTATTCAGCAGGTAGCGGAAAATGCCCAGGAGGTTTCAGGTTCAGCTATTTCAGCTACCTCACGAGCCCAGGCGGGAGAACAGCAGATAGAAAAAGCAATTAATCAAATGAATGTAATTAGCCATACCGTTAATTCCACTGCTACTATAGTACAAGGGTTAGGGTTCAAGTCTCAGGAAATAGGACAGATTGTTGACCTTATTACCAATATTGCCACCCAGACTAACCTTCTGGCATTAAATGCAGCTATTGAAGCTGCCCGTGCCGGTGAGCAGGGTAAAGGTTTTGCCGTGGTAGCCGAGGAAGTACGTAAACTAGCAGAAGAATCAGGTGAAGCAGCCAAACGTATAGCTGAGTTAATAAAGGAAATCCAGGGAGAGGCTAATCGGGCAGTAAATGCTATGCAGGATGGAACCAGAGAAGTAGCTAATGGTACCGAAGTAGTTGCCAGTGCTGGAGAAGCATTTGAGCACATCATACAGGCAGTTTCTACTGTAAATGAACAGATTCAAGAAATGTCTGCGGCTAGCCAGGAAATGGCTGCCAGTGCTGAAACTGCTATTGAATCTATTGAAAAAACCACTGACGCGGCAGAAAACAATTCTCAAATTGCCGAAAACATTAGTCAGCTAGCCCAGGAACAAATGGGTGGAATCGAAGAAATTAATGCATCTCTGGATAATTTAAACCTGATTATAGGTAACCTGCAACAGGCTATATCCTATTTTAAAATCTAGGTATTTATGGAATACTTCTGCTTCAATAAGTCCGGGGACAGTCCCCGGACTTATTATTATCTGCTTCAAAACCGAGAT
>CAZOIC010000175.1:0-2658 GCA_964579945.1 uncultured Syntrophomonas sp. | reverse complement strand
CTCTTTATAACCGGGGAGCGCAGGTGCATGTTTTCCGTCCATTCGGCAAACTCTACGTCCACTACTAAATCAGGCTTAACAAAATAGGATTCCCGGGCTATTTTAGATGGAAGAGATACAAAAGGCGCTTTATCACTATGCAAACTGCTCAGCAACGAGTGGAGTTCCTTCCAGTCATTTTCACTAAGGCCGCTGCTGGCCCGGCCTATATAGTGTAGGCTTTCTTCCTCGTACATACCCAGTAGTAAAGAATTAGCTATATTATTGCGCATAGTATATCCGCCTATTACACACGTTTGCCGGCGGCGATTTTTAATTTTAAACCATTCCCGGTGTTTTTTACCGGCTAGATAAGAACTGACCTTTCTTTTAGCCACAATACCTTCCAGATTGGCCGCCTGCACAGCTGTAAATAGACTGCTGCCGGAAGGAAAATCCTCAATTATATGAATACCTTCGTGAGGAGTCAGCAACTCCTGCAGGCGTTGTTTCCTCTCCATCAGGGCAAGATTCCTCAAGTCTTTATCCTTATCCCACAACAAGTCAAAAACAATATAGCTCACCGGTACCTCTTTAAGCAGCATGGCAATGCTCCTTTCCGAGCGGGCATTATCGCGCCGCATTACCGCTGGAAAACTCACCCTGGAATCCTTAAATGCCACTATCTCTCCATCCAAAACTACCTGTCTACCATTTAATAACGAGCTTAAAACCTGTAACTCCGGATATTGGGCAGTACGGTTATTGAGCCTTTTGTTAATCAGCTCCACCTGATTTTTTCCGCTGTAGGCCAGCATCCGCACCCCATCCCATTTAAGCTGGTAAATAAAATCCTCGCTATCAAAAACCTGCTCTCGCATTATCGGTTCCATAGGTATAATAAGTTCCATAATAATCAACTGCCCGTTTTAGCTTTACGGGTGCGTTTCTTTTTTCCCTCATCGGCGCCTTCATTCTGTTTACGGTTCTCCTCCGCCAGCTTAACGCTGGCCTGCAGGGCTTCCATCAGGTCAACTACTTTACCTTTATCGCTGACCGCCGGAGCATTTACTACTTCCTTGCCGACTATTTTGCCATCAATCAATTCCCGCAGGGCCTGGCGGTACTCATCGTGATATTTTCCCGGCTCAAAATCCACCGACAGGTTTTCAATAAGGTTAACGGCCATTTTAACCTCATTTTCATGCAATTTGCCAGTTTCCAGCCCCGGGCTCAACCCGGCCGGAGAGCGAATTTCATCAGGGTAGAAGATGGTTTCCATCAACAGCACCTTATCTTTTACCCGCAGTGCCGCCAGGGATTGTTTGGTGCGAATAATCACCCGGGCTATAGCCACCTTTCCCGTCTTGTTCATAGCCTCGATTAACAGCGAATAGGCCTTTTCCCCGCCCGCGGCAGCCTCCAGGTAATAACTTTTATCAAAATAAATAGGATCAACCTGCTGCAAATTTACAAAATCAAGAATATCGATAGTTTTGGTATTTTCCAGGGGGATGCGCTCCAAATCCTCCTCGTTTATAACTACGTAATTACCCTTTTGGTATTCATATCCCCGGACTATTTCCTCACTATTTATCTCCCGGTCACAACGGGGACAATATTTTCGGTACTGAACCGGGGACATACACTCCTGATGTAGGTAGTTAAACTTAATATCCTTATTTTCTGTAGCTACGTACATTTTTACCGGTATATTCACCAGCCCAAAGCTAACTGCGCCTTTCCAAAGCGTTCGCATGTCTACCACCTGCTTTTTACTTTTAGCTTTGCTCATTTTCATGCTTTTATTCCCGTTATCTCCGGCTGTATACTTTTTGAAAGCCTTGATAAAAAGAGTATTTTGAGGTATATTTTAGCGGGGACATACTGTTCCTAATACGCATCATGAAGGATGTTGCAAATGGGTAAATTACCTGATTACTTTGGCGTATCCGCTTTTGGCATCAAAATGGGGGTTATAGTACCGGGGAGTGATGTGGTAGAGTTGGCCTATGAATCGCTGGCTAGATGTAATGAGGACGGTTATCTTGACGATGGGGATACAATTTGCATAACCGAATCAGTGGTAGCCAGGGCCCAGAATAATTATGTGACTGTTAGTGAAATATCTCAACAGGTAAGCAAAAAATTAAACCTGAAAGCAGATAGTAAAATCGGGGTAGTTTTTCCTATCCTAAGCCGGAACCGTTTTTCCCTTATCATGAAAGGTATTGCTGCAGCAGTTCCTCAGGGACATGTGGTAGTACAGCTTTCGCACCCTGCCGATGAGGTGGGCAATCAGATATTACCTGATGACTTTGCTCAAAAAATGGGAAAAACGAATGGTGAAGTTATCAGTTTGGAGGATATCGGGGAAAATCGATTTCATCATCCCGTCACCGGGGTAGATTACATTGAGCTGTACCAGAGTATCATCCAGGAACAATCCCGGGGTAGTACCATATTTCTAAGTAATGACCCCTTGCAAATTATTGATTATAACCTGGATGGAATTATAGTAGCAAATGTCCATAAACGCGAGACTACCCGAGAAAAACTGCTTGACCGGGGGCAGAATGTTGTCACCCTGCAGGAATTATGCAATGAAGGTTGCTCCTGGTCTGAATGGGGATTACTGGGAAGCAACATATCATCGGGGGATAAACTAAAACTGGCTCC
>CAZOIC010000174.1:0-2709 GCA_964579945.1 uncultured Syntrophomonas sp. | reverse complement strand
AATGGAGTTCTAATCGCAACAGTGTCAAGCTGGAGATTTGATGAATAGTTTGGAGATGACAGAGGAACCGCGTGTGCCCTTTAGGGTATCCCCTGTTACCTTCTTACATGGATTCTACTATCTCTATCAATCTTAAAAAAGCATCCTGCAAATTAGCCTGACTGAGATCCCACACCGTATGTCCCTCCAGGGACAAATCATGGAGCCTTTCTCAATGGGGTATAGGGTCGGCTATTTTTTCATATCCAAAATAGTCGGCCAGGGTGAATAATTGCTGGGTGTTCTGTTCCCACTCTTTGGTGTTGATTTTATTGGGCAAAATTAAATCAATGCCATTGTCTTTTCCCAGGCTCTGCAAACATTCCTCCAGGGTCTGCAATTCCTCCAATTCATTATCATGACTGAGGTCCGTGCAGACAATTACACTAACAGAAGGAGTATTTATAAACTTATAATATTCACCACCAGCCGGGTGAAGCAGGAGAAAATCATAGTCCAGCTCTTCCAGGCAGGTTAAGCGTAACGGAGTCTCTTGCACGTCAGGTTCTACAACCTGAGGCAGCAGATCTATGCCCAACCGCGAGCTTAATATTCGGGCTTTTATTCTACTGGTATCAGTTATATCACCATCCACTATGGTATCGTCTTCCCAGCCAATCGCCAACCAATTGCGCAGTTTTTCGCTTTTTCCCAACTCCCCGATTAATACCCGGTATCCCTTACGGACTAATCCGCTGGTCAGGTTAACTAAAACCGTGGTTTGGCCACTGCCCGGCTGTTTGGCAATTACAGACACAACCTTCATCAGCGTCACCCTCCTAACGAGCGGTAGCAAGCGTCACATTTTGCTTCTTCCTCTATTTCAGTTGTTATAAATCTATTATACGTTATAAAACCTTATCAGTAGTACCCGTAGGGTTATTACCATAGATTTATTATAATTAACCACCAATACGTAAAAGACTAAAATAAAGAGAAATAAGGAGTATTTCGATGATAATTATTAATTTTTAATTCTTAATTATTAATTCAAAAGCTCAAATAGGGGTTTTGCAGTAGAACCGAATTTTTGGGTTATTAGAATCAATGGGTATAATCTATAATTTTAACCGAATCACCCAATTTTTTAGCAGTGACTTCAATTATTTGGTCAGCGAAAGGACAAGCAAACCCTATGGGATTTCCTCTGGTTATACACGAAGCAAACACAATAGTATCGGCACCACGTTTTACCATCTCAAGTGCTCTGGTTACAGCTTTTTTACCTGGACACCCCCCGCAGGTAACCATTCCAATTATTTCAATGTCTTCTTCAATTCCTAAGAATGCGCATTTCTTTTCCTTCATTATTTTAAAATCTCTGGTGCCAGGACACATATCTTCTGTTTGCATACATCTAATTAAACCAACCTTCATTTCTATTCCTCCCTAAATAATTGCTTGTTTAGTCTTTCTGGTGTATAGCCTCGAGGGGGCAAATATCTATACAAGCCCCACACTCTATGCACAATTCCATATCTATATTGGCTTTATCCTCGATGAGTGATATAGCATCAACGGGACATGATTCTACGCATAAACCACAACCAATGCAATTATCATCAACAAACATTTTACAAGTCTCCTTTATTCATTATTTTAAAAATACCTGAATTTCAGTCCTTTACTAAATTATATTGGTAAATAAAGTTGGTCAGGACCTGGGGGGAAGTCCCGACCAACTTGAGGGTTAAGATAATTTGACCATATTTACTCAGTCTCTTTCCGGGTCTTCGCCTGTGCTATTTCTTTACGAATAGCATTCAAGCTGTTTCCCAAATATCTTGCCTGCTCTTCCAGCTCAGTAATTCTATAAGTTTCATCTGCTGCATGGTAATCATATGGTGCCGGGTAAAACCGCCCGAAGCCACGGCCTCTTCCGCCGCCCCAACAGCCTCTACGACCTCTTCCGGCAAAGTAACCTCCCGGGGCATAGTTCATATACCCGGGATTTGCATAACCTGCACATCTTCCCAATGCACGTCCGGTCATGGGACCCATTCCCAGTGGACCTGTCCTATCTCCTCCTGGCATTTTACTTCACCTCCTTCCGTGGGAAAAGCCTTACTTGCTTCGGTTAC
Organism: uncultured Syntrophomonas sp.; assembly: GCA_964579945.1. Taxonomy (GTDB): domain Bacteria; phylum Bacillota; class Syntrophomonadia; order Syntrophomonadales; family Syntrophomonadaceae; genus UBA4844. The sequence continues at coordinate 589 of CAZOIC010000174.1, read as the reverse complement.
GGTGGCGTTTTCGATGTCGTCCGTTTTTGTAAACCGGCATAATATCATCATAGCCATCATCAAGTTGCCCATTTATGAAAAGTAGCAGCGTATCTTCCCAGGAACCAAAAACATAAGAAATTATTTTAATATTCTGTCCCGCTATGGCCATTCTTGATGTTTGCAAAATAGCACCACATAAAAGTACATCTACGTCCCACTCAGATAAGTTCTTAGCCCGTAAAAAAGGCAAACCGGAATCCAGGTTAGTACTCACTGAACCTGTTACTTGATTATTTACGATATCTATCAGTAACATATTCTCAGAGACGTCGAAAACAGGCGCTATGCAGTTTTGCCAGTAAGATATTGCTACTCTCATATCAAACATATATGCAAATATAATGCCAACTTTAAAGTTGTCCTGGCAGAAGCCTTTATAATAAGCATTTGCCCAAAATACTTAAAAAATAACCCTAAATATATTTGCAATATGCAATATATCATCATCAACTAACATGGCAAAATGCATTAATATTAGTTACAATAATAATCAGAAAGGCTTTAAGGAGAAAGAAAAATGAGTCAAAATTACTCCAACACCGATATT
>CAZOIC010000173.1:0-2736 GCA_964579945.1 uncultured Syntrophomonas sp. | reverse complement strand
GTGTCTACAAAAAAGGAGGTGAATTAGATAGTGGCCAACTACAAAGACATAATTGATAATTGTAAATCTACCAAGGGGGGAATTATAGAAGCTTTTCATGCCCTGCAAAAAGAGTTTAACTATATTCCCCAGGAGGCCCTTACAGAAGCCGCCAGAGCATTTGGCTTATCAGAAGCCCAGGCCTATGGGGTTGCAACCTTTTATTCTTACCTGTCGGTAGAGAAGAGGGGTAAATACATTATCCGCATGTGCGAAAGTGCCCCCTGCCATGTAGCCGGTGCAGATGAGGTAATAAAGGCCATGGAAGACTACCTGGGGATTAATGTCGGCGAAACGACTGCTGATGGTAAATTTACCCTGGAGCTATGCGAATGTATCGGTCAGTGTCAGGCGACTCCAGTTATCAGCGTTAACAGCAAGCCAATCTTCAATGTTACAGCCCAGCAGATACCAGAGATATTGGGTCAGTATAAATTGCGCGCCTAGATAAAAAGAAGCGCGTTTGGGAAAAAGAAAGGGATGGTATGAATATGGCTGAAGAGATGCGAGTCTTGCTTCAGTACGCCGACCAAATTAATCCTGAAAATGCTGAAGACTATATAAAAGTCGGCGGTTATGAGGGACTTAAAAAAGCTCGCTCCATGGAAAGGAAAGACCTCATAAACGAGGTTAAACGTTCCGGCCTGCGAGGCCGGGGAGGAGCCGGGTTTAATGCCGGAATGAAATGGAGTTTTGTACCTGATGCTCCAATAAAATATGTAGTATGTAATTTAGATGAAGGTGAACCCGGAACTTACAAGGATAGAATCATATGTGAAAAAAATGCCCAGGCACTGCTGGAAGGCATGGCGATTTGTGGTCATGCTATTGGTTCCGACCAGGGCTATATCTACTGCCGGGGCGAATACCCCTTTGTAGTAGAACTATTAAAAAATGCTATTGCCAGTGCTAAAAGCAGTGGTGTACTGGAAGGTTTTGATATAGAGGTTCGCATGGGAGCCGGGGCTTATGTTTGTGGAGAAGAAACCGCCCTGATTGAGTCCATCGAAGGACACCGTGGAGAACCAAGATTTAAACCTCCATTTCCTGGAGTTGAAGGTCTATGGGCCGCTCCCACCGTGGTAAACAATGTGGAGACTTTTGCCTGTTTACCATATATACTGGTAAATGGTGCCGCCTGGTTTGCCGGCATTGGTGCTGAAAAATATCCCGGTACCAAGGTTCTTACCTTAACCGGCGATATTAACAATCCCACCTATTTTGAAGTGCCCACTAATTACACCCTGCGTGACGTCATCTACAAGCTCGGCGGAGGAATTAAAAACGGCAAGAAATTCAAAGCAGTTCAGGTTGGAGGCACATCGGGAGCTTTTATTCCTGAGCAGAACCTGGATACCCCGATTGATTTTGATTCCATGGGTGCTATGGGAGCAGCTCTGGGTTCAGGTGCCGTTCTGGTTCTGGATGAAACCCGCGACATAGTAGATGTTGTTACCAGGATATCCAAATTCTTTGAACATGAATCTTGTGGTAAGTGTAATCCCTGTCGGGAAGGCACCTTCCGCTGCCGTGAGATAATGGAGAAGATTAACTCCGGCAGAGGCAGTGAGAAAGATATGGATAACATACTATTGCTAGCCAAGGTCATGCAAAAAGCCGCACTTTGTGGGTTGGGACAGGCAGCACCAATTCCCATAGAATCAACTATCAAGCATTTCCGCCATGAATATTTGCGGAAAATGCTATAATCCCCAGGAAAGGAGGATAAGAGATGATAAATCTAACTATAGATGGTAAAGAAATACAGATTGCTAAAGGAACTATGCTTCTGGATGCGTGTAAGATGGCAGGAGCAGATTTACCTACCCTGTGTTATGACCCGGAGTTAAGATTGGCCGGTTCCTGCCGTATGTGTGTGGTTGAAGCCAAAGGGCGCCGCAATCTGCTGGCTGCCTGTGTAACCCCGGCGGAAAACGGCATGGTAATTGAAACTGAAAGCCCGGACGTAGTTGAAGCCAGGAAGGTTATCCTGGAACTGCTCTTAGCCCGGCATAAACTGGAATGTCATACCTGTGAGAGTGATGGAATATGCAAGCTGCAGGATTACTGCTACCGTTACGGAGTAAAGGATTCGCGCTTTGCGGGTGAAGGTCCTGACATTTATAAGGACGACCCCAATCCCTTTATAGAGAGAGATTATAACAAATGTATCATGTGTACCCGCTGTGTACGTGCCTGTGAAGAGATTACCGGCGCCCAGGCCATTAATGTTGAAGACCGGGGACATCATGCGGTTATATCTACTGCATTTAACGGTAATCTGGCCGATTCCCCCTGTGTATTCTGCGGTCAGTGCGTAATGGTTTGTCCGGTAGGAGCATTAACCAGCAAGGTTTCAGCCGGTAAGGGTAAATCCTATCAGGTGGACAAGGTCTTAACTACTTGCACCTACTGTGGAACCGGGTGTACATTTGAGCTGAACGTAAAAGATGACGAGATAGTAGGGGTTACATCAGTACGGGATGAAAACTGGAGTCCGGTCAATCGCGGAGCACTCTGCGTTAAAGGTCGTTTTGGCTGGGATTTCGTGAATTCATCGGATCGTCTTACTACACCGCTTATCCGGGAGAACGGAGAACTACGTCCTGCCAGTTGGGACGAGGCTTTGGATTTTGCGGCTGGTAAGCTTAAAGAATTAAAAGATAAATATGGTCCGGATGCTATAGCCATGTTCTC
>CAZOIC010000172.1:0-2779 GCA_964579945.1 uncultured Syntrophomonas sp. | reverse complement strand
CAATCCGCGTGAATTAAAACCTATTTTCGTATTAAAAATTCACAGGTTACTCTACTTATGATACTACTAGTTTCGGGGCATTATGAAAAGCTTTTTTCTATCATCTGACGAGCGACGTCCAAAGCTTCCTCTATTTTAGAGGCATCCCGGGCTCCGGCCTGGGCCATGTCGGGGCGTCCTCCACCCCCGCCGCCGGCAGCTTTGGCAGCCGCACCTACTATTTTCCCGGCATGAAAACCTTTGGCAGTAAGGTCTTTACTGACAAAGCAGACCAGGGAAACTTTGTCTTCTATTACCGACGCCAGCATCACCACTGAGGTTCCCAGTTTATCCCGCAGCATTTCTGCGTTCTGGCGCAGGGAATTCGGGTCAACACCTTCCAGCATTTCAACCAAAATCTGAACTCCGTTGATTTGATAGGCTTTTTCCAGTAAATTGCCACTGGCGGCACGAGATATACGGCCTTTGAGATTTTCTATTTCTTTTTCTTTCTCTTTTAAACTGTTATTCAGGCTTTCTACTTTATGGCTCAAATCTGCGGGAGAGGTTCTTAAAGCGGCAGCTATGGACTTTAGCTCACTCTCGGCCTGGTTTAGATAAGCCAGGGCATAGCTACCGGTAAGAGCTTCAATCCGGCGCAAACCCGAACCTATACTGCCTTCGCTCAGTATCTTAAATAATCCGATTTGCCCGGTGTTTTTAACATGGGTACCCCCGCACAGTTCCCGGCTAAAATCTTCTACCTGTACCACCCGAACTTCATCGCCGTATTTTTCGCCAAAAAGGGCTATAGCCCCCATTTCCCGGGCCTGGTCGATATCGGTTACGGTAGTATTAACCTGGTACATACTCCAGATAGCCTGGTTGACGATGTTTTCTATGGCTTCTAACTGAGCTTCATCCAGGGAAGCCAGGTGAGAAAAGTCAAAACGCAAACGGGAAGGCTCTACCAGTGAGCCTTTCTGCTGCGCATGTTCACCCAGCACCTGACGCAATGCCCGGTGCAGCAGGTGGGTGGCGGTATGATTGCGGGCGGTTGCTGTTCTTAGCTCCTGGTTTACTTCCAGTTGCAGTTTTTCACCTACTTTAAGAGTACCCTCCAGAACACCCTGATGGATAGTCCAGGAAGAAATCTTTTGGACATTCTTAACCCGCATTTTGCCGGATTTCCCAATAATACTGCCGCTATCAGCTACCTGTCCCCCGCTCTCGGCATAGAAGGGGGTGGCGGCGGTAACCAGCAAAACTTCTTGGTCAGTGGCGATCTTATGTAGTTTGCCGTCTATAATTATGGCCTGTAAAACTGCAGTGTCTTTTAGTTTTTCATAACCGCTAAAGTAAGTAGGGTTTATATCATTTAATAATTCGGCAATTACGATATCATGGGCAAAAGCATTTTCACCTTTGCCGGCCTCGCGGGCACGTTGGCGCTGTTCTTCCATCATACTATTGAAGCCGTCTTTATCTACACTAAATCCATTTTCCTCGGCCACATCTTCGGTCAAATCCAGGGGGAACCCGTAGGTATCGTAGAGCATAAAAGCTTCTTCCCCGCCAATTTCCGTTTTTCCCTGGTTTTGGGCCTGAGTCAGGATATCTTCTACCTTTTTCAAACCTTCATTAAGGGTGAGCAGGAAACGGTCTTCTTCCATTTTGATTACTTCTTTTATAAAGTCCGATTTTTCCACCAGCTCGGGATAGGCTGTACCCATTATGGAGCAGACTACATCAACGTTTTTATATAGGAAGGCTTCGTTTATTCCTAAGAGGCGCCCGAAGCGCAGGGCGCGGCGCAGGATGCGGCGCAGAACGTAACCGCGGCCGTCATTACTGGGCAGTACTCCATCAGCTATCAGAAAGGTACAGGCCCGGCTGTGGTCGGCAATAACCCGGAAGGCGAAACCTTTCTCACCCTGGTCGTATTTTTGGCCACTTAGTTTTCCAATTTCTTTTATGAGGGGGGTAAAAATGTCGGTATCAAAGTTACTGTCCACACCTTGCAGGAGCGAAGCCAGCCGCTCCAGCCCCATACCGGTATCAATACTGGGCCGGGGCAAGGGAGTAAGGACTCCATTTTCATCCCGGTTATACTGCATGAAAACCAGGTTCCAGACCTCCAACCAGCGGTCGCAATCACATACCCCCAGGGCGCAGTCGGGGCCACAGGCATATTCCTTTCCCCGATCATAGTGGACTTCACTGCAGGGACCGCAGGGGCCGGTATCACCCATACTCCAAAAATTGTCTTTTTCATCCATCTTAAGGATGCGCTCTGGATTTACATCGGTAGTTTCCTGCCACAGCTCAAGGGCTTCTTCATCGTCCAGGTAGATAGTAACCCACAATTTGTTTTTAGGCAAAGCTACGACTTCGGTCAAGAATTGCCAGGCATACTGAATGGCGTCACGCTTGAAGTAATCGCCAAAGGAAAAATTGCCCAGCATTTCGAAAAAGGTATGATGGCGGGCGGTCCGGCCCACTGTATCTAAATCGTTATGTTTGCCTCCGGCACGTACACATTTCTGGGAAGTAGTAGCCCGGCTATAATTGCGCCGGTCAATACCCAGGAAAACATCCTTAAACTGGTTCATACCCGCATTGGTAAATAACAAGGTGGGATCGTTTATCGGCACCAGAGATGAACTCTCTACCACGGTATGATTTCTATCAGCAAAATATTGTAAAAAGGTACTCCTGATTTTATCGCTTGTCCACACGACCTGGCCTCCTCTTTTAATAATTGCAAACAAGGGGACGGTTCTTCTGTTTGCCCCTGAGT
>CAZOIC010000171.1:0-2785 GCA_964579945.1 uncultured Syntrophomonas sp. | reverse complement strand
ATAATACCTCGCAAAGGTCTTACCTCGGCCGTACTATTAAATTTGAATATATTCGTTTTACATTCCTTACGCAGATCCTTAGCATTAAGCCGGAATTTTCTATTATCCAAACATTGCACCTCCAAAGGGATATGATTCCAATTGCCTGGTTTTGTATTTTACGTTCCAATCGTTTAAAATTCGAATCTCATTCCCGTTTCTCCCTTGATAACCCTCTGTCCCAATGCATTATAAAGACGGGCGGCAGCATAGAAACCGGTGCAGTGTGACACTATAATTTTGGAGATGGAGAATGAATCTAATGCCGCTATAGTCTGCTCTATTCTTTGCTGGGATGCACTTATTAAATGGGTTCCCCCAATAAAGGCGAATATCTGGGATTTCCCGGTCTGCTGACGAGCATGCTCTATAATGTTAATTACTCCCGCATGAGCGCAACCGCTGACAATAATTAATCCCTCAGGGTGGTCAATAATCAGAGCACTATCGTCAATCAAGGGATCATCCTGCGTCTCCCCGTTAATCATCATTTTAAAATTGCCCCCGGTATCCTCAAAATTGCTATTCCGGGGAATGGTTCCACTAATATATACTCCTGGGAAAATCGAACTAAATTCATCCCGTAGATGAAGTTGGGCCCCGGCCTTAAGGAGTTCATCCTGGCTAAAGCCACAGCCTATATCTTTATAATTATTTCCTCCCAGGGGTAACGGACGGCTAACAAAAATACCGGAATGGGCATAAACCGGACGGGGGCCGTACTGTTTGAAATATGATAATAGTCCACCAGTATGGTCAAAATGGCCGTGACTTATTACCAGAGCATCGACCTTATTTAAATCAATGCCCAACTGGGCAGCATTATGATATAATGCCTGATCACTGCCGGTATCAAAGAGTATCTTATGGTCATCAACTTCAATCAGAGCTGAAAAACCATATTCTCCGATGAATGCCGGTGCAGGAGTAGTGTTTTCCACCAATATAGTAACCGCAGTTTTCATTCAATAACCCCCTTAATACTATCCTCTTTTATTTCTCCTATTTCTTTCATATTCCTGCAAAATTATATAATAAAGCCATAGTTACTATGCCTACCAGCAAGGTATAAAACAGACTTCTGGTTTTAATAGCAACTAAAAAGGTAGGAATACATGCCCATATATAAAGATTGCCAGGGTTAATATGGATATACCCTTTTGGGGCCAGAATGCTTAATGCCGCCAGGCCTCCCAGAACGGCAGGAGCCACAAACGACAACCATTTTTGCAGTAGCTGTGGAAATTCCCAACGGGATAATATGGCTACCGGGAGCATACGCGGTAAAAGACTTACAGCGGACACTCCCAATATCATTAACAGTATCTTAGTATCGCTCATCAATTACTACCCCCAGAGTAGCTGCAATAATTGTAGCTATAATAATGTTGGACATGTTAGCCATAGTCGATGGAAAAATAAAGCCAAATAATAGGCAAAGGGTGGCGCTTATTCCTGCCACCAGAGCATCACTTCGTTTACCTACTACAAATACCAGTAAACATATATACATAGCCGGCAGTGCAAAATTCAAACCAATTTTATCAGTATTGCTAATAAAGGTTCCCAGTAGAGCACCACCCAGGCTACTGCTAATCCATCCAATGTGGGAGGTAATGTTAAGCCCGGCCATATAGGAAGCAGTGGCACTATGGTTCTGGTAACGGGTCATAGCTACAGCATAAGTCTCATCAGTTAGGCCGTACGATAATAATGTAGCCAGACCTGGAGGAACATTTTTTAGATGTGGTACCATGGAGGTGGCAAACAGCAAGTAGCGCAGGTTAACCAACAGGTTAGCCATAATAATAGTAAAAACCGCCCCTCCTGCCTGCATAACCCCAATAGCAATATATTGACCGGCGCCGGTAAAACACATCAGTGACATCAGACCAGCCTGAAACACTGTCATCCCCACTTGATTAGCCAGTACCCCAAAAGCGAAACCTAAAGGCAGGTATCCCAGAACAATGGGAAAGGCATCCTTAATTCCAGTTAATAGTTCTTCATTTTTAATCATTTTTTATAATACCTATGAAAATTATAATAATTTATTAAGGCCACCACTTACCAGGTAGCCGGTAATCATTCTGCTCTTCATTATTATCTTCATTTTTAAGCAGAAATTCCAGTCCTGATAAATGATAGTAGCAAATATCTTCAGGCTCTGTTCCCTGGTAAAAGGCCATTTCTATAGCGCGGGGACAGGCTTCGGTAGCTACCAGACCACTATCCAGGCAGATATTTACGATATCTATTCCAGCAGGACGTTCAAAATCTTCATCGGGAGCACCAACTGATGCTTCCCGCATAAAGTTAGCCCATATGGGGCCAGCTATCGCTCCCCCGGTCAAATTGACATTTCTATTCATATCGTAGCCTACCCATACAGAACAGCACAGACGAGGTGTAAAGCCGGTAAACCAGGCGTCCTGGTACTCGTCCGTTGTTCCCGTTTTGCCCGCCGCGCTTCGCCCTATTATCTTTTTTAAATGGGACCCGGTTCCCCCGGGTTCTAATACCCCCTTGAGCATATCACATATTATATAAGCATTTTCTTTTTCAATAACTGATTTTTGCGAAATATGATTCTCTTCCAGAACCTGGCCTCCTTTATCAGTTATTTTGAGGATATAGATTGGTTTACTGTATACTCCCCGGTTGGCAAAAGTTGCATAAGCTGCTGCCATTTCAATCGGTTTAACTGCTATTGGACCAAGTGGTAAGGATAGAACCGGACTCAGGT
>CAZOIC010000170.1:0-2786 GCA_964579945.1 uncultured Syntrophomonas sp. | reverse complement strand
GCCATGAGTCTTCATTATGAGAATGACTGGTCCCTGGCAGAAATTGCTGAACATATGCAAATCACCCGGCAGGCTGTTCATGATATATTAAAAAGGGCCGAGGTGGCCCTGCAGGAATATGAAAACCGGCTGGGATTGGCTGGCCGCTTTCTAAAGACGCGCCAGCGCCTGCAGGAAGTTTGTGCTTTATTGGAGAATTCATCTGAAGAAGATAATACAGGGAAAGCCTTGCTGATACTACAGGAAATAAGCGATATGCTTTAACCCATAAAGGAGAGGTAGCATGGCATTTGAAGGTTTATCAGACCGCTTACAAGATATATTTCGCAAGCTGCGGGGTAAAGGAAAAATAAATGAAGAAGACGTAAAGCTGGCTATGCGGGAAGTACGCCTGGCATTGCTGGAGGCTGACGTAAATTTTAAAGTAGTAAAAGATTTCGTTAGCCGGGTACGCGACCGGGCAGTGGGGCAGGAAGTTCTCCAGAGTCTTACTCCGGGGCAGCAGATTGTCAAGATAGTCTATGATGAGATGACGGAGTTGATGGGGGGCTCGGAAAGCAAGCTTAACTTGTCCCGTTCTCCCAGTATTATTATGGAAGTAGGTTTACAGGGCTCAGGGAAAACTACCACGGTTGCCAAGCTGGGTAAAAGATTAATTAAACAGGGACGGCGCCCTCTTTTTGTTGCCTGTGACGTTTACCGGCCGGCAGCTATTAAACAACTACAGGTACTGGGAGAACAAGTTGATATACCAGTTTTCTCTATGGGTCAGGCCAATCCGGTGGATATTGCTCGGGCTTCACTAGAATATGCCCGCAGCCATAACCGGGATGTTATTATCCTGGATACCGCCGGGCGTTTGCATATTAATGAAGAATTAATGAATGAGCTTAAAGAAATTAAAGCCGCAGTTGAACCGGATGAGATACTGCTGGTAGTTGATGCTATGACCGGGCAGGATGCAGTTAATGTAGCTGAGAGCTTTAATAAGGAACTGGGATTGACCGGTGTAGTACTTACCAAGTTAGACGGTGATACCCGTGGTGGTGCTGCCCTCTCGGTCAAGGCCGTCACCGGTTGTCCTATCAAACTGGTAGGTGTGGGTGAAAAACTGGATGCTCTAGATGTGTTTTATCCTGACCGTATGGCATCGCGTATACTGGGTATGGGAGATGTTCTTAGCCTGGTAGAAAAGGCCCAGGAAACCTTTGATGCTAAGAAGGCCAAGGAGATGGAACGCAAAATTCGGCAGCAGGAATTTACCCTGGAAGATTTCCTGGAGCAGATGCAGCAGGTCAGGTCCATGGGTCCGCTGGAAGATTTACTGGGTATGATTCCCGGCCTTAATAAACAACTCAAAGGGGTAAAACCCGATTTTGATGAAAAAGAAATAGTTCATGTGGAAGCAATTATAAAGTCTATGACCCTGGAGGAACGCCGTAATCCAATCATGATAAATGGCAGTCGCAAGAAGCGTATTGCCCGGGGTAGCGGCACCAGGGTTCAGGAAGTAAACCGTTTATTAAAACAGTTTGAAGAATCGCGCAAATTAATGAAGCAGTTTGCTGATATGGGTAACCGCAAGGGTAAAAAGGGTGGCATGCCACCGATGAAATTTCCCTTTTAAATAAGGTTAATAGTTTTATTCCATGATCTTGTTTTAATATAAAGGAGGTGAATAGATGGCAACGAGAATCAGACTGAAAAGAATGGGAGCCAAGAAGAACCCTTTCTATAGAGTTGTTGTGGCTGATGCCAGGTCCCCCAGAGATGGCAGATTTATTGAGGAAATTGGTTTTTATGATCCCTCAACTGATCCGGCAACTATTAAGATTGATGAAGAAAAGGCTTTAAAATGGCTGGCCAATGGAGCTAAACCATCCGATACGGCCAAATCCCTTTTTCAGAAACAGGGCATTATGGCCAAATTTGCAGCTAACCGCAAGTAGTACTCTTTAGCAGGGGGTGGAACATGAGATGAAGGATTTAGTCGAATTCATTGCCAGGTCTTTAGTTGATAACCCGGATGCGGTTAATGTAACAGAAATCGAAGGAGAAAGATCTATCATTCTGGAGCTTAGGGTTGCACCCGATGATATGGGTAAAGTAATAGGCAAGCAGGGTAAAATCGCCAAAGCTATTCGTACCATTACCAAAGCAACCGCGGCTAAAGAAGGTAAAAGGGTTGTCATAGAGATATTAAGATAGGGCTAGATCATAGCCCTATCATTATTTATGTGTCCGGGTATGATTCCCCGGCAGGATAAAGAGGGCAGCAGTTTGAAGGAAGAGGATTTAATCAATATAGGAAAGATAGTGGGAACCTATGGATATCAGGGTATGGTGAGGATAATGCCCCTAACTGATTTTCCAGAGAGGTTTAAAAAACTGAAAACGGTTATTCTATGGCAAAATGGTAATGCCAAAGAGGTAATGGTGGAGGCTGCACGTTCCCATGGAGAATCCTATCTGCTAAAACTGCAGGGGATTGACAGCCTGGAATTAGCAAAGGATTACCGGAATGCCCTGCTAAAAATAGATGAGAGCCAGCTATATCCGCTGCCTGTAGGCCATTATTATCATTTTCAACTGCAGGGCTTATCCGTATATGATGAAGAAAAGGGGCGTCTGGGGGAGCTTACCGAGGTACTGGAGACTGGGGCCAATGATGTCTATGTGGTACAGTCGCCTGAGTATGGTGAGATTCTATTACCAGCCATTAAAGATGTGATACTGGAAGTTAACCTGGCAGAGAAAATTATGCGGGTCAGGCTGCTGCCAGGACT
>CAZOIC010000169.1:0-2790 GCA_964579945.1 uncultured Syntrophomonas sp. | reverse complement strand
TAGGTGTACCGGTAATATTACATACGGTATCTATATCATAACGTGAATAGTGTTTTTTCATAAGCTGGAATACGCAACGGGGATGCTGCAAAGTAGGATCGCTAACAAACTTACCTTCTTCGTCTACTTCGTAATCCCAACTGCTGTTATCATATTGTCCTTTTTCAGGGTCATAGCCTGAGAACAAACCATCATGGAAACTAAAGCCTTCTTTAACGATAAAGGGAGCATCGGTATAGTTTACGACATAATCCTTATGATAACGTTCATTATCAATAATATACTTGACCATGCCGCCTAAAAAGGCTATATCCGTTCCTGATCTTAATGGTGCATAAAGATCCGCTACCTGTGATGTTCGGGTAAATCGGGGGTCAACATGGATGATTTTAGCTCCTCTTTCCAATCTCGCTTTAGTCAACCACTTCATGGTTACAGGGTGGTTTTCGGCAGCGTTACTACCCATTATAAGAGCAAAATCAGTATTTTTTAAATCTACAACATGGTTGGTCATGGCTCCACGACCAAATGAAGGTGACAGTCCTGCCACCGTGGAAGAGTGTCAGATACGGGCCTGGGTTTCTAAATATACCAGGCCAAGGGATCGCATCAATTTAGATAGCAAGTAACATTCTTCATTATCAAGGCCGGAACCGCCCATAGAACCTATCCGCTCACAACGATTGACAATAGCTTCACTGCCGTCTGCCAGTTTTTCTTTGTAAGTAAAAGCTTTATCACGAGTCTCGACTACCCTTTTGGTAATCTCGTCTAACATCCAATCCCAATCTTTTTCTTCCCACTTATCACTCCCAGGAGCCCTGTAGAGAGGCTTCTGTACCCTTTTGGGGTTGATAACTTGTTCTCCTGTATGCGGATCATAAATCTCCCTGAGGTTAAACATAGCCGACCCTTTGGCGCAGGCAGCACCACGATTGATAGGATTATCCGGATCCCCCTGGACACTTAGCAACTTAATAAATTTACCAGCGGAATCCCTCTCTGAGTACACCACCAAGCCACACCCTGAGGCGCAGTACGGACAAATGGTCGGCATAGGCTGAACATTCTTGGTCCGTAGTTCCATAACTCCTGCTGCAGTTGCCTTGAGGTCGAAACCGAGGTCAATTACGGCGAAACTGGCGGCAGTCGCTCCGGTTACCTTCAAGAATTGTCTGCGGGTAACCTTCATACACAAAACACTCTCCTTTCCCCACAACTAAATGCTTAGAACCCTCTACGACAAATTATAACATCTTTATCAAAACCTTGACACTCGCAATAATGCACAACACTTCCACTTCTTGCAGCTAACTAATGAAGGTTTGTGATTAACGGGGTTCCAGTAAAGATGCTTATCCCCCCTCCCTTCAGCCGGAAACTAGAAAAACAACATTATATATATTTTAAAACATACTTAACTTTCAGTAACTTCGACACCAGTGTATAAAAATCCTTGCAATACTACATACTTAAGTGCCATATTACATCAATTTATGCTAAAAATAAAGAGATTTTATAACAAATTCTCATAAATAATTTTACCGGTTAAATCAGTATTATAACCGCCTGTCCGTATTAAGCTTTGCTTAAACTCTTCTGAGGAAATGGTTCGTAATAGGATGTCCAGTCTTTCCTCATCCAGCAGATCAGGTAAAATACAAAGGTCATATTTTTCTTCACATATCGGAATAAAATCCAAATCCATTACCCGGGCACTGGCGTATATCCCCATACCGGTGTCAGCGGCATCATTTTTTACCGCAGCCGCTACCGCCAGGTGGGTGTACTCTTCCCGAGAGTAACCATTTAATTGGGTAGAGTCAATATTGTTCTGCTTTAACAGGTAATCAAGAAGGATACGGGTTCCTGCACCTTTTTGGCGGTTAATATAACGGAGGTCTTCCCGGGCCAAATCCTGTAAGGATTTGATACCCAGGGGATTACCTTTTTTTACTATTAATCCCTGTTGCCTCTTGGCTACATTAACCAGCAACCAGTGTTGCTGGGGCAAGTGTTGTTGTAAATAGCTCAAGTTATAAGCGCCATTTTCATAATCTAACAGGTGTACCCCTGAACAATGGGTTTCCATACGGCGCAGTGACATCAGGCCCCCCATACTACCTACATTAGCTGAGACTAAATGGATACTATAGTTTCTCTGTAATATATCAGCTAGAAAATCAATTGATATATCGTGGCTGCCTATAATAACTATTGCATTGTCGATACTTTGTTTGGAACGCCGCAAGATAACCGGACTGCTTTCGCCGGCTAAGAGACCTTCACTACCCCTGGGGATATGCAATATACCGTCAGCTTTCACCAGGCTGGTACTTATTCCGGCCCCACGATTTAGAGTATAGGCAATATAAGCATCCCGAATTTTGGCAACATTTACACATATATATTCATCCACTCCCATGGAAGATGCCAGTTTTCGTGAGACCTGGCAGGGTAGATAATTCTCTTCCGGTAGAGGTAGACCCTGTTTGCGTAAAAGTACCTGACGGGCAAAAAGGTTAAATATTAACTGGGCTGATACCGGATAACCAGGTACCCCTATAACTGGTTTGTTATCGATAATTCCTAGTATAGCCGGTTTACCAGGGCGTGTAGCCAGGCCGTGAACCAGAACTTCCCCAAATTCAGCAATAATACTGGAAGTATAATCTTCCCGGCCGGCGGAAGAACCCGAACATATTACTATCATATCAGCCTGGTCTTTAACTTCTTTAACCGCCTGACGTAAAAGCTCCTTATCATCGATTACTATTTCATGTCTGAAGG
>CAZOIC010000168.1:0-2802 GCA_964579945.1 uncultured Syntrophomonas sp. | reverse complement strand
ATTGGAAACTATATAAAACGTAAAAAACAAGGGGCCAAGTAATATAACGCCCTTAAGGAGAGGTTTAAAGAATGAATAAAGAATCAATTATGCGGCAGGTTACAGAAGAGGATGTTAGATTTATCAGGCTGCAATTTACTGATATCCTGGGTGTGATGAAAAGCATCTCAATAACTACTGACCAACTGGAGAAGGCCCTGGATGGGGAATTAATGTTTGATGGGTCATCTATTGAAGGTTTTGTGCGTATTGAGGAATCGGATATGTATCTTAAGCCGGATTTCAATACCTTTTTAATACTTCCCTGGGGCAGCTTTAATTCCAAAGGTAAAACCGCCCGTTTAATATGTGATATCAACGATTCCAATAATAAACCTTTTATTGGTTCACCCCGCTACGCTTTGAAGGAGGTATTAAAAGAAGCTGCTGGGATGGGTTATTCCATGTTTGTGGGACCTGAGCCCGAGTTTTTCCTTTTCTACCTGGATGAAAACGGCCAGCCTACCCTGCAGACTCATGATAAAGCCAGTTATTTTGATTTACCCCCGGTAGATAAAGGGGAAGAGGCCCGGCGTGACATGGTGGAGACCCTTCAGAGTATGGGTTTTGAAATTGAGGCAGCCCATCACGAGGTTGCTCCCGGACAGCATGAAATCGACTTCAAATATCAGGATGCCCTGACCACTGCTGATAATATCGTTACCTTCCGCATAGCGGTGCGGGCCGTAGCTCAGAAGCACGGCCTACATGCCACCTTTATGCCTAAACCCCTGTACGGTATTGCCGGTTCCGGCATGCACCTGCACGTATCTCTTTTTAAGGATTCTGAAAATATCTTTTATGACCCTTCAAGTCCGGATGGTCTAAGCCTCATGTGTAAGCACTTTATAGCCGGAGTATTAAAACATGCCCGGGCTATTTCGGCAATTACTAACCCTACAGTTAATTCCTATAAACGTCTGGTACCAGGTTATGAAGCCCCGGTGTATATTGCCTGGTCTTATCGTAATCGCAGCCCCCTGGTTCGTATTCCTGCCCGCCGTGGTGTAGGTAGTCGTATAGAGATACGTAACCCGGATCCCAGCTGTAATCCCTACCTGGGTTTGGCGGTTATCCTTAAAGCCGGCCTCGACGGTATTAAAAATGAGTTGCAGGTTCCGCCGGCAGTAGAACAAAACATTTACGAAATGGATTTGGCCACCCGTAAGCTAAACAATATTTTATCATTGCCGGAAAACCTCTATGAAGCTATCCATGAGTTAGAGAAAGATAAAGTCATCCAGGAGGCTCTGGGAGAACATATCTGTTCCCGTTTTGTATTGGCCAAAATTAGGGAATGGGAAAGCTATAGCTCCCGGGTATATGACTGGGAAATAGAGCAGTACCTGGAGAAATTTTAAACTAAAAAGCCCTGCCAGGCGTAGCCTATTGTTACATGCGGCGCAACAATCCGGAAACCTTTCCGGCTATTTGTACGCTATCAGTTATAATAGGCTGCATGGCACTGTTTTCAGGTCTTAATTCAACGTACCCATCTCTACGATAGAATCTTTTTACCGTAGCTTCATCATCTATTATGGCTACCACTATCTCACCATTGATAGCATCAGCCTGCTGCCTGACAATCAGGAAGTCACCATCCATTATGCCGGCTTCAATCATACTGTCGCCTTTAACCCTGAGAATATAGTGGTTACCGGTACCAACAAAATCAACTGGTACCGGCAGGTAATTTTCAATATTTTGTTCAGCCAGTATAGGAGTACCAGCAGCTATATCGCCAACTACAGGAAGTGCCAGGGTTTCACTGATAATCTGAGAGTCATTAATCATATCCAAAGGAATAATTGCTCGCGGTTTAGTAGGGTCACGCCTTAGCAGGCCTTTTTCCTCCAGTTGCAGCAGGTGAGCATGAACTGTGGAACTGGATTTTAGCCCCACTATTTCACCTATCTCCCTTACTGACGGAGGATAGCCGTCAGTCCTTATCTTATCTTTTATACAGTCCAGTATTGCCTGTTGCCTTGCGCTTATTTTAGTGTTCATTAGTTAACCTCCATAATATATTCTTAGCCTAATTT
Organism: uncultured Syntrophomonas sp.; assembly: GCA_964579945.1. Lineage (GTDB taxonomy): Bacteria > Bacillota > Syntrophomonadia > Syntrophomonadales > Syntrophomonadaceae > UBA4844. The sequence continues at coordinate 721 of CAZOIC010000168.1, read as the reverse complement.
CTCCTGTCGCTTAGAAACCTTATCTTTGACCAGATTATACCATAATTTCTACCTAAAAAACATACGTTCGTATTAAAAATATTTTGGGTGAGCGGAAAGGGGAGCGTTTTCCAACGCAGGTATAATGGAAGGAGGAGATAGCTTCCGGCGGGTTGGATGAGGAAGTGGTGGCAATGCTTTTCGATTGTCGGCAAGAACTGGATGAAATCTGGTCTACTCTAAGTCTCTTCGGGGTTCAATGAGTACTGCCTCGTTATCTTTGACGCCTGGATGCCAGAAGCAGTCTGGCCCTACATTTTCGAGGCTGGCTAAAATGCGCCGCCGTGCTCCTGGATGCATCGTTTCTATTTGGTCAAGGATTTCCGCCACTTCATGCCTTTTAGTTAATCCGTCGGCCGGGCACCGATTTTTGACCGTTTTCAGTTCCATCGACTTCACGAATAGGCGAATGTCCCGTTCTTCCACATAAATAAGGGGTCTGATCATAGTAATATCCACCCGGCTTAAATAGGTAGAAGGCTTAAATACATTAAAGCGGCTTTCATATAACATCGACATGAAAAGGGTGTTTACGGCATCATCCAGGTGGTGACCCAGGGCTACTTTGTTGCAGTTATACCGTTTGGCCACCCGGTTCATAGCCCCCCGGCGCAGGTTGGAGCATAGGGAGCAGGGGTTTTGCTCCTTCCGGGTTTCAAATACTACCCGGCCAATATTGGTT
>CAZOIC010000167.1:0-2849 GCA_964579945.1 uncultured Syntrophomonas sp. | reverse complement strand
TCTTCCAGCACCATCTTGCTGCCCTCTACCCGGCTGAGTGTTTCCACCTTCAGGCCGGCTACCGCTTTGGGGCTGTAATGGGCTATTTTATCCAGTATTAATTCCTTGTCCGCTCCGCTTACTTCGATATCCGCCCGGCGACTGATTACCTGCCCGTATTCCTTTACCAGTTTATCACTTAATCTTTCCAGACTTTCCCCGGAATAAGCTACCATTTCCGCCGCCAACAGACAGGCCAGAATCCCATCCTTTTCCGGAATATGACCGAAAATACTGAGTCCCCCGCTTTCCTCCCCACCCAGCATACAGGCCTTATCCCGCAGGGCCTGGCCGATATACTTAAAACCTACCGGGGTTTCAATGACACTTAAGCCGTTTTTGCGGGCGATCCGGTCCAGCATATGGGTAGTAGCCAGACTTCGGCATACTGGTCCTCGAAAAATGCGGGTTCTTAGCAGATGATCCAGCAAAATACTCATAAAACGGTTGGCACTTACGAATTCTCCATTTCTATCTATAATTCCAAAACGATCGGCATCTCCGTCCAGGGCCAGACCTAGATCGGCTTCATAGGCCAGTACCGCCCTTCTAAGATCCGACAGGTTGTTTTCGGTAGGCTCGGGCAAAGCACCTCCAAATAGGGCATCCCGATAGTTATTAATAGTCCTTATCTCACAGCCCAAATCACCCAGTAACTGATCAAGATAACCAATCCCGGCGCCAAACATAGGGTTTATAACCACTTTTAAAGGTTTTGCGTTTATAAACTCGCCCCGTACAACCTCCAACAAATGATTGCTATACTCGCGGTCTATTTCCCATTCCTCAAAAAGACCTAATTGAGCCGCCTCAGATAGCTTAAGCTCATAAACTTTCCCCTCGTTAATAACCCGGTTAATCTCATTTTCTATGGCATCAGTCACATCAGGAAGAGCCGGACCGGCATATTCCGGTATAAACTTGATCCCCGAATAATAATGGGGATTATGGCTGGCAGTAATCATAATCGCTCCACCAGCTTCCTTTTCCCTTACCGCAAAGGCCGTAACCGGGGTGGGGCTAACCTTTTTCAGCAAAAAGACCTTGATACCATTGCCCGCCAGCACCTGGGCGCATTCCCGGGCAAAATCCTCAGACATAAAACGGTTGTCATAACCTATAACAATACCTTTTTTCGTTAAATTATTGTAGTTTATATAACTGGCCAGTCCCTGGGTAACCACCCGGCAGTTTGCAAAAGTAAAATCTCGGGCGATAATAGCCCGCCAACCATCGGTTCCAAACTTAATCGGCGCCATCAATATCCTCCTTAAAGAGTTGTTAATCCAGTCAAGCGCTTTTTTCCCATCTCAACCATAATATAATTTATCCAGACAATGCTTGTCAAAACCGTGTTAAAGGGACGATCCTTTTAACACGGTCCATATGTTAACGGGTTACCCTAAGGGCACACGCGATGCTTTTAACACGGTTCAGAGTTCAGTGGGTCGACTGGCAAGTCTGTCCCTGTGTGTTGGGGGACGGTCCTTTTAACACGGTCTTTTCGTGTTCAAAGGACCGTCCCCCCAACACGAATAACACGAATTAATTCAATTGCGCTCCTATGCGCACGTAGAGAAAATCGGTCACCACCTTGGCTATCCGTCGAGCAGCTTTGCCATCCCCGTAAGGATTAATAGCTCGGGCCATCTTATTATACTCTTCCGGATTGCTGAGTAGTATATGAGCCGCATCATATATCCGCTGCCGGTTAGTACCTACGAGCTTTACCGTACCTGCAGTTACCGCTTCTGGTCGCTCTGTAGTATCCCTTAATACTAGTACCGGCTTACCTAGCGATGGAGCCTCTTCTTGCAAGCCTCCAGAATCAGTTAACACCATATAGGAATGATTCATTAAATTGGCAAAGGGCTCATAATCCAGTGGCTCTATTAAATGAAAACGTTCCCGTTTACCCAGCATCTCTTCAGCTACATCCCGAACCACCGGATTTTTGTGTACCGGAAATATCACCGCTACATCGGGAAATTCTTCTACCAGATCAATTAAGGCCTGATATATATGGCGCATGGGTTCACCCCAGTTTTCCCGGCGATGAGTAGTAACAAGTAAAATCCTCTGGTTTAAATCGATCTCCTCTAATTCCGGGCCAAATTTATAACCCGGTTTTACCGTTTCCAGCAGTGCATCTATAACTGTATTACCAGTAACCCAGATTTTAAACTGGGCAGTAGATTCAGCAATTAAATTGTCTCGTGAAGTATCAGTAGGGGCAAAATGTAGTTCTGCCAGTCTTCCGGTCAAGCTACGATTAAGCTCTTCCGGAAAAGGTGAATATTTATTACGGGTGCGCAGCCCGGCTTCCACATGCCCTACTGGTATACGCATATAAAAAGCAGCCAGGGCTGCAGCAAAGGTGGTAGTAGTATCACCATGCACCAGGACCAGTTCAGGTTGCTCTTTCTCCAGAATAGTTTTCATTTGCGTTAAAACTCCGCTAGTTATACTAAAGAGGTCCTGCTCGGCTTTCATCAAGTCCATATCATAATCCGGCTTTATTTTAAAAAGATTTAAAACTTGATCCAGCATTTCCCGGTGTTGGGCCGTAACGCATACCATGGTGTTAATATCTTTTACTTTCTTTAATTCTTTGATTACCGGAGCCATCTTAATCGCCTCCGGTCTGGTACCAAACACTATCATTACTTTTCCCAGGTACATATATTTTCCTCCATGCATACATACTAAAGATTGTTTCGCTGCCCCAAGGTGTTTTTCCTGCTTTAGGCGACGAGGGGGACACAGGGGGACGTTTTCGGTGTGTCATTTCGTTGAAATGACACACCGAA
>CAZOIC010000166.1:0-2861 GCA_964579945.1 uncultured Syntrophomonas sp. | reverse complement strand
TTTGTGGAAAATGTGGGGATTAGATGGCCAGGAATAAAGAAAAAACAATTTTTATTGTAAATCCGGTCTCTGCCAATGGACGGACCTCAAGAAGCTGGAGACGACTGGAGAAAGATCTTCAGGAAAAAGGTTATGCCTTTGATGTAGCCTACACTCAACGACCCATGCATGCTATAGATATTACCCGCAATGCTTTGGAAAAGGGTTTTGAACGGGTGATAGCTGCCGGTGGGGATGGCACCTTTAACGAAGTTATAAATGGTTTTTACCTGGATGGAGAGAAAATAAGCAAGAGTGCTGCTCTTTCAGTATTACCTATGGGCACGGGCGGGGATTTTTCCAGATATCTAAATAACAAAAATGATATTAATTACATATGTAAATTGCTGGAACAAGATCATAACGATGCCTGTGATATCGTTCGTGCTCGATTTACCGGGTGGGATGGCAAGCCGACAGAGAGATATTATCTGAACATCTTTGATACCGGAATAGGCAGCGCAACTTGTTATTATATTAATCAAAAATCAAAAGCGCTGGGAGGATTTTTATCTTTTTTATCCGCTACACTTCGTAGTCTGGCAACATATAAAAATCAATATCTTACGGTAAAGGTAGATGGAACGGAAGTATACCGAGGAAAGTCGGCCGTGACGGCAGTTGCTAATGGTAAGTTTTTTGGTGGGGGAGTAATGATAGCTCCTCATGCCAAAATCGATGATGGCTTGTTGGATATTGTAATTATCGAAGATTTAAGCAAATTGGAATTCTTAAAAAACCTTCCTAAAGCCTATAAAGGTGAACATTTAACCCATCCGCAGGTACAATATTTTCAGGGAGAAACGGTAAGCATTCAATCTGAGGAGAAATTACTCTTAGAATTAGATGGTGAATCACCGGGATATGGAGACATTGAGCTAAAGCTATGTCATCAGGGTATGACACTGGCTGTATAGGAAAGCGAAAGCCTCGTCTGAAGGGCCCCCCATGTTTTGCAGTTTTAGAAATGAAGGGAACGAAGGTACTATTCCCTTTCAGGATTTGAGCTATCCTATGTAATCTTTTTTCAGAAACGGCTTAAGAACCTTGAAACAAAATAACATATCCCCAGGGCCAGGAAGAAACGCCCGATTTGTATGGGAATGACCATAGCCCCCAGGGCAACCCAGATGAGGGTATCCTCAATTATTGAATGACAGAGTACCAGAAACAGATTTACTAAATAAATATCCTGCCTGCTAAGTTTACCCTGGCGAGTGCTATCAAGGATTATAGCTCCTCCGTAGCCTATACCCAGTAAAAGGCCGGCCATTAGTGGCAAGTTGGCTTCGGCTGACATGCCTAAAAGGCGGGTAAAGGGTAACATAAGCGCAGTTAATTTATCCAGTATATTATATTCCTGAAAAAACTCCACCATAATCATAATGGCGGTGATTATAAGAGCCAGTTGCCCGACTAGTAAAAAGCCATCTTTTAGGATAGTGGTGGCCGCGGTTATAAAGGGCAATATGAAGGCCTCCTATAGGATATAATTTATAAGCATAGCCAGGCTTACGGCGGCCAGTAACCGGATTATAATTAGGGAACTTACCCGCGAGCCGCTTTTCTTGCTTATAACCGATTCTATCGGAATATCATGGGCGCAGAGGATAAATGCTGCTATTATGGTTAATTCCTTGGTGTCAAAACCCAGGGGGACCAGAGCCCCGATAGCGGCATAAAAACTAACCAGGGCTCCCAGAATTAAAGGTAAGGCAGCTTGACCCGGTAGCCCAATCAGGTGCATCATAGGCTCTAACAGGCTGGAAAGCCACTTAATCACCGGGGTGTAGTTTAAGATACTAACCACAATATAGGCGGGCAGTACTACTTTAATCCCCAGTTCCCAGGTAAGATTAAGCCCTCTCCTTATACCTCGAGATAGTACCTGCACAGTCTAAACCCCCTGCCACCACCAGAAAGACCTCCTTTAACCATATAAAACTAGTATTACCGCCTTACCTGCAAATATGAGAATAGATACCTAACCATACAACTTCAGTTGGAAAGGATTTCGGCCAGACCTTCTAGAATTTTTCATAATATAGTACAGTTATAGACAAAGATTCATTTTTCAGGCTTTTCGGAGGGTTAGGATGGAACTTACAGGCTTCGCCTGGAAACTGGCGGATATAATATTTATCATTAACATATTCCTGGTAGCCATAGTGGTAGTATTTGAGCGCCGTAATCCGGTTGCCACTGTAGCCTGGATATTATTACTGGTGTTTGTACCTTTGTTGGGCTTTCTTATGTATATATTTCTGGGCCAGAACTTGCAGCGCAAAAAACTATTCTACTTAAAAGAAGAGGAAGAACACGAACTTTTAAGTTTACTGGCGGGGCAGGATGTCAGTTTGCAAAAAAACACCCTTCATTTTAATGACCCCCGCACCCGGGAATATCTGGACCTGGTTTATCTGCAAATGGTTAGCAATTATTCCTTATTAACTCAGGATAATAAGGTGGAAGTCTTTCATGAGGGAGAGGAACTATTTAACCGCATACTATCCAGTTTAAAAAAGGCCCAACATTATATTCATATGGAGTATTTTATTATACGTAATGATTCCCTGGGCCAACATATAATGAACATTCTCGCAGAGAAGGCCCGGCAGGGGGTAGAGGTTAAACTTCTCTATGATGGCATGGGCTCTATACGGTTGTCCCCACGCTTTTTTAGAAAACTACATGAGGCCGGCGGCCGCAGTGCTGCCTTCTTCCCGCCTTTTTTACCCTATATAAACGTGCGCGTAAACTACCGCAACCATCGCAAGATCCTTATTATAGATGGCGATGAAGCCTATGTCGGAGGGTTTAAT
>CAZOIC010000165.1:0-2925 GCA_964579945.1 uncultured Syntrophomonas sp. | reverse complement strand
AAGAAGAAACTCTATGCTGAAAGTGCCAGCATGATTGCGGATATGGGAGTAAGGGATAAATTTAGTATAGACGAAATGAATTTTTTATTAAATTTATTAGATGTTGTGGTAGTAAAAAAAGATCAACCGCAGCTAATTCAAACCTTGCGAAATTGGGTGAACACCAATGAGGGTAGTGAAATTGATGAAATAATTAAAGCTACCTTTCTGGCAGCTGATTTTACTGATAAAGAATCAATGGAACAATGTTTGCAAATGGTAACAGAACTATTGGAGAGTAGGAGATAAATGACGTCAGACGTTAGATGTCAGGGGAATAGCGGTCATGGATAGGTGTAGGGGCAGACCCACGTGTCTGCCCGGTCAAGCTTAAGGAGGTTTCTATGGATTTCTGGTTTAAGGAAAAGAATACGGACGGATATCAGGTAAAATGGAAGATAAGAGAAATATTGCATACGGAAAAGACCCCTTATCAGGAACTGGCAGTGGTAGATACCCTGGAGTGGGGTAAGGCTCTAATTCTCGATGGGGCTCTACAGGTAAGCGAAAAAGATGAGTTTGTTTACCATGAAATGATAGTCCATGTACCTATGTCTTCACATCCTGCCCCTTCTAAAGTGCTAATTATCGGTGGAGGGGACGGGGGTACCTTGCGGGAGTTGTGCAAACACCCGCAGCTGCAAAAGATAGATATGGTGGAAATAGATGAGCGGGTAGTTGCCGCCAGCAAGAAGTATTTGCCCTCGATATCTTCAGCCTTTAATGATGCCAGGGTTAATCTGTATTTTCAGGATGGAATCGAGTTTATTAAGAACGCCGGGAAATATGACCTGGTGATAGTTGATTCCTCCGACCCTATCGGACCTGCCCAGCTGTTATTTACCCAGGAATTCTATAGCAATATATATAATTGCCTTAATGACGATGGCATGATGGTAGTACAGTCGGAATCACCAATTTTTTACCAGGAAGTCTTTTGCGCCGTACACCGGAATATAAGTGCGGTCTTTCCCAGGACATTCGTATATCTGGCCTACATACCCACCTATGTTTCCGGACCCTGGTCTTTTACTATCGGCAGTAAAGTCCACGACCCCCGGGAAGTAAAAGGTGACATTAGGCCCGGCTTTGATTTAAAATATTATAATGATAAAGTCCACCAGGCCGCCTTCGCCCTACCTGGGTTTATACAAGACATGATAGGGAAATAGACGGCATAAGTCTGGTGCCTGTCCCCGCATATAATATGTCCGGTGCCAATAAGTCCGGTGCCTGTCCCCGGACTTATTGACGAAATAATTTTGGGAGGTAGAAAAGGAAATGTCGGAGTTTATTGAAAAAAAGGCCCGGCCAGAGATATTTAATCTCAAACCATATGTGCCGGGCAAACCCATTGAAGAAGTACAGCGCGAACTGGGTATTGATGACATCATCAAACTGGCATCCAACGAGAATCCGCTGGGGCCTTCACCGCTGGGGCAAAAAGCCTTTAGCGAGGTAGTGGATAAACTGCATATTTATCCTGATGCCAATTGTTTCAGGCTTAAACAGAAGCTATCGGAAATGCTGGATTGTGATCCCCAGGGATTATTGATAGGTAATGGTTCCGATGAACTATTAAAATTACTGGCAGAAACCTTCCTTAACCCCGGGGATGAAATAATATTTGCCCAGCCTTCCTTTGCGGAATATGAATTTACCGCAACTATTATGGGCGCAACCTCTATTAAAGTCCCGCTCATAGATTTTAAACATGACCTTAATGCTATGCTAGCAGCAATCAACCACCGGACCAAAATGCTGTATATCTGTAACCCTAACAATCCTACCGGAACCATCGTTACCGCCGAAGAGATAGACTCCTTCATGGCCCGGATTCCGCAGGATGTTTTAATCATATTTGATGAAGCTTATTATGAGTATGTGGAAAGCCCAAATTATGCCAGTGGCATCAAGTATGTCAAAGATGGCCGCAATGCCGTGGTTTTACGTACCTTCTCCAAGATTTACGGTTTAGCTGCCTTGCGGGTAGGCTATGGGGTAACTACTCCTGATATAGCTGCCGCAGTGGAAAGGGTTACCGAGCCTTTTAATGTCAATACCCCAGCTCAGGTAGCTGCCACTGCTGCCCTGGATGATAAAGAACATCTGGAGCAGAGCCGAAAAGTAAATCAGGCAGGTAAAAAATATCTATATGAAGAATTTGAAAAGCTGCAGCTAAAATACCTTAAAACCGATGCTAATTTTATTTTCGTAGACACCGGTAAAGATTGTCAGGAAGTGTTTCAGGGATTGCTTAAACAAGGTGTAATTATTCGTTCTGGAGATATTTTTGGCTATCCCACCTACATTCGGGTAACTGTAGGCAGTGAAAAAGAAAACGTTCGCTTTATTGAGGGTCTGAAAAAAATCCTGGGGGCTTAGAAACAGCAAATGTTACTACTTAAAGGACATTACTCAGATATGGGATTAAGAGAGGAGATGGCTGGTAACCTGGCTAATCTCCTTAATTCCATAGAAACCGAGCCGGTTTTTCTGGCGGTCGGTTCCCATCGTCATGTGCTTGACTGCCTGGGACCTCTTACCGGTACCATGATTACCGAAAAAGCTCCTTTAGTAACGGTATATGGAACCCTGGATGAGCCGCTCAACGCCAAAAACTTGCATGAGCGCATGGAGTTAATTAAAGAGCAGCATCCGGACAGTATGCACATAGCTATTGATGCCTCTTTAGGTCCGTCAGATGATTTAGGTATGGTTAAGCTATTTCAAGGGGCATTACAGCCGGGCAAAGCCTTATCCCAGAGACTGCAACCGGTAGGTCATTATTATATAACTGGTATTGTAGCCAGCCAGGAGGATAAGCCTAAACTGGGTCGGAGTAGTTTTGGGAGGCTTACTCCGGTATACCATATGGCCAGGTTA
>CAZOIC010000164.1:0-2951 GCA_964579945.1 uncultured Syntrophomonas sp. | reverse complement strand
AACTAGGAGTGATATTATTGAAACCCAGGCCAAGTAAAACCGACTATTACCTGAATATTGCTCTGGATGTAGCAGCACGCGGTACCTGCCTGCGGCGTAATTTTGGTGCAGTAATTGTTAAGGATGATGCCATAGTTTCCACCGGGTACTCCGGAGCTCCTCGAGGTTTGCCTAATTGCTGTGATCTGGAAATCTGTGAACGGGATCGTCGGGGAATACCCAGTGGGGAAAGATATGAACTGTGCCGGAGTGTGCATGCCGAAATGAATGCCATAATTAATGCTGGAAGGGATAAAACCCTTGGCGCTACCCTCTATCTATCCGGTTTTGATGTTAAGAGTGGGGAGTTAATTGATGCCGAGCCCTGTTTTTTATGTAAAAGGATTATATTAAATGCGGGCATTTATAAAGTGATTTGCCGGACCAAGGACGGGAGCTCATGGGCCATCATACCAGAAGGACACCCCGACTATCAGCAGTAGTACCAGGGAAAAAAGGAGAGTGTGGGATGATTTATAAGCTTACCCTATTAAGAAATTTACCAGAAGCAGAGGCGGGTTTTGAGTTTTATCTCCGGGGAGGCCTGGCTTCCCACGATGGAGAAGAATGGTTTTCCTGGGTTACCCGGGAACCAATATATGCTCGCCTCTACTGGCTTTATGTGGAAAAGAGAGAGGACTGGGTACTGGTGGAGGAAAGCGATATTCCTGATACCCGTTATGAGCTGCAGGATAATTTCCCCAACAATCGCCTGGTTTCATTCAAGGAGGCCCTGGATGAACAGGGGTTTCTCTATGATGAAAGCTTTAATGGAATTAATAATATTCGCTGTTGTGATGAGCAGTTAAAAATGCTGGGAGCCACCAAAGCTGACTGTATCTACTGCAGTAATTGCGGTAAAGCGGTGCAGGACGCCGTCAATTACCTGGTATGGGGACTAAAAGATGTCCAGGCACCACGAAGAGCCTATTTTACTGAATTCAGCTATGACCCCTACCGCAAATTCATAACCGGCATAGTTAAAGATGAGAACCTGAAAAAAGGATAGAAATTCATAAGTGGGCACCTGGCAGTTGGAGCCAGGTGCCGGGTAGTCCCTTACTCTTTATCATAAAAGTGGATCCAGCCTAATCCCAGGGCCAGATCCGGGTTCACCTTCGAACCCTCCGGAAGTGAATACCTTAATGCTCCTGATGGACAACCGTCAACCGTTTTAATAATCGCATGAGGGTCATCGCCATCAATATTTACCCAGGGACGTGCCCCTGGATTAAACACTGCAGGCAGGGTGGAAAAACAATTGGTGTCATGGGTACATTGTTCAGGGTTCCAGTAAACCATGATATCGGAATTTTGGTAAATCTTCTTATAATTTTCGGCCTTAAAATCATGGGGGTTATTTGGATTAACTTCTGCTTGAAATTTTAGATCTCCCTCCAGCAAACCATCTTCTCCCAGCACCGCCCGAGCAAAACGTTTGCCAAAATCATTAGCCTGTTCCAAATCAGATACTGTCGGTTTCATACGCACCCGCAGACCGGGAATTATTTTCATCCGCAGCATCCTCAGCCGGGACTCTATAATGGGCACGGCTTCACCACTCCAACCATAAGCCCCAAAGGCTGTCGCTACTTTACCACCATGTACCAGCGGGGATAGGCGGGTAAGCAAATCCCAGACCTGGGGTGGAGCATCTTTATTAATAGTCGGTGAACCAATGAGCACGCCAGAAGCATTTTCAATTTCCCGGGCTAATTCCGCCGGATCAGCGGTTAACATATCATAGACTTTTACATTTAAAGCGCCATCTGTATTCAGGCCCCCTTCAATACTGGTGGCCAGCTTCTCGGTATAGCCATGGGCACTAATCCAGGCCAGTATTACGGTGGGTTGGGTATCTGTGACTGTGGTTTCCTTACTCCATTCCCGGTAGAGTTTTATATAGTAGTCCAGATTTTCTCGCAATACCGGGCCATGACCGGGACAAATAATATCGATATCATATGTTTCTAGCCGATCCAATGCCCTCTGCATAGGAATTTTAAAGGGTCCCAGTATATGGTGGAAATAATCCCTTAGTTCTTCGGTTAAATCTTTATCAATAAGATCATTGAATAAACGTTCATCAGGATAATGACTGCCAAAAGAATCACAGGAAAACAGTATTTTGTCCTCTTTGACATAGGTATACATAGTATCCGGCCAATGCAGCAAGAGGGCATTAATAAAATGGAGGGTTTTACCACCAAGGGCAATCTCGCTGCGGTTACTTATTATTTGATAAGGAAAATCCCGGTTACAGATCTCGCGCAGAAATTCCACTGCATTTGGATGACCTACTATGGTTAATCCCGGTATCAAATCAAGCAATTTTTCAATAGAACCTGCATGGTCAGGTTCAGTATGGTTGACTACCAAATAATCAATTTGTTCCAGGTCAACTACTTGCTCAAGCCTGGCCAGGTATTCCTCAAAAAATTCCTCCTTAACACTATCAATAAGGGCAATTTTTTCCTCTCCCCGGACTAGATAGGAATTATAACTGGTGCCATATTCAGTTTTCATAATGATGTCAAAGACTTCAAGTTCGGGGTCCATTACCCCCACCCAGAAAATATTATCCTTAATTTGCACCACTGACATTTCTATCCCCCCTCTACCTTTATATTAAATGGCTTTAGCGCCAGACACAAGAACCAAGTACTACGCTACTATTTTTGGATTAATATTACATTGTTTCACGTGAAACAATACGTTAATTTGCTTGCTTTTTCACAAGGTCTCCAATATGATGGTCTTAATACAAAGGAAAGGGGGAATAGTATGCAGGCGATTAAGATGAAAGACGATGTTTATTGGGTTGGGGTACGTGATCCGGAGCTTAGAATTTTTGATTTGGTTATGACGACGGATTACGGAACCAGCTACAATGCCTATCTAATCAAGGGAAA
>CAZOIC010000163.1:0-2959 GCA_964579945.1 uncultured Syntrophomonas sp. | reverse complement strand
GTGTGTCAACAACCCCGTCCCCTTGTCACCCTCTGACATCCGTTATCCGACTTCCGTTTCAATATCGCCTATCCGGCACAAAAAATGTTCGCGGTCAATGCTTTCTTCTTCGACCAGGTATTTGGCCAGGGAATAAAGGCTACGTTCCATTTTCTTCAACATATTCAGAGTAATCTTTTCCAGGTCACCAATAATCTTATGGCATTCCCGGTATAGAGCTTCTCCCGGTATGTCATCTCCGCTGATAATACCCAATGAAGATAAACCGGCTTCTACTATCTCCCGGGATAACTTCCAGGCCTGGCTGAAATCATTCCGGGCCCCGGTACTGCGGTTACCATACTTAATTTCTTCCGCCAAAGCTCCGGCCAGCATAACCATAATCTGTTTATCCAGTTCATCCCTGGTATACAGGTACTGGTCATCCTGAAGAGTCTTGCGCATAAATCCCAGGGCCTTGCCTCGTGGCACAATAGTCAAAGATGAAACTGACCCCGGTTCCAGCATCTCACTTACCAGAGCATGACCACTTTCATGGATGCTGATGCGCTCCATTTCAACCGGCGTAGGCCGACGGTCGAGTTTTTCCCCCATAATTACCTTATCAATGGCTTCCCTAAAATGCTGGTTTTCTATTTCACTGGAGCCTTCCCGTAATGCCAGTATAGCTGCCTCGTTGGCCAGGCTTTCCAGGTGAGCACCGGAAAACCCAAAAGTAGCCCGGGCAATCTCATCCAAAACCTCAGTATTACAGACCGGTTTATTACGGGTATGAATGTCGAGAATGGTTTTGCGACCACCCTTATCAGGCAGACCTACCTGTACCTGGCGGTCGAAACGGCCAGGCCGTAATAATGCCGGGTCCAGCATATCAGCGCGATTGGTTGCACCTATGAGAAGAACATAAGGCTCCTGGTTACTGCTGATACCATCCATTTCTACCAGCAACTGATTCAAGGTCTGATCATATTCCAGGTGACTGCTGTGGGAACCCCTTTTGCCACCAAGAATATCCAGCTCATCAATAAAAACAATAGCGCTGCGTTTCTTTTCCTTATGAGCCTTTTTTCTGGCGTCATTGAACAGTTTTCTTATCCGTTTGGCACCTACTCCGGCATAAACTTCAATAAATTCGCTGCCCGAAGCGGCCATAAAAGCAGAACCGGTATAACTGGCAGCAGCCTTGGCCATAAGGGTCTTGCCGGTGCCAGGTGGACCGACTAAAAGTACCCCCCTAAGGGGTCGGATACCCATATGGTAAATAGCTTCGGGTTTGACTACGAACTCCAGTGCTTCCTTCAGCTCATTTACTGCGCTATCCTGACCTCCGATATCGGTAAAATCTATCTGCGGTCCCCTTCTACTACCTGATCCTATTTCTTCAAATTTTATGGAACCCTGATTGAGCATAAACAGATAAAAGAAGGCGACCAGCACCACAATTAATATCACCGGTATAACATTAAGGCCGATAACTGACATAAAAATTATAATTGCCAGGCCTATTCCTAGCAGAATCTCTTTCAACTATCTCCACCCCCACTGGTCTGTGTTTGTGCAATATCAAAGGTTTTATACAGGTAAGAGTCAGCATCTTCTAGTTGGAGATAAACCCGTTTTTCATCCACATAAAGTTGGGATTCAATACCCTTACCATTGCTGCGCTCCTTAATCTCCTCATCCAACCATAAATATTGCTGCCCGGATAAGCCCTGGTAAAGCACCGGTTGTAATTCATTATAAAAATGACTCAGTTCCTTACTACCTGTATCCTGAATTTCTATCTTATATTTATCATTTTTGATTTTTGATTTAATTGTAGACTCGATTTGGGTGTAGCTATCCTGTATGTTATCTACCTGTTCCAGCTGCAGTTTAATCAAATATTCTTTATCAACATTAGTGACCTTTGCTCTTTTAACGGTAGGCAACGTAGTCAGCTGTACAGATAGTGGATTTTCTACCAAATATTTGTTATACAGGTTGTAGCCGCCCAGTAATATTGCCAAAGTTACAATAAGTGATATTACAGCCGTAATTATTTTAAATTCACTGTTTTTCATCATATTCCTACAACCCTCCTGCGGTCATTATAGCATAGGAGTATAATGCAGATTGAGACAAAATTATGGTAATTTAAGAACGTTTAATGACTTATGTCTATTTAGGGCTTTATTTGTAAATCAAGCGTGCTATAATATAACTAAGGTTAGTGAATGTAGTAACAATCACAATAAGAAAAGAGGTGAACATAAATGACTACTCGCAGCAAAATTTATTCTGATTGGCACAAGCATTATATGGAGCAAATGGGTCTAGATTTTAGTGTGGAACCTCTGACTATGGAAGAAACCAATGAGGAGTGGCGGAAGGCTTATGTTCAGGCAACAGCTCCGGAAGAATACAACTGGAGCGGAGCTTACCTGGATTCCCTGGATGACCTCTATGGTATTGGTGACATTGATTACCGTTACACCGTGGAAGAATTTAATGAGTTACTACGCAAGACTATGTATAATGTTGTAACCATGGAAAGATCTGATAAGTATAGCCATCCTATGACAGCCTAACATGACGGAAGTCAGAAGTCGGAGGGCGGAAGTCGGAACATAATTGAGATTAAAAGGCGGAGGTCGAAAATCGAAGCTCCGCCTTTTGATATCTAATATCTGACATCCGACTTCCGTTGTCCGACCTCCTACATCTGACATCCGACTTCCGTTATGTTACCCCAACTCTTTACGGAAGCGATAGAAATATTCCACACCTGATATTATGGTTATAATTACTGCAATATACATGGCCCACTGACCTATCGGCAAGGTGGTAATGGAGCGGTAGGTGTTTTCCAAAATTACCAGCAGCACCGCTATAACCTGGGTTGCAGTTTTTAGTTTGCCAAAAATGCTGGCGGGAATAACTATCCCATCCCCTGCCTTTATAGCCCGCAAACCTGAAA
>CAZOIC010000162.1:0-2997 GCA_964579945.1 uncultured Syntrophomonas sp. | reverse complement strand
AATATCTGCTGGCGGAAGAAATTAAAACCGGGGAAAGGTTAGCCTGCTATTGTTACGTCAATGAAGCGGTAGATGTTTACCTGCATTATGGTGACTTTGGTTCTGATGTAAAGGTTAAACTTTTTAAAGAAATAAACCATTTACCGCCGCGGGTTCAACACCGCCAAATATTTATACCCGGGTTAGATAAAGAAGATCCGGTACCTTTACAACGTCGTATTAAACGAGCTTTACCCGGGTTAATGCTGCAGCTGGGTAGTAGTAACTGGAACGAATTATCCAGCCTGGATCGGGTTGGTCGTCCTGCTCTGGAGCTTTATGGTCTAATTTTTGATGCCGGGTTGGTAAGAGCTATAAGCCGGGAAGAAAAAAGTGCTTATGGAATAGCCCTGGATCTGGGCAGTACCAGTCTTTTTGCGGCCCTGGTAAATTTGCAGGATGGTAAAGTTAAGGGTATGACTGCTAAAACTAATATGCAGCGGGTATACGGTGCAGATGTTCTATCTCGGGTTAGTTATTGCCTGGATAATCCTGATGGGCTAACCCGTTTGCACCAGGTTTTAATAAATAATATAAACGCAGCTATTGAAGAATTGCTAAGGGATGCAGACATAAGCCCTGATGACATATATGATTTTGCCGTTGTCGGAAACCCGGTTATGTTGCATCTGCTGCTGGGCATAACCCCGTTGGGCTTTGCTGCTGCGCCCTATAGTGGAGTAGTAGTGGATGAGCTAAACTTCAGCGCCCGCGAGCTTGGTTTTACTGCCGGTAATGCTATGGTATACATTCTTCCCCAGGCTGGTGGTTTTATTGGTGCTGATACCATAGGAGGGCTGCTTACCCTGCAGTCGCAAAAAGCTGGTATCTACCTTTTTATAGACATTGGTACTAATGGCGAGGTAGTGCTCTGTAAAAAAGGCCAATTCTTTGCCGCTTCAGCTGCTGCCGGTCCGGCCTTTGAGGGTGGGGGAATTAGTTGTGGAGCGCGGGCAGGTACAGGCATAATAGACCGGGTGGATTTGGACAGTGATGATGATTTGCAATTTCATATTCCCGGTTCTCAAGTAGCCAATGGTATTTGCGGCTCAGCTATTATCGACCTGATAGCCTGCATGTTAAAAGCAGGATACATAGATGGTAAAGGTATTATTACCAGTAAAGCAACTGAGCAATGGGTTACCAGAGGTAGTGAACGGGGCATGGAAATTGTATTACTGGATAGCGCCGCAGGTGCACCGATAGTATTGAACCAGGAGGATATCAGGCAATTGCAACTGGCCAAAGCAGCCGTGCAAACGGCTATAGATATTGTAATGGAGGAAGCGAAAATAAGCCTGAAAGACCTCGAAAACATCTTTATGGCCGGTGCTTTCGGCAGTTATATAGACCCCAAGAACGCTATGTTGATTAAAATGATTCCGTCAGTTGACCCTGCAAAGGTGGTTAACATCGGTAATGCCGCCGCCCAGGGAGCCACGCTGACCCTGCTCTCTGATAAAAAACGCCGGGAAGCCAGAATACTACAGGATAAGATTCAATGTATAGAGTTAGCCCACCATCCCGGTTTTCAGGAGAAATTTATTAATAACCTGAATTTCTAGAAATTATCGGCATAAAAACGCAGTCTAAAAAGGGTAATGCATGGTCTGTGCAGAATTGTTGGTAGATATAGATAATTAAGGGGGTTTAAGGGGATGAGACTAGAAGGAAAAGTGTCTGTAGTTACTGGTGGAGGTACTGGAATTGGAAAAGGGGCAGCCATTGCCCTGGCTGAAAACGGCTGTCGGGTACTGGTTACGGGAAGACGTTCAGAGCCTTTGGAAGAGACGGTAGCAGAAATAAAGCAAAAGGGTGGAACTGCCCTGGCCTGTCCAGGTGATGTAACCATCCGGGCTGATATTGAAAAAATACGTGATTTGGTCAAAAGTGAATGGGGTGGCCTGGATATCCTGGTTAATAATGCGGGGTCAGCTATGCGCAAGCCATTCCTGGAGACAACTATGGAGGATTTTGACCAGATGTATCGTATTGACCTGCGTAGCGTTTTTGAGGTATCACAGGTAATGGTGCCCTTAATGCAGGAAAGTGGCGGAGGCAGTATTATTAATATAGCCTCCATACTGGGTACTTTGGGGGCATACCAGTCTACTGCTTATTGTGCTATGAAAGGTGGAGTGGTAAACCTTACCCGGGCTATGGCAGCAGACCTGGGACCAGTAGTCAGGGTTAATTGCCTTTGCCCTTCCCATATAATTACGCCCATGTTGCAAGGCGAAATAAACCGCCTGGAGGCAGCAGGGAAAATGGATAAGCTGAACCGGTTATTTCCCATGAAACGGGTAGGTTACCCGGAAGACATGAACGGAGCCATATTATTCTTTGCCTCGGATGAGTCCAGCTGGTTAACCGGAAACATATTTCTGGTTGATGGTGGGTTATCCTGCTACGTTTAGGGAAGAAAATAAACGGAAATAATGAAGTTGTCTTGTTAATAACTTTGAATTTTGAACTTGAGTAGTTGCCGAAAGTGAGTAGTGAGGATTGTAGGGGCAGACGTATGTGTCTGCCCTTTTTATATTTAATCCGTTTGAGCTTTGCTTTAAAATAAACTAAAATAATTTAGAATTAGGATTTTAGCATAAAGCAGATAATAGATAAGGATGGTTTAGTCATGTTACAGGACTACCATGTTCATGCACTGGCCCATGGTGAGTATCAATATACCTATGAATGGTTGAAAAAGTTCTTAATCACGGCCCGGGAACGGCAAATTTCCGAGCTGGGGTTTGCTGAACACGATGAATTCATTTCCCAAATAGATACTACGGTATTAAATCGCCTGCAAGAAGAATTCCCTGATATAAAATTAAGGCTGGGTTTAGAGGTAGATTATATTCCCGGTCGGGAAGACTATATACGACAAATTAGTCAGAGTTATAATTTCGATTATATTATTGGCTCCGTTCATTTTATTGATGGCTGGGGATTTGATCA
>CAZOIC010000161.1:0-3009 GCA_964579945.1 uncultured Syntrophomonas sp. | reverse complement strand
TCACTATCCATAACTTCTGTAATCACTGGCATATTCATCTCTTCCCCTACCCGGGCCAGTATTTTTAGGCCTTCTTCGCCTAAACCCTGGAAACTATAGGGGGAGGTACGTGGTTTATATGCTCCTCCGCGTAAAAAGGAAGCGCCACACCCTCTCACCTTAAATGCGGTTTCTTTTAAGATTTCCTCACTTTCAATGGCACAAGGACCTGCTATAACTGCCAATTGATTTCCGCCGATAATACAACCTTTAACTTTTACCTGGCTGTCTTCGACCTGATTATTGCGGGAAACCAGCATCTCACTGCCTTCCCTACTGGCCAATTTAATCATGTTGGACACCTCCTAAATAATAAAAACCCCTCATCCCCTATGGGACGAGAGGTTAATAAACACTTCCCGCGGTACCACCCAGTTTGCCTTGCGGCCGCTTGTTTTAAGGATACGGGGAAAAACCATCTTTTTAAAAATAAAAAAGCTTCACATCCCTATGGGACGAGAAGCTTTTGCTTACCCGCGGTACCACCCAATTTGCCTGTAAAGGCCCGCTTAAAAAAGATACAGGTTTATCCGATATCCCCTCCCTTTTAACGGTGGGAGTTCCGCCACGACCTACTTGCATATGTTTCAGCCGGGTGCTCCGAAGTGAACTTCGCTGGGCTTTATTATAGGGATGCTTGCAGCCGGTGACATCCCCTCTCTGCATAATTCCACGCAACTACTTTACTTCTTCATGGCATTTTTATAAATAGATTAAATTTATGTTAGCACATATTCAAACTCATGTAAAGCAGATTTTCGTTCCAATTTAAACTTTTTTTGTTCTATAAAAACGGATTATTCTGTCTCTCGAATCCAATACTGGTAGCCGGGCCGTGGCCGGGATATACTACAGTGTCGTCATCGTAGCAGAGTAGTTTCTGCTTGATGTTAGTAATCAGCTCGTTGTATGATCCTCCCGGGAAATCGGTACGGCCAATGGAGCCATAGAAGAGAGCATCTCCGGCAAAAATAATATTATCGATTTTTAGAGCTACGCTTCCGGGGCTATGCCCAGGTACTTCTATAACTTCCAGTTCCACCGTATTGCCTATTTTAATTGTATCCCCTTCTTTAATAAACTGGTCAGCTTCCGGACTGGTGACCTTGCTGCCCATTAAGAAGGAAAAATTAGCTACCGCATTGGTAAGCATTTTGGCATCTTTCTGGTGAATTATAATTTTAGCTCCGGTTAGTTCCTTTAATTCCCGGTTACCTCCGATGTGGTCAATATGCCCATGGGTATTAATTATATATATAGCCGTAAGCCCTTCCTCATCTAGTAGTTTTTTTATAGCCCGGGGGTTGCCACCAGGATCAATTACAGCTGCATCTTTGGTTTCTTCGCAACCGACAATATAACAGTTTACCCCTATGCTGCCAATTTCCAGACCTCTTAAAATCATCCCCAATAAACCTCCTTAAAACTGCCTGACACTATCTAATAAGATGGTGCAGGGCCCATCATTACTTATTTCCACTATCATATCGGCGCCAAATTCACCTGTTTGTACATTTACCCCGGCTTGTTGCAACTGGGCAGTACAATATTCAAACAAGGGCAGAGCTGCATCCGGTAATTCTGCCTCAGTGAAACTGGGACGCCTACCTTTGCGGGCGTCACCATACAATGTAAACTGACTAACTAGTAAGACTTCTCCACCGATATTAAGCAAGGATAGATTCATTTTATCATTTTCGTCCGGGAAAATCCGTAGGTTTATTATTTTATCCATTAAATAATCGGCATCCGAAGTGCTATCGCCCTTTTTAATTCCCAGGAGAACCATTAAACCTTTATTAATCCGGGCAATTTCCTGATTGTTTACCAGCACCCGGCTGCCTTTAGTTCGTTGCACCACTGCTCGCATTTCTATTCACTCCTAATTTCACCCGGCGCAGTCCGTCTCACTTCCAGCACATCCTGAATTTGTTGAATACGCTGGATAACTGCCTGAAGTTGGGTAATATCTTTAATCTCCAGTTTAAAATTCATTACTGCCAGGTTGTTGCGGGTTACTCGGGAAAACACTGAATTTATCTGAATCCGGGTGTCCGCAATTACGGTCATTACATCAGTGGTAAGCCGAGCCCGGTCAAAAGCTTTAACTTCCAATTCTACTATATAGGTACCCCGGTTATCAGCCCATTCTACCTCAATCAGGCGCTCTTTCTCCTGGCGCAGGTAATTTTGCAGATTAGGGCAATCGTTGCGGTGTACTGAAACTCCTCGACCCCGGGTAATATAACCTGATACCGGATCCCCGGGAAGAGGATTACAGCAATGAGCCAGACGAATAGCTACTCCGTCCACTCCCTTTATCCGCAGAGCACTGGTTTCATTATCGGGAGTGACTCCAGTATTGCCAGTCGGTACGTTAAGAATGTCTTCTACCAGGGCATCCTGGAAGAACATTTCTTTAAGCCGGGTTAAAACCTGACTAGAACTGACCGCGCCATCCCCAAGAGCAGCATAAAGGTCATCTACGGATACAAAACTAAAGCGTTTGGCTACTTCCTGTAATTGGTCTTCTTTAAGAAACTCTTTAGGATTAAGGTGTTTTTTCTTTAGTTCTTTCTCTAAAAGGTCGTGCCCCTTGATTATATTTTCTTCCCGTTTCTCTTTCTTAAACCATTGTTTGATTCGACTTTTAGCTGATGAGGTCTTAACGAAGTTCAGCCAGTCACGAGATGGCCCGGAAGAGCTCTTGGAAGTGATTATCTCAACAATATCACCATTAGCCAGGGCATAGTCCAGCGGTACTATACGGCCATTCACCTTGGCTCCGGTACATTTATGTCCTACCTCGGTATGAACCCGATAGGCAAAGTCAACCGGACAGGCACCTTTGGGCAGTTCCAATACCGCCCCCTTGGGAGTAAAGACAAAAACAGTATCATCGAAAAGGTCTATTTTCAATGATTCCATAAACTCCCCGGTATCTTTAATATCCTGTTGCCATTCCAGTAT
>CAZOIC010000160.1:0-3043 GCA_964579945.1 uncultured Syntrophomonas sp. | reverse complement strand
GGGCATTTGGTTAAGGATTATCTGAGCAGTGATCTGGCGCCGGAGACTTATGCAGCCGACCTGGTTGACGGGGGCAGTTCCTATAATGGCTTCAATCTATTAATGGGAACCTGTCAATCAATGTATTACTACTCCAACCGGGAAAAAATTATTCGCAATATTCCAGCCGGTGTCCATGGCTTGAGTAATGCCTTACTCAATACACCCTGGCCCAAAGTAACCAGGGGAATTAAGGCTCTTGCTACTCTTCTCCAGCATGATGATATTAAAGCGGAACAATTATTTACCATGATGACCGACCGGGAACAACCACATGATCAGGAATTACCCCGGACGGGGGTTAGCCTGGAAATGGAAAGAATGCTGGCCCCAACGTTTGTCATGAGCCCCAAGTATGGTACCTGCTTAACCACGGTAATATTAGTGGAGCGCAATTATAATGTCCAATTTTGGGAGCGCAGTTTCAAGGATGGACAACCTGACAACTGGGAAGAAGTTTATTATCAGTTTGTTATGAACGGTTACTGATACATGAAATCTTCATTTGCATGGGTAACCACCCTCCAGCCAATCACATAGTCCACCAGGGGCAAGCGTTTTTTAAAGAAACGGTGAAACTTGGTTTAATAATAAACATCATGCCTCTCCATTTCCCTTGCGATACTCCTAATAGACATGAAACCGCCCGGCCTGCCGTATTTTACAGCCAGTATTTCCGCCATTATGGCCAGGGCTATTTCGGAAGTTTTTTGTCCTCCCAGGTCCAGACCGACCGGCACATAAATCCTGTTCATTAGCTTGTCGGCCACCCCCATCTCATTTAACTTGCTAAAATAAGCAGTTACCTTGCGTTTATTTCCCAGTATCCCTATGTACCGAGCTGGAGAGTTGATTACGGCCAGAAGTGCAGGTTCATCGTATTCATGATTGTGGCTAACTAAAACAATGCTGGTACTACTATCTATGGTAGATGATTTAAGCAGCTCCTCAATGTCGCCCAGCAATAATTCATTGGCCAGAGGGAATCTTTCCCGGGTTAGTGTTTCTGGATTATTATCGATAACACTGATATTAAAGCCCACTACCATAGCTAATTCATAAAGATCCTGTACCATATTGCCTGATCCAACTATGATTAATTTATCTGCCGGGCAAGATACATTTATGAACATTTCCATAAACTTATCACCGCTATTAAGCATTATTTTATGGGACAAACCTTTGCTTATATACCGTTGGGCTTCCTTGGCGGCCAGTTCCTGCAACATACTATCACCAATTTCTCCTGCTATCACCTGCCCAAATTGATCAACTATTATCATGGTGCCAGGTTGGCCGCCCTGCATTAGATTGGAAGCTATGATCGTAACCAGTGCTACTTCCTTCCCCTCTTGCTTTTTATCTGCAAAAATTCGCATTAGATTGGAATCCAATTAAATCACCTCAAAAATCATTTTAACTATGAAATTAGAGCTCATGCAACTATGGTTTTGTTATGTATAATACCACATAGTTTGGCATTTTTGTTTTATCGTACAATGTTTTGTTATGTTTTATCGGGCATTCCTCAATATCTTAAATTGAAAGTTTCCAAAGCATTAGACGTATATTCAGGTAAAGCAGCAATGGATGATAATGCCAGGTTGTTTATAATCGGTTATTAGATGAAGGGAGACGAAAGAGGACATGATAACGAAAAGGATGAGAAAAATTGCCCGGCTGGGGACAGCTTTACTGCTGGTAATTCTCTTACCAGTCACTGCGCTGGGGGCTCCAGCTAATAGTAACAGTGGGCAGGTGGGTTCCCCCGGTAGTATTTCCCTGGATAAAGCTATTCAAATAGTAAAGCAGAATTTTAATATTCCTTCTGATTTGCAGGAATTTAGTTCGGCCTTTGATAGCTCTGATAATCGACAAGTATGGCGTTTAAATTGGACCGCTTCGGAGGGCAAGGAAGGTAGTTTTATGGCCGAGATAGATGCCAATAGTGGTGAGATAATGAGCATGTACCGCTGGCAAGGACAGGCTACCACTGGCAGTAAAATTCCCTCTATATCGATGACCCAGGCTCGCCAAATTGGGCAGAAACTCCTTAATCAACTGCTCCCCGGTAAATCCGCAGATCTGGTTATGGACCAGGAGTCTTCTATAATCCCGCTCGACAGTTATGGCTCCTACAATATTTACTGGAAAAGAACCTATCATAAAATCCCGGTAGGGGTTGACTATGCCAGTATGGAAATAGACAGGCATAGCGGCGAGGTCCTCCATTTCAATTTACACTGGACTAACGCTAAACTTCCACCACCATCAGGTATCATTTCCCAGAAACAGGCGGGTGAAGTCTTTAGTAATGAGCAGATGCTAAAACTACAGTATATTTTCCCTTCAACCATACAGCCATTAAGAAACGAGCAAAAACCACCTGCACCCCGTCTGGTCTATGCGGTTAAGCACCAGTCGGATGGTATGATTGATGCTTTTGCTGGTACTCCCGTAATTGCGGAGAACATAATATCCGGGGCTGGTGGCATGGGAGAATCGGCTAAAAACATGAAATTACCTGCACCTGCAGGACGAGATGAAGCCATAAGCCTCAGTCCAGAAGAACAGCAGGAAGTTGAAAAATCAGCAAAACTTATTACTCAAGGCCAGGCAGTAGAGGCGGTAAAAAGATGGGTTAAGATACCGGACAATATGGAATTAAGATCTGCCGGCCTGGAAAAGAACTGGAAAAATCCGGTTTTAAGGACCTGGAATCTTAACTGGCAACTAACTGCAACAACCTCCTACGGCAACCTGTGGGCACAGGTTAATGCCGCCGATGGCGAACTATTAAGTTTCCACCTGAATTTACCTCCGGCAGAAGGTACAACATCGGCTATAGGGAAAGATGAGGCTAAACAAATTGCCGAAGGTTTTATTAAGGGAATCCAACCCCAGCGCTGGAACGAGATTACCTTATATGATAATGGTTTGCAGGATAATTTCCTGGAAAGAGATTCTGCTAGCTGGTCTTTTAATTACCTGCGCCTGGTCAATG
>CAZOIC010000159.1:0-3044 GCA_964579945.1 uncultured Syntrophomonas sp. | reverse complement strand
TATATATCTTTTCTATAGCCATTTCAAGCAAGATTTCAACTTTTTGCGAAGATTATGACTGCCAGGTTATCATACTACTTAAACCAACGCTATCTATTATTATATGTACCAGATTGTGTTTATATACACTAAAATAAAGTTTTCTTGAAAATGACCGCTATTCATAACTTGGGTACTTGTTTAGGGTAGGGGTGAGGCGAGAGTGATGAAGTGTTACGAACCGGGGCGAACACATAGGTTCATTCCTACACTGGAGTTCCGTTCTGGAGGAAAGTTCTTTCAAGTTTAGGGATTGAAAAAAACACCTGATTTATGCCATAATAATGACGTGTTACTATTTTGCAGCGTTTATTAAATATCCATATTATGAGGTGTGATAATTGAACTATAAAGAAATGTACCAGCATAAGCTGGTATCGGTAGAAGAGGCACTGGAAAACATTAAAAGCAATCAGGAAGTGGTAACCGCCCTGTGTGGTTGTGAACCAGTTACTTTATTAAGTAATCTGCATACCATTAAAGACCGGGTGGAAAATGTTTCGGTAGTCAATGCAATGATGCAGGGAAAATATGAATTTTTCATGAACCCGGAACTGAAAGGCCATTTCCTGCTCAACAGCTGGTTTTATTCTCATGGCCCTCGGGCTGCTCACCCCCAGGGAACTGTTTCTTATGTACCCCTGCAATTACATCAGTTCAGCAGAAATCGCATAGGTTACCGTAAGCCTAATGTATTCCTGGGAGCTGTTTCCCCCATGGATAAACACGGTTATTTTTCTTTATCATTGTGTACAGTACTGGAGAAAGACTTTGTCGAAAATGCTGACATAGTAATTATGGAGGTCAACCCTAACCTGCCCCGGACCTTTGGCGATACTCATGTGCACATTTCTCAGATAGACTACCTGGTAGAAGTGGATGCACAAGTACCGACTCTAGACCAGCCGGTTTTGACTGAAAAGGATTTATTAATAGGAAATTATGCCGCTGATCTGGTAGAGGATGGTTCCACCATACAGATTGGTTTCGGTAACATAACGGGAGCAATTGCCCAATGTCTAAGTGATAAAAAGGATTTGGGCGTACATTCGGAGATGTTTACCGACTCGATTTTAAGCCTGTATGAAGCGGGTGTTATTACTAATCGCAAAAAGACCCTGTGGAAAGATAAATTTGTTACTGATGCAGCTCTTGGAAGCAGGAAGCTATATGATTTCCTGGATGAAAACATGGCGGTGGAATTCCACCGGGGTAGTGTAGTAAATGATCCTGCCATTATAGCTCGTAATAATAAGATGGTTTCCATAAATGCAGCTTTACAAATGGATCTTACCGGGCAATGTTGTGCGGAATCGTTTGGTCTACAGCTTTACAGCGGAACTGGGGGTCATAAAGAATTTATAACTGGTGCTGTGGATTCTCCCGGGGGGAAGTCCATTTTAGCTTTTTACTCGTCAGCCAAGGGTGATAGTATCTCTCGTATAGTACCCTGGTTTGAACCAGGTACTATTGTTACTACTTCTCGCATAGATGTTGATTATGTGGTTACGGAATACGGAGTAGCCTGTTTGCGGGGACGGTCAGTTAGGGAAAGGGTACAGGAGCTAATAAACATATCTCACCCAAATTTCCGAGATGAACTAACGTTTGAAGCAAACCGCAACATGATTTGGTAGTAAACCGGGCCGGCAGTAAGCCGGCCTTAATTAACCGGGGGGATTGATATGAAAATAAAGCCTATTAATATAGCTATACTGGTTGTCGCAGTAATTGTGCTGGGTATCTTTATTTATTCTAAATTAGTGCAACCACAGAATCAGCCTGCACCGGTAACACCCACCTCAAATTCACCTGCTGCTCAGGAGATTGAAAGTGGTAAACAAAACGGGGAAAGCATGTGGCTACTGTTCCGTTCTGCTACCTGTCCACCCTGTAGAGAAATGAAGAAGATTTATGACCGTTTAGAGCCCGAGTATAAGGGTAAAGTGAAGTTTATAGCAATCGATGTTGACGACAGGGAAAATACTGGGCTGGCAAAGGAATATGGTGTAACTTATATTCCCGCGACTTTCATTATTGATAGCAATGGGGAACTCAGCTACCAGGAGATTGGGCTTATGCCCGAAGAAGATTTGCGAGCTGAACTGGATAAGGTGGTGAAACCATAAATGGAAACCTGGCTTAATCAGGTAGCTCCCCATTTTTTGAGCAGCTTTTCTATTTATGGCTATGGACTAGTTTTTCTGGCCGGTGTTATTACCAGTATCGGGCCCTGTAATCTGAGTACTGTACCAATAATAATCGGTTATGTAGCTGGTACGGAAGCGGGGAAAAAACGCAGCTTTACCATGTCCCTGCTTTTTACCCTGGGGACGGCTACTACCTTCATGCTGTTGGGACTCATAATAGCAGCAGTAGGCGGAATCTTCGGTGCCAGTAAGAGTTTACTCTATTATATCGTTGCGGCTGTCTGTATAGTGGTAGGTTTAAACCTGGTGGGAGTATGGAAACTAAACATCAGTTTCGGCGGAGATTTACTCACTCGGGCGGGGGAGCAGCGAGGCTACCTGGGTAGTTATATCCTGGGCCTGGTTATGGGTCTGGTAGGCTCTCAATGCGGCACTCCCATACTTCTGGCTATTCTCTCCCTGGCCCTGGCCAGCGGTCAATGGCTCTATGGTGCCACCCTGCTCTTTGTCTACGCCCTGGGCCGCGGGGTTCCTATTGTAGTGGTAGGCACTTTTACCGGTCTCATAGCCAGCATGGACCAATTTGCTCGCTGGAATGCAGTGCTGGAAAAGGCGGCGGGAGTGGTAATTATCCTGGTTGGCGGGTATTTTGGGTGGATAGCCTAAGGCAAATAAAAAAACAAAACGGTTCTCCAGTATCAATTTGAAGGAGAACCGTTCTTTTTTACTTATAGTCCTGACTATACTGTTTAATATATGCTGCTATCTACACATCAGGGGTAAACAATGGTGCATCCGGGTCTATGGATACAAGGAATACATCATCTTCATCGTTGGTATCATTTGGTACTAAGT
>CAZOIC010000158.1:0-3080 GCA_964579945.1 uncultured Syntrophomonas sp. | reverse complement strand
TAAAAGATCTCAATAATATTATACAAGGTATCTCGTTCTACCGGGGTATACCCGCTTTCTCGAATTAGCTCTATAATAGTACCCTTATCAATACCTTTTTCGGTTTGTGCCCCGGCAGAGTGCATTATTCTTTCTTCAACTATAGTACCATCCAGGTCATCAGCTCCAAACTCCAGAGCTATCTGGGACAGGGGGATGCCCAGCATAATCCAGAAGGCTTTAATATGGTCAATATTATCCAGCATTAAGCGAGCTATAGCCATAGTTTTTAAATCATCAATAGCACTGGTTCTTCGTATATGGTTCAATTTCGTGTTTTCAGGTAAAAAAGGCAGGGGGATAAATGATTGAAAACCGGGGGCTTGATCCTCTAATTCCCGCAGCCGCATAAAATGATTAATGCGATCCTCGATGCTTTCCACATGGCCGTAGAGCATGGTGCAGTTAGTTTTAATTCCCAGTTCATGAGCAGTCCGGTGAACCCCCAGCCAATCATCACTCATGGCTTTACGAGGACAAAGTTCCCTTCGGATTTCATCGTTAAATACCTCCGCCCCTCCCCCAGGCATGGAACCAAGACCGACTTCTTTCAGAGTTGTAAGTACTTCCCTTACTGACAAGTCGCTAATTTCAGCAAAATAAAATATTTCTACCGCAGTAAAAGCCTGGATATGAATATGGGGATAAGCATCATGTAAGCGCCTTATCACTTCCACATAATAATCAAAAGCCTTTTTGGGATGTAAAGCACTGACCACATGAAATTCGGTGATACCATAATCAACTGCTTCTGCCCCAAATTCAAAAGCTTCGTCTGGACTCATTACATAAGGACCACCACTGCCATCTTCATCCACCCCAAAAGCGCAGAATTTGCAGCGAGATACGCAAATATTGGTCAAGTTTATATGACGGTTAACATTAAAATAAACATGGCGTCCGGTTTTTCCCAATTTACTGGCCCGGGCCATCTCCCCAATAGCCAATAAATCATTTGATTGGTAGAGGTATATACCATCTTCTTTACTAAGCCTGATATTCTGTTGAACCTTATCTCCTATGGCTTGCAGTTTTTTATCCATTATTCGTCTCCTCGAATATAAGTACTATTTTAACCATCATTGCTCAGGTAATAATGAAATTATATCAGATTTAAATAAAATAGGGCATTATCCTTCTTTTTCTGCAAATATCCCGGGATAAACAAAAATCAGTTAACTAAGCTATAGTTTATCCGTTATATTGCGATAGGTTTTAACAGGTTTCGAGTATATTTAATTACTTGCCTTGTTATTTCGGCATTAATAAGCAAAACATGTTTACCTAAACAAATATTTAGTACAATTGTTCATGCCATTTAAACATGATTTAGATAGTATAATCCCATTAAAAATAGCCTCAAAATTAAATCTTAAGGCTATTACAATAATTATTTACTATTCCGAATCTTATTTTCCAGATTATATTTAAGGAATTCTACCGGGTCAATTTCTTCACTAAAAGTTAAGGCCCAGTCCAAACGTTTTATTACTTCTTCAGTATTTCCGGAACCAGTATAGATGAGCGGTTCGCATGACAGCTTTTCCAAGAAAATGGCCAAATCCAGAGCCATATCCTCTATTTCGGTGATACCTTTTTTTAGTCGTAGTAAATCTCTTTCATTTTTTAACTCCAGTGTTTTCTGATGAATATCCATTATGGTGTCTTTAATTATTCCGGCCGATAAAAAGTTGGTCATATCAATACTCCCCCACTTTAAGGGTATTGATATATGTTTCGCTGTCTGCTATCTACTATCCTTTTTTTTCTAAAGCTAACTCCAGCAACCGTTCTAGTAAATCTTCATAAGAAATGCCAACTGCTCTTGCAGCATCTGGTACCAGGCTCATATCGGTTAAACCAGGTATGGTATTAATCTCCAGAATATATGGCTGGCCTTGTCTGTCCACCATAAAATCTATACGGGCAAATCCCTTGCAGGCAAGTGATTTATAAGCCTCTTCGCTTATTCGGGATATCCTCTCCTGTAATTCCTGACTAATTCTGGCAGGAACAATATGTTCACACATGCCCGGGGTATATTTGGATTCATAATCGTAAAATTCATTACTGGATGTTATCTCGATAATAGGTAAGACACAAGGGTTTTCATTACCCAGTACACTGGCAGTTAATAATATACCATCAATGTACTTCTCCACCAGTACCTCATCATCGTATTGAAAGGCGGACTCTATAGCCGGCAGTATTTCTTCCTCTTTCTTAACAATATAGGTACCGATACTGGAACCTTGGGTGGCAGCCTTCACCACCATAGGCAAACCAAATTTTTGCACCAGGGAACGAACTACAAAGCAAGCCCGATCAAAGGTGCTTTTCTTCATTATTATAAAGTCGGGTGTGGGTAAACCCTCATAACTAAGAAGTTTTTTAGTTATTATCTTATTCATGCATATAGCACTACTGGTTACTCCCGACCCGGTATAAGGTATACCCAATAAATCCAGGTAACCCTGAACCGTACCATCTTCTCCATTTTTGCCATGCAGGGCAATAAACACCACATCGGGAGCAATATCCGCTATCCGATTAAGGGTATCCTTGTTCAAATCCAGGGACTCTACCTGGTAACCTTTCTTCTCCAATGCCGTACAGACATTAGCGCCACTTTGTAATGATATTTCTCTTTCCTCGGAGGTGCCGCCCATGAGTACCAGAACCCTGTTCAATTAATCCACCCACCTTAGTTTTTTATTAAATACTAAACCTCTTAAAAATACTTTCATCTAATTGCAATAATATTCTTTAGTTTTATCGTATATTACTAGCTAGCCAGCAATCAATCCAAATTAAATCATAACTCTAAACAACAACAGGTTCAAGCGCTTGTCATATCATATATACAATAAGGAAACAATCTGATTAATCCCATTCTGCCCTCGATAAAACCTGTTGAAGAGCTTATAGTAATATGTTAAAATAATATTTGTCCTTAAGACACAGGGGAGTAGCTCAATTGGCAGAGCATCGGTCTCCAAAACCGAGGGCTGCGGGTTCGATTCCTGTCTCCCCTGCCATAT
>CAZOIC010000157.1:0-3151 GCA_964579945.1 uncultured Syntrophomonas sp. | reverse complement strand
TTCAAGCGATAATAAAGGTCTTCTCTAAAACTACCCTGGGCTATGGCCTCTACTAAATCAGTATTGGTAGCCGCTATTATCCGGACATCAGACTGTATCAGTTTACTACCCCCGATGCGTTCAAATTCTCTTTCTTGCAGGAAGCTTAATAGTTTGGCCTGCATCATCAGTGGTAGCTCACCTATTTCATCCAGGAAAATAGTTCCCCCATCGGCGAGCTCAAATTTTCCTATTTTTCCGCCCTTTTTAGCTCCAGTAAAAGAACCTTCCTCATAACCAAATAATTCTGATTCCATCAAGTTCTGGGGAATACAGGCACAATTAATACGTACAAATGGATTGTTGCGGCGGTAACCGCTGTTATGTATGGCGTGGGCAAACAGCTCCTTACCAGTTCCGCTTTCGCCAATAATTAATACATTTGATACATTATTAGCTACCTGGGCACATAAGGTTTTAATTCGTACAATATTTTGGCTGTTACCAACAATATCATGTAATGTATATTTGCCATAGTATTTGCCGTGTTTTTCAACCGAATTACTATTTTGCAGATTATTCATATGCTGAACCATAATCCGTGCTGCTTCCATGTTCAGGAAAAGGGTTTTGGCCATAGCTCCTACTATTTCTCCATCATTATAAATGGGAACACGCATAGATATCATTTCTTTATGATTAACGCAACATAGTTCGCACAGATTGGTTTCACCGTCTAATATAGTGTAGGGTAGGCGCGAGCGGGGTATTACTTCGTTAACGTGTTTGCCAATCAAAGAATCCCGATCTATCTCCATTATATCGGCAAAGGTTTGATTAACCAGGATAATATGACAACTAGTATCAATGTAGAGCACACCCATATAGGGGTTTTCAATCATATGTTGAAGTATATACAGCATCTGCTTATCGTTCATATTCATTAATATAAAAACTCCCTTTACGATAACTCTTCCCCAAAATATAACATAAATGTAGAGAAAACGAAATTAAAATCATGGAGATGTGGTGAAGGAGGGAGACGTTAAAAGTTAAAAAACCGCCTTTATGGCGGTTTTTTAACGAAATAAGTAAATCTATAAGCGGAGTTCTGTATTTGATAGCCATCTATCTGGGATACCAGTTGCCTGGCACCTCTAGCGACCAACCCGGGAACGAAGCGGGCTACTTCATTGTTCCCCTATTAGGTCTTGCTCCGGATGGGGTTTACCGAGCCATTTAGTCACCTAAATGCTGGTGAGCTCTTACCTCACCTTTCCACCCTTACCGAAAACGGAGATCAGAATCCGTCAAACCGAAAATTTTCCGACTTCCGACCTCTGACCTCCGTTCTCGGCGGTTTGTTTCTGTGGCACTTGCCTTGGGGTCACCCCCACTGGACGTTATCCAGCATCCTGCCCTGTGGAGCTCCGACTTTCCTCAGGCCCAAAAGGCCTGCGGCTATCTGATTTACTTACTTTATTTCTTTTTAATGCAAAAACTATTATAATGAATTAAGAATGGTTTGTAAAGCTTTGCTGGAATTGCAGATTAGTCATTTGGGGTTTTTGTAGTGGAAACACTATTTTTATCAAAAATTATGTTTTTTAAGCAGGAAATTGATGATATATAGAGAATAACTACTTGATAGGACAGGGAACGTGCTCGAATTTATTACCCGTGGGGTATTAAGCTCCCTTGTTTTTGTAATAGGTAAGTAATACAATATTTTTAATAAAAGAAGGGAGAGGGGGGGGAAAAAAGTGTTGGCATTATTCGGCTCAGCAGGATCCGCAGCACCGGGAATCTGGGGCAATCCACTGTTTACCTTCTTAATGGTATTACTGGGAATTTTCATATTCATAAAGTTTTGCGGCTGGTCCAAGAAGTTCCAGCTATCGGCCGGGTTTAAAAAGATAATTTTTATTCTGACCGGAGTAGGACTAGTAGTTTTTAACATTATGTATAGTATGGGCAATAAACAGTTGGCTAGTAGCGGAGATGTGAACGGAGCTTTAGTTGCGTTTCTTGCCTCAATGGTATGGGTGTTTATATTTGCATTTGCCCTAATGGCTGAAACTAAAGCGGAATAAACATAATGGAAAAAGAGGCGGCTTGGGGCCGCCTTTTTTTATATTTTTTTATATACACCAGTGTTACATACTTTTAAAAAGACATTGGAGGTTCACCAACATGAATAATGAGGAAACGGTATACCGTTTAATTCACCGTTATTCCCCACAGAAAGGCATAGAGGAGTTTCGGGATGTAGTAATAAATGAGAAGTGTTTTAAAGTTTATGTTAATGAAGTTTTTTATAAAGACATTTGTTGTACTCCTTCTCACCTGGATGAATTAATTATCGGTCATCTGTTTATGGAGGGGCAGGTTTCAAGTAGTGGTGATATTGAAAAGATAGAGATTGACGATAACACTATAAATATAAGTTTGATTTCTCAACCTGCGGTGCAGAAGCATATTGGAAAAACCCCGGATATCTATTGTCCGGCGGCATGCATCAGCTGGCTGATGCATGCACATCTTAATGTTTCTGTTTTGCATAAGCAAACCGGAGGTGTTCATGTAATGAGCCTGGCCAATCAGGAAGGATTACTGGTAAGCCGGGAGGATATAGGACGGCATAACGCAGTGGATAAATTATATGGATATTGTTTATTAAACGGGATAAGTTGCTGCGATAAAATATTTCTTAGCAGTGGACGAGTTAGCCACGAAATCATTCAAAAACTGGTAGCGATGGGTATACAACTGGTTGTTTCCCGGGCAGCGGTAACCAGCCTGGCTCAGGAAATAGCACAAAAATCTGGAATAACCGTTCTGGGCTTTGCCCGGGGTGAACGGTTTAATATCTATACCCATCCCCACAGGATACTGTCTGAGTCGGGTAGGTGATTATGGTGGAAAAAGTAAAGATAAGGCTTATATATCCTGATGGCAGCTATTATGAGTACTATACATTTACCGGAGTTAACCTCTGGCATAGTATGGCCGCTAATGGTATTGATGTAGCTGGTTCCTGCAGTGGCCGGGGTACCTGCGGTAAGTGCAAGGTGCGTATTGAGGGGCAGGTCAATGAGATAAGTGAAGAAGAGCGAGAATATCTGCTGGCGGAAGAAATTAAAACCGGGGAAAGGTTAGCCTGCTATTGTTA
>CAZOIC010000156.1:0-3153 GCA_964579945.1 uncultured Syntrophomonas sp. | reverse complement strand
GATTAGGAGCATAATTAACTGCTTCCTCAAAGGTCCGAATGGATTTTATGTTTTTTTGTAAATAGTTAGAATCAGGGTTGTTTTTTCTTTCCATAGTAATAGTGGTACCATGCTTCATCATAATGTTGGGAGCATGTACCAGAATATATCCCGCTGCTTTTATTACAGGAAAAGTCAAGAGAATCCCTCCTCTTTTTACGCATAAAATATACATTTAATAGACGCGGAATACACGGAATGCACTGGGAACACGCGGAAATTTTAATAAAATCCGTGTAAATCCTGCTTAATCCGCGTAATCCGCGCAAATTTACCTATTATCAATAATTCTAAAACACGGTCTGTTCGCTAACGTCGGTAGATAGTGCTTTTAATGCTTTTTCCACTATACTGCGACGCAGTGCAAATTCTTCATCCCGGTTTAACTGAGGGTTGCCCAACGGATAAGGGATTGCAACTGCCGGGTCTATCCGGTTGGCACCAACGGTCATAGAAATGGGAACCACCGTGCAGATATGCACCACAGGTACATCTACAACTTCCTCCAACTCTTTAACCATCGTTGCACCGCAACGAGTACAGGTCCCTCAGGTGGAGGTTAAGATTATCCCATCAACATGCTCCTGTTTCAGTTCTTCTCCTATCGCTCTGGCATATTTTTTAGAATTGGCTACCGAAGTACCATTACCTACGGTGGCATAATAAACATTATGCAATTTGCCAATTATGCCTTCCCGTTCCAGTTTGCGCATTACATCTACCGGTAATACCCGGTCCGCATCCTTATTGGCATAAACCGGGTCATAACCGCCATGAGCCGTTTCAAAGGTTTCCTCGGTTAAATCATTAATACCACTGATGTCATAGCGTCCAAATTTCGAAGCACTGGAAGATTCTATCCGATCCGGATTTCCTTTAGGCACTATCCCCCCGGAGGTTACCAGTGCAATTTTGGCCTTGCTCAAATCCTTGATAGCAGGACGGGGGCTTACCCGGTCAAATACCGGCATAGGATATTCAGTGGTAAAGGGTTCTCCCTTTAATTTTTGTAATAACATCTCCACTGCCCGGGCTGAACCCCTTTGCTCATGGAAGATATTTTTACGTATTCCCCGGGCTAAATAACCTTCTTCCGCAGGGGAACCCATAACTTCTCCTTTAGCTAATCGGGTTGCCAAGCGTGCCAGCGCAGGTATGGCGGTACGCATTTGTGCTGCCGAATTACCGGTCTTTACTATATAGATATCCTTTTTATACATGTCAGCGCCGGGATTTTCTTCATACATACCAGTTACTACCGGAATTTTTAGTTTTTCCTGTACGGCAGCACATACCGCCCCACAGGCCATACCATATCTCCCGGCATTAAATGCAGGTCCAGCTATAAGCAGGTCAGGTTTAAAACTGGCTACCAGTGCAATAACCTCTTCAGTAGCAGTATCAAGGTTTTCATTGAAATAAGTGTCACCACATATTACGGTACCTACAATGGACATATCGTCACCCCATACTTTGGCCAGCGCTGTCCCTGGTCCCACCGGGCCATCTTTGCTAAATGGGGTTATATCAGCTTTATCTTCGCCGCCAATCTGCCCAAAGAACTGGTTTAAATAATGGACTACTCTTATACTGGCCACTTTTTACTACCCCCTTTGTTTAACTAAACTGTTGCCTGATACTTTCCATTTCATTTTTAATAGCATCAACATCAAGTACCATTTCCATCATGCTGATTTGGGCATCATAAACCTCGGGTTCGATCAGGTCTTTAATTTCGAAAATGTGATATACAGGCAGTTTTAGATCTATATTGGTTAGAGGCCCGGCATAAGTAGGATCCCCATTAATCACAGTTTCGGCAGTCAGTCCAGCTGATTCGGCTTCTGCCCCACCTAGTATGACTACTACCTTATCTGAACCAAATTTTTCCGCTGTTTCCTTAACTCGTGCTTGATTGGCCATGTCCATGGCCCCGGCAGCAGTTCAAACAAAACATTCGGTGCTGGTAAATAGCACCTCACCGCCTACTGTGTTAATACATTCCGCTATGGCCGGTCCCGGTATACCATCACGATCTCCCAGAATACAGATTTTTTTATCAGCAAAGAAACTCTTATCCATTAACTTTTCCTTCCTTTCGTATTAAATAAAGTGGAGACGTGGCTGCAACTACTTTTTAATAGCCTTGCTTTAACTATGTGGGTTGTAGGGGCAAACCCATGTGTCTGCCCTGCCATACCCCTGAATGCCACCTCCGGGCGAACACATGGGTTCGCCCCTACAGAGTGCCGTCCCCCCCGATTCACTTACCTATTACCCCACTCCCTACCTTTTTCCCCTCATACTCCGCGTTTTTCCTTACTAATTCCGCGGCGTTCCGCGTCTGAAACATTTAGAACTCTAACGCTCCCATGCGGTTGAATCCCAGTTCATTGGTAGCACCGGTTATGGCCTGAATCTCAACTGTTATAGAGCCATCTTTCTTCAGAGCCCCGTCAAATCCTCCGGCAATGATTTCGCTGGCTTCGATATAGCCAATCACCCTGGACATGGGTGGTAGTTCAATAATGGCATT
Source organism: uncultured Syntrophomonas sp. (assembly GCA_964579945.1). Classification (GTDB taxonomy): domain Bacteria; phylum Bacillota; class Syntrophomonadia; order Syntrophomonadales; family Syntrophomonadaceae; genus UBA4844. The sequence continues at coordinate 578 of CAZOIC010000156.1, read as the reverse complement.
GGCATTACCGCCGCTTATCACCGCATTGGCCAGTAGGTTGGCATCAGCCAGGGACTGGGAGGCGCCGTCACGGCCAGCATATTCATCTGTTACCAGTACCGTTTTAATCCCCAAAGCTTCGATTTTTTTACAGTTCATAATCAAATCAGCATCAGGATTACCAAATCCCTCTTCGCTGATAATTACCCCGTCTACTTTTAGACTATCCACCAGTTTGGCGGTAAAATTAGAGCTACGCTCCTTATCCAATAAGGTTACATTTTCATTAGTTACCACTACGCCAATAAAGTTCAGGTCTTTGCCATGCCGGGCAAAAAGATCGGCAATTACGGGATTGTTCAGATGGTGATAGGTAGTGTTTTTATCACAGGCGGAAACACAGTTACCGCTTATTACCGCACCATCCATAACCTCGGTAGGATATAGAAAGGTAGGTAATATCTTTTTAACATCCGTACCGTAGAGGTAGGTATCATGCATCAAACCCTGGGTCTGTAGCATATAGACATAAGCCACCTTTGGTAAATCGGGATACTGGGACAGTTGTTCGGTTAGGGGATTGGTTTCAAAAGTAAAGG
>CAZOIC010000155.1:0-3183 GCA_964579945.1 uncultured Syntrophomonas sp. | reverse complement strand
GAATATGCTCTTCCTGCCTATTATATTATTGGCCCCGCCGAGGCCAGTACCAACCTGGCTTGTTATGATGGGGTCCGTTTTGGCCTGCGCGTTGAGGCAGATAATATACTGGATATGTACTGTAACAGCCGGACGGCAGGTTTTGGGGACGAAGTCAAACGAAGGATTATGCTGGGTACCCGTGTACTAAGTTCCGGGTACTATGAAAACTATTACCTTAAAGCCATGAAGGTAAGGCGCCTGATTAAAAATGATTTCGACCAGGTTTTTAAGAGCTTTGATTTAGTTATTACACCCACTACACCTACCGCCGCCTTTAAGCTGGAAGCAGAAATCGGTGACCCCTTGACCCTGTATGGGAATGATATTTTCACTGTTCCTGTAAACATGGCCGGTCTGCCTGCCATATCAATTCCCTGTGGATTTAGTAAGGGACTGCCGGTAGGGATGCAGATAATTGGCCGGGCCTTTGATGAAGGTAAGGTGTTAAAAGCTGCTTATGCCTTTGAACAAAACACTTCATACCATAAAATCAAACCTTCCCTGGGAGGTGAACAGAGATGAACGAAAACTATGAAGTAGTAGTCGGTCTGGAGGTACATGCCGAGTTAAAAACCCAGAGCAAGATATTTTGCTCCTGTTCAACCGCTTTTGGGGCAGAACCCAACACCCAGATTTGTCCTGGCTGTGCCGGTTTTCCCGGCATGCTGCCCGTGTTAAACCGGCGAGTGGTAGAAATAGCTATTATGGCCGGTTTGGCTCTTAATTGTGAAATAGCAGAAATATGCAGATTTGACCGTAAAAGTTACTTTTACCCGGATTTGCCTCGGGCTTACCAGATATCTCAATTGGATTTGCCCATTTGCCTGCATGGTTACCTGGAAATAGATTTGGAGGGCAAGAAGAAACGGATTGGCATAACCCGGGCCCATATGGAAGAAGATGCTGGTAAATTAGTACATCAGGGTAATATCACCAGTTCTCCTTTTTCCCTGGTAGACCTTAATCGTTCCGGGATGCCGCTCCTGGAAATAGTTTCAGAACCTGATATGAGAAGTGCTCAGGAAGCCAGAGCCTATATGGAAAAACTGCGTTCCATCCTGCTCTTTGCCGGTGTTTCCAACTGCAAGATGGAGGAAGGTTCTCTGCGTTGTGATGCCAATGTATCTGTACGTCCCCAGGGACAAAAGGAACTGGGAATCCGCAGCGAAATAAAGAATCTAAATTCCTTCCGGGCTTTGGAGAAAGCGATTGAGTATGAAGCCCGCAGACATATAGAAGCGATAGAAGATGGTGAAAAGCTTATCCAGGAGACCAGAACCTGGGATGAAGAAAAGCAGATAACCTTAAGTATGCGCAGCAAGGAGGAGGCCGAGGATTATCGTTATTTCCCGGATCCTAATTTACCACCGCTTAAAATTGACCGCGAATGGGTGGAAAAAATCAGGGTTAACCTTCCCGAGTTACCCGACCAGGCGCAATTAAGATTAGTGGATAACTATGGTTTGCCTCCCTATGATGCAGCTATTTTAACCCTTACTCCAGAATTCCTGGCCTATTTTGATGATTGCCTGGCTCACTATCATGACGCCAAGACCGTATCCAACTGGATGATGGGGGAATTAAGTAAACACCTGAATCAAAATAATATGGAAATTAGTGATTGCAAAATCAAACCTGTCGCTCTGACTCGAATGTTAACCCTCATTGATGAAGGTACTATAAGCGGCAAAATGGCCAAAATCGTTTTTGAACAGATGTTTGACAGTGGGAAGGAACCAGATTTAATTATTAAGGAAAAGGGCATGGTGCAAATTTCTGATGCATCTACTCTACTAAAGATAATTGATGAAATTATAGCGGCTAACCCCGGGGTAGTGGAAGATTACCGCAGCGGAAAAGAAAAGGCTTTTGGATTTTTTGTCGGCCAGGTAATGAAAGCTACCAGAGGGCAGGCCAATCCGGCCGTTGTAAATAAACTATTAAAGGATTGCTTAAAGGGGGACTGAGTTTGGAAATGAATGTAGATGGCATTGCTAAAGATTGGTTTAAGGAAAAAGGGGCCCAAGTTTATATAGTGGATACAACTTTACGAGACGGGGAACAGACTGCCGGGGTGGTATTTACCAACCAGGAAAAAGTTCAGATTGCCCGCTATCTGGATCAAATAGGAGTTGACCAGATTGAAGCTGGAATTCCGGTAATGGGAGGTTTTGAAAAGGACTGCATCAAGGAGATAGTTGGTCTAGGCCTGAAATCCAGTATAATGGCATGGAATCGCGCCGTTATTTCAGATATAAAACAATCGCTTTGCTGTGGGGTGGACGCGGTAGCCATATCCATATCCACCTCAGATATTCATATTGAACATAAGCTGCAGACCACCCGCCAGGATGTATTAAAGCGCATGGGAGATGCAGTTAAATTTGCCAAGGATAATCAGCTCTATGTATCGGTAAACGCTGAAGATGCTTCTCGTTCTGATATAGATTATTTAACCGAATTTGCGTTAATGGCCAAGCATGCAGGGGCCGACCGCCTGCGTTTCTGCGATACGGTGGGAACCCTGGATCCACTTAAAACTTATCGCTATATCAGCACCCTGAAAAGTGCGGTGGGGATAGATATTGAAATGCACACCCATAACGATTTTGGTATGGCTACAGCCAATGCCCTGGCCGGAGTATACGCGGGGGCCAAATATGTAGGGGTAACCATTAACGGCCTGGGAGAAAGGGCCGGCAATGCCTGCTTACAGGAAGTTATTATGGGTATGAAATACTTGATGAACCTGGATTTATCCTATAATACCCCCTTGTTTCGGGAAGTAGCCGAATATGTTGCCCGGGCTTCGGGACGGGATTTGCCCGTAAGCAAACCTATTGTAGGCTCCAATATTTTTGCCCATGAATCCGGCATACACGGGGATGGAGTACTAAAAAACCCCTTGACTTATGAAGCTTTCAGCCCTGAAGAAGTCGGATTGGAAAGGCAGATGGTTATCGGCAAACACTCTGGATCAGCTGCCGTCCGTTCCAAATTCACCCGTGAGTACGGGATAAACCTGGGCGAAGAGGAATCCCGGGATATACTGACCCGGGCCCGGCAGATGTCCATAGATAAAAAGCGTTCCCTTTTTGATAAGGAACTGATGTATATATATGAAGAGTATATGAAGGAGAA
>CAZOIC010000154.1:0-3227 GCA_964579945.1 uncultured Syntrophomonas sp. | reverse complement strand
GGATGAAGAGCATGGTTAATTTCCCCTTTGGATTAATAGCCCTGGTAGTCATTTCTATACTCATATATTTCGGTGTGGCTCACCGCGTCCTGGATCGCTTAAGGCTTTCAGACAAAGCTGCTCTGGCGGTTATAGCTGCAATCATTATTGGTAGTTTCATTGATATCCCCCTGGGGCCCAGGATTGTAATAAATCTGGGAGGTCTAATAGTAGTTGGGTTAGCCGGTTATGTTTTGCTGGGAGCAGGTACCGGCTACGAAAAAATTCGGGCTATTGTCGCCGCCGGAGTAACTGCCCTGGCATTATTCCTGGCCGGTCGGTTTCTGGGGGCTGAGCCTGAGAACATGTTCATTGACCCCCTCTATATTTATCCAATTGTTGCTGGTATAGTAGGTTACCTGGCGGGGAGATCCCGGCGGGGGGCTTTCTTTGCCGCGGTAATAGGAGTTCTGACTTTAGATGTTGGCCAGTATTTCTATTTAGTACGAGCAGGTCAGGCCGGTACCGTACACATTGGTGGCGCCGGTGCATTTGATGCCCTCATCCTGGCTGGTATACTGGCGGTTCTTTTAGCTGAACTAATCGGGGAAACCCTGGAGAGAATACAAGGTGGCCCTAAAACTGAAGGTAGGCCGGAAGAACTGATTAAAAACTTACAGGAACCTGAACCGGCACGAAAACCAGCAGAAATATTTCAAATTAGAGAGAATACGGACGACCAGGACAGGGGTGAGGAGCATGATTAAACGTTGTTTTCTTTTAACTGTAATAATGCTGGTTGTCTTGGCTGCTGGAGGAAGCGCTATGGCTCATAGCGAAATGTCCGGGGGGCAATACTTTACCCTTATAGATGAAAATAGCAACGTAATTCACCTGACCGGAATGATGGTTAACAAAGGTGATGAATATATCAGTGCCGATAATTCTCGCTACCGGGTAGTAGATGTTACGGGTCATACTGCCCGCTGCGTTTATCAGGGTAAAGAAAAAATGCCGGTCATTAGTGATAGCAACCAAAGCAATGCTTTGGGTTATAGCGGTACCCGGTTAGCTCCGGTAGCAGCTAATAAGAAGGCTACTGTGGCTATTTATCATACCCATAGTGATGAGTCCTATGTGCGCGGTGACGGTACCGAGAGTGTAAATGGCAAAGGTGGTATTTATGATGTGGGGCAGGCTTTAAGCAAGCGTCTGCAGAAACTGGGTTTTAACGTAGAGTATAATCACAATAATCACAACCCCCACGACATTAACGCCTACAGCCGTTCACGCAAGACGGCAGCCAGTCTTTTAAAACAAAGCCCCGATGTAATTCTTGATGTACATCGGGATGCTGTACCTGCCGAACAGTATAACACCGAGGTTAAAGGTACCGAAGCAACTAAAGTAAAACTGGTGGTAGGAAATCAAAACCCTAATATGAAGACTAATTTGGAGTTTGCCAAACGTATAAAAGCCGCGATGGATAAAAAAACTCCGGGCCTTTCCAATGGTATTTTTATCGGTAAAGGAGATTATAATCAGGATCTTAGCCCCAGAGCAATGTTAATTGAGGTAGGGGCACACACCAATAAGAAAAGCGATGCCACCCAGGGGGTAATGCTCTTTGCCGATACCCTACCAACAGTGCTGGGTATTAATACTACTAATGCCAATAATGCTACCCCTGCTGCCAAACCCCTATCTACTCAGAACCAGGGAGCAGGTACTACTATATTAATCATTCTGGTCGTGGTTGCTGCCGCTGCTGGTGGTTTTTACCTGCTCAATCGGGGCAGCACTAGCAAATAAAGATGGAGAAATATGGTTTAGCCATACTATTGGGTATAGTGGCGGGGTTCTTGGCCCGGTGGGTGATGCTGCGCAGTGATTACCGCCACTATCCTACTTATCCCCATGGTCAACTAACTCACCTGGCCTTAGGTTTTATCGCTGCTGGTCTGGGAGCTGTAGCCATCCCAGCTATAGCCAAACCCGACTATGTAGCGGTAACCTTTCTGGTGCTGGCCGCTCAACAGTTCCGCGATGTACGTAATATGGAGCGGGAAAGCCTGAATCACCTGGAAGAAACCAAGATTATTCGCCGTGGTAGCGACTACATCGAAGGTATTGCCCGGGTATTTGAAGCCCGTAACTACCTGGTAATAATGACGGCTCTGTTAACCAGTGCCGCTGCTTACTGGTTGAGCTGGGAATACGCTGTAGCAACTGCCGTTATTTCTATCGCCCTTTCTCTGCTGCTAATGAGTGGTTCCTATGTCGGTAATATAGCAGAAGTAGTGGCTGCAAAGGTTCATTTTGAAGGCTCCTTACTTATGGTTAATGACGTGGTAATTATGAATGTCGGCCTGCCCCAAACCCGGGAAAAGATACTTAAGGAAGGTATGGGGGTACTGATTAAACCTGAAAATGATGACGCCCGTTTAACCCTGGATGCACCCGGGCAACGTATGGCCATTATTCATGATGTGGTATCCATACTGGGTAGCAAAGTAGAAATTAACGAAACCGAACTTATGCCGGTAGCCCGGAAGAACCCGGATGAAGGATATTTGGCTTTGTTTATAGTAGCTAACGAAACTGATCTGGATTATCTTATGGAAATAATAAGAAAAGCTCCAGTACTGGAATCAGCCCGGGGGACTACCTTGAAAAGTTACTTTGGCAGAAAGGCGGCTGATTAGATGGATACTTCCATATCTAACTATATACTGGCCATAGTAACAACTGATGAGAAAAAGGTTCTTCCCGGTGGCTGTCCGGTTATATTGGCCGTTGACCAGGAAGAGCAAGAAAAAACAAGCCTTCTGATGGCTCGTATTTTAGGCGGAATAGTCCACGACCTGGAAAACGGCCTCTACTTCATTTGCCGCCACTAGGGCGTGAGGATTGAGATTTCCTTTGGGGGTGGTATCATGAAAATTATCTATCATTGTTACGGAGGGTCGCATTCATCAGTAATGGCGGCAGCACTTCATTTAGGATTGCTGGACAAAGACCGCATACCTAACGAAACGGATCTTATGGCTATACCTTATTTTGATAAAACCAACAATGCCGATTTTGGCTCTATACGATTTATGGGCAAGGATGAATATAATAATGAAGTTTATGTTTTAGGAAAGAAGAATATGGGAGACAGGTACTCCAACTTACTTAAAGGGATTGCCCAAATACTGGGGGAGGAAGAACAATTGCTGGCAGTAAATTGCATGAATCGGGTTAAT
>CAZOIC010000153.1:0-3269 GCA_964579945.1 uncultured Syntrophomonas sp. | reverse complement strand
AAGAAGGGGATAAGATACCTTCACAGCGGGAATATGCTGAACAGGTCAGGGTAAACCCTAATACCGTGCAGAGAGCTTACCGGGAAATGGAGAGTATGAATATGGTAGAAACCTTAAGAGGACAGGGAACCTTTATAAGCATTTCTGCTGATCGACTGGAGGAGATTAAGATGGAAATGGCAGTAAACCTGGTTGACTATTTCATCAGTGAAATGGAGTCCTTGGGATACAGCCAAAAGGATATGTTTAGGATACTTAAGCAAGAACAATCTTCAGGGAAGGAGAGCGCCGATAATGATAGAGTTTAAAAACATAAGCAAAAGCTTTGGTAGTACTGTGGCCTTAGACGATGTCAGTCTTGTATTTCCACGGGGAAAGATAATTGGTTTATTTGGTCCTAATGGTGCCGGCAAGTCTACCAGTATCAAGCTTATTATGGGACTTAACCGTCCGGATCGGGGAGAGGTCAGGGTGGATGGGGAAAACCCCCAGAATAAGAAACAGGATTTGGCTTATCTGCCCGAAATAGATCATCTTTATCCCTGGATGAATATCGCCCAGGCTGCCGATTTTACTCGTACCTTTTATGCTGACTGGGATGAGACTAAATACCGGGAATTAATTAAATTTCTCAATCTGCAGGAGGACATGAAGATTTCCAAGATTTCAAAAGGCCAGCGGGCTAAAACCAAACTGCTGTTGACCGTTTCCCGGCGGGCACCTTATTTGCTGATGGATGAACCATTGTCCGGGATTGACATATTAACCCGGGAAGAGATTATTAACACCCTGATTAGGGATTACCGGGAAGGGGAGCAGACCATAATTATTTCTACTCATGAGATCGCCGAGGTGGAAAGCCTGGTAGATGAGGTGATTTTCCTGGATCGGGGCAAAGTTAAGCTTAGTGGCAATGCCGAAGATTTGCGGGTGGCAAGAAATATGTCTCTGGTAGAATTGATGAAGGAGGCGTTTAGAAATGCAGACTAGCAGCCTGAAAAAATTTTTCAAGCTCTATAGTAAGGAAATGCGGGAATTGCGCCCGGAAATTTTAGTAGTGCTGATAGCAACTCTGGTACTTAACTTGCTCTTTTATTTCAAAGCCCAGGAGCTTCCTGCCATGATAATAGTTCCTTCCATGATGATGCTGGGTCTGGCGGGGTTTCTGCCCTTTATATCCTCCTTCAAACTGCTGGGGCGGGAATGGAATTCCAACACTATTTACCTGCTATTGTCACTGCCAGTAAAGGGAGGAAGCATTCTGGGTTCCAAACTGCTGGCACTGCTCAGCCAGTATCTTATTGGTACCGCTGTGGTTACCGCTGGAGGGGTTATTCTGACCTTTCTACTATTCCCCGAACCAGGATTGGCGGAAACCTTGAGACAGGCGCAGGCATCGGGTATAGATACTCGCTTACAGACCATAATCAGTTCCGGGGGTTTGTTTTACCTGATGAGTTTGGTAGGAATGGCTTATGTAATCGCTATCAGTTTCTTCAGCCAGCTACTGGGTAAACTGGTAACGCGTTTTTCCGGCCTGGTAACAGCAATCGTTTTCATAGCCACCTTCTGGTTGATGAATAAACTGATGACTCCTATTTGGCAGCAGGTGGGGAACTACAGCCAACTGCACATGAATCAATATAATTTCAGTATAGCTGCTTTCAATCAGTTAGTAGGGATGAATACGCTTATTATGCTCGCAGGTACGATAATAGTTTTTATAGCTGCGGTTCTGGTTTATAATCATAAAATCGAATTATAAAGGGTATTGCTATAAATAAATTACATTACAAATGCCGACAACATTTTTGCTGCTGTCGCGAAAATATACTATAATTATCAACAGATGAGTATCTCCGAGTTTATATGCCTAAAATTGACACCAAATCATGGGATATAAACCGTCAGGGTATAATCGGAAACGATTATGCCTCCCATTTGGAAAGGAGAGGATGCCTATGGAATAGCTACGGGTTGCTCTTTTGCGAAGGACAACCCGATTTTACTTATTGAGCTATCATACCCTATTTCATGAAAGGAGATAAGTATGAGAAAACTAGGTAAGAATAAACTATTTGCATTATTATTGGTTATGATGTTTTTAGTCGGAGTCATGGCTGGGTGCGGCAACCAGGCCACTGAACCTGAGAAAACTCCGGACAAATCTGCTGAGCAGGTTACTCCCACACCGGATAATCCCAAACTAAAATTGGCTACTACTACCAGCACTCAGGACTCCGGACTACTGGATGTCCTAAAACCGGAATTTGAAAAAGACACTGGTTATGATTTACAGATTATTGCGGTAGGCACAGGTGCAGCCATAGATATGGGCGAAAAGGGCGATGTTGATGTTCTGCTGGTACATTCCCGTAAAGCCGAAGACGAATTTGTAGCTGCGGGTTATGGCGTTAATCGTAAAGATGTTATGTATAATGATTTCTTAATTGTTGGACCTGAAAATGATCCTGCAGGCATCAAAGGTGAAAAAGACATAGTAGTAGCTATGAAAAAGATAGTTGACACCAAGTCTACCTTTGTATCTCGGGGCGATGATTCCGGAACTCATAAAAAAGAGAAGTCAGTCTGGGATAAAGCAGGTATTACCCCGCAGGGCGACTGGTATAAATCTGTAGGCAAAGGCATGGGCGACACTTTCCGCATGGCTAACGAACTGAAGGCTTATACCTTGATTGACCGTGCGACCTTCCTGGCACTTAAGGATAAATATCAGCTGGTATCTATGGTAGAAGGCGATACCAGTCTCTTGAATCCCTATGGCGTTATAGCTATTAGTAAAGATAAGTATCCGAATACCAACTTTGATGGTGCCAATGCCTTCATTGACTGGATGACTTCAGAAAAAGGCCAAAAAATGATAGGTGAGTTTGGTGTCGACCAGTACGGACAGCAACTGTTTGTACCGGATGCAAAATAGATTGTAATCAACCTCAAAAAACAGGAGATGAGGCATCTATTAATCTCATCTCCTGTTTATTCAATAATACTAGACCCCATCCCCGCAGGGTTGAGGAGACGACCTAAGGCCATACCCTACAGGGTATACGGTAACCATGAATGAAAATAGGTGGGTGGCAGAGTGAGGAAGTCCCCTTACCCCTTACTCTAGACTAATTAAGCATGTTCTAAATTCGAAGTTATTTACAAGACAACTTTGTAATTGGCGCCTATGTTCGTATCAATTAATTGCATTTTGGAGAATGATAAATGGATGTTATCTGGCAGGGCTTAAAAGAAGGATTCTT
>CAZOIC010000152.1:0-3284 GCA_964579945.1 uncultured Syntrophomonas sp. | reverse complement strand
CTCCAAACTATTCATCAAATCTCCAGCTTGACACTGTTGCGATTAGAACTCCATTTGCTAGCATTAAGAATCGTAATGCCTACTACCTTATTGTCCTTGTAACGTACTACTACATCATCTTCTATGAATTCGCTATCATCGGCTTTAACCCCTTCAGCAAACTGAATGTAGAATACATCTCCTTCCTGGTCATAAGAAGCTCTAAGAACTGGAAACGATTCATTAATTACTGTACGGGCCAGTACTTCGATCATGTCTAGATAGTTTACTGCAGCGGCCATAGCACCTGTCTCCTTTCCAATTGTTTTACCTTGCGAGTTAAAAAGGCGGTAATAATAAAGCCATCATCTTTGTTTAGCTCCCTATAAACCACAATTAGGAACTTATTTGCTACTAATTCTCTAACCGCCAATAGTTCTCCAGCACTACCGCCAAAAATTGTATCCGGGCTTTTAACTGTATCCAGTATCTCATACCGCAAATCCATTAATTCCGGATGTTCCTCTATAATATGCTGCCAGCGTTCTTCAGGCAAACGTATTTTAATTCCGGAGACGGAAATCACAACATCCATCCTGTAAACCCTCTCCCTAATTATAACACTGATTACTATATCTATAATATATCTTTAGTAAATCCCCGTTGGGTAGTTAAGTACAGGTTCTTATTCGGCGGATAAGACAAGAGACTAAGACTACAGGGGAGGGCTATTCATGGAACAGTGGAGCTGGCTTCGAATCTAGCGATGGGGTTTGAAAGTCAGGTGATTTAATGGCGAAGTTATACAAATCATATAATGAACTTCAACATCAATATAATCAAAAAAGGAAGATGGTTATAGAACTTGGTATAACGGCCTTCCTATTAATAGCTTTGGCTATTGGCCTGATATCCTTTGCACAAAAAGGAGTAGCGTTTGTATGTGCTGCTGTTGCAGTTACTGCTATCGCTTATGCGGAAAAAATCTTTTCCCGGGAATTGCTGCGTAATGATATTAACGTACCCCTTATCCCTTTGGTATTCCTCGTAAATCCCAATAATTGGTATCAGCTTTATAGTCGGCGTATTGCTCATTCCTAGCTCGAATGACCTTGGTACGGTACTATTAAAAGGCTACATGTGTTCAGGTATTTATCCAGCCTGGACTTTGCTTCCCAAAATTCCGAAATTCAATCCAGATTTTCAGTTTCTAGGATTGTTAGTTTTCATCTTGTATCCCATCACAATTACTATAACCTTAGTATGGTTATTATTTTTGTTATCTTTAAAGCTTGTCGTTTCAATGTTCTTGGGCATATTTATTGTACCCATTAAGGTTTACCAATCTATTAAAGCACTTACACAATAGCAATTCAAAGGAAAGACTACCGCAGATTTAACGATAGTAGAGTACCCAAAGATATCAGCCACGGGATAAAAACCATTGTTCTAATAAAAGCATCCTCTCTTCTGGCAGTAATAAGGTGACAGAGGAACCGTCCCCTGTCACCTTGATACCTATTTCATCATATTAGGTAGTACTGTACTTATAGCAGGAAAAGAAATTAGAATGGCTAAACAAACTACAATAGCCAATAGGAAAGGCCAGATGCCTTTGAAAATGGTTTCCAACGGGACATCGGGGGCTACCCCTTTGATGATATAGACATTCATTCCTACCGGAGGGGTTATTACCCCCATAGCCACAACCAGTACGATTATAACTCCGAACCAGATAGGATCATAACCCAGGTTGTTTACCACTATCGGATAGAAAATAGGAATGGTAAGCAAGATCAGGGCCAGGGCATCAATAAAACAGCCCAGTACAAAATAAATCAATAATATGATAGCCATAATGGCTGCTGCCGGCAGAGCCAGATCTCCCGCCCAACTGGCCAGCTCAAAAGGTATTCGACTTATAGCCATAAAGCGACCAAATATTACGGCTCCGGCAATAAGCAGCATTATCATGGCAGTAGTTCTGGTGGTATCCAGGAGGGATTTTTTAAATCCTTCCCAGCTCAGGGAGCGTCCCAGCAATGATACTAGTAAAACCCCGGCAGCACCTACCGCTCCTGCCTCGGTAGGGGTAAACCAGCCTGCAAAAAGCCCGCCCATGGATATAGCAAAGATAATCAAAACCTCGCCCAGTCCGCCTTTTAATGCAGTCAGCCGTTCCTGCCAACCAGCCCTGGGTCCCGCAGGTCCCAGGTCGGGATTGCGCCGGGTAAGTATAACTATAGTTAACATATAAAGCGACATGAGCAGTATGCCGGGTAAAATCCCGGCTATAAACAACCTGCCGATAGACTGCTCGGTGGACATACCATAAACAATAAAAATAACACTGGGGGGTATGAGTACTCCCAGTACTCCGCCAGCAGCAACACTGGCTGTAGCCATAGCATCTTCATAATGATACTTTTTCATCTCCGGCAGAGCAATAGCTCCCATGGTAGCGGCGGTAGCAGTATTAGAGCCACATATAGCGCCAAAAACTGCACAGGCCGCCTGAGTAGCTATGGCTAGTCCCCCGGGTCGGTGCCCTACCAGTTTATAAGCGAATACATATAATCGCGTACCAAGACCAGAGTAATAGGCCAGAAAACCCATCCAAACGAACATGGCAATGACACTGAGGTTATAGGAGGAAAATGTGGCATAAATCTCCGCTGCTACCATGTTCAATGAAGTTGCCGACGTAGTTAAATAGGCAAAGCCGGTAAAGCCTACTAAAGCCATAGCAAAAGCAATCGGCATTCGCATAAATATAAGTATTAAAAAACCTGCTATACCAATTATTCCAATAACTAACGGACTCATTTTAACTACCTTCCTAACTGCAACTGCGGGACACTTATCATGAACAATCTGTTTTCCGGCACTCAACCCATACTTCATCGCTCAGTTTGCCATTGCCGAGTACCGAATAGCATAATTCTTAATTCCTAAACGACCTTTCTCATAGCCGTCTGTTCATCAATAAGGTCTACTGCCGTGATATCATCTTCATTATTATCCGTTGCATGTACCCACAGGACATAACCTTCGTATATACATTGAACTAACCGGGATAATAAGACCAGGCAGATTGCCATTAATCCCAGGGCAATAACATAGGCCACTGGAGACAATGGAATCTGACTGGTTGATGCCATTAGCCCATTAGCATTCATACTTTGGGCAAATCCTATCATATACCAGGTAACAAAGCCCCAAAAAACGAACCCTATGAAATTGACAATTATCGCAACTGTTGCGGCCGCTGGGACCGGCATTTTATCTACAAAGAACTCTATTGC
>CAZOIC010000151.1:1518-3297 GCA_964579945.1 uncultured Syntrophomonas sp. | reverse complement strand
CGAATTTGCTATTGACACATTATGCTATCTAATACAGAATACGGGTATAAGGTATTATCCCCGCTGATTAGAATACCAGGATTTAGGAGGTAACCCTATGAGTATAAGTATGCTGGATTTGTTTGGTGAAAACGTACATACAATTCCTCGGGCATTGCATAACACGCAAATGAATTTTGGTAACCGTTCGGCCAACCTTTTTAAGGAAAATGGAAAATGGCGGGTCATCACTTATGATGAACTGCTTACGGGTGTGAAAAACCTGGCTATAGCTTTAATAAAGCTGGGTATTAACCCGGGTGACTTTGTAGGCATCAAGGCCAGCAACAGTGCACGCTGGACCTGGGCAGATCTGGGCAGTGTTCACGCCGGTGCAGTCAGCGTATCTATTTACCCTTCGCTGTCCCAGACCGATACTACTGCGCTAGCCAATCATAGCGGGGTTAAGCTGCTTTTTGTGGAAAACCAACAGGCAATTCAGGATATTTCCAGCTATCGTACTGATATTCCTTCACTTAAATATCTTATCTGCATGGAAAAATCGTTTCGCGGTAATGGCAGGGATATTTTCGGTCTGGGAGAACTAATCGGCATGGGCGCGGAATTCCACCAGGAATACCACGGAGAATTAAAAGCCCGGCTTAAAGCGCTGCAGGCTGATAGCCCCGCCATGCTCGTTTACACCTCCGGTTCGGTAGATAATCTTAAAGCTGCTCTATTTTCCCATAAGGACATCCTGGACGCCACTACTCGCGTTTACCGGCATTTTAGTAATTACGGGCAGTTAGTAAATTCGGAAATTGTCTCCATGGTGTTTTTGCCCATTTCCCATATTATGGAGAAGATTCATGGCTACCTGGGACCATTGTTTCTTGGAGGTACCCTGGGGTTTATCAGTTCGCCGGAAAATATATTAACGGATGTTGCCACCATCAGGCCTAATTGGGTAACCTGGGTTCCCCGCATGGCTTCCACGTTGTTTTTGGGCTTTCAGAAGGCCTTTATGGGCACCAAGGATGGGCGTATAGCCTGGGAAAAAGCTGTGGATGTAGCCATTCGCGCTACCCAAGCCCTGGAAAATGAGAAAGGTTTCATTGACCTTACCACACCTATTGAAGAGCAGTTGCAGGGCAGCCTGCGCGAAGAATGGCTGGAATCATACCATGCCGTATACTGGCGTATGCATCATGCCCTGGGAGGACGCCTGCAAACTATGATTGTTGGCGGTGCCTATATGGATACCGATTTGCAAAGAAAACTGGTAGGAATGGGCTTCAATATCATGCTGGGCTACGGGCTTACTGAGAGCGCCGCCGGTATAGCTATTTCCTGCCCCAATAAATATAAAATGGACTGGATTTCCCCGCCGGTTCCGGGGGTAGAATTTAGACAGGAAGAAGACGGGGAATTGCTTATGCGGGGACAGGGTGTTATTAAGCAATACTTTCGCAATAAAGATGCGGATGCCCAGGCTTTTACCCCCGATGGCTGGTTTAAAACTGGTGACATAGTTGAAATCGATGATGATGGTTATATACGCTTGATAGACCGCAAAAAACTGATGATTGTACTGGATAATGGCAAAAATGTGGCCCAGGCCCGTATTGAAGCTTTATGTGCTAACTCCGGGCTCATAGATCAAGTGGCTATTGTCGGCCAGGATAAAGAATATATCGGTGCCTTGATAGTCCCTAATTTCAATTTCATTATCCGGGTACTGCAAAACCATGGAATACCTTATGATGAGTCCCAGTTGCAATATGCCGAGGTTGATGGTAT
>CAZOIC010000151.1:0-1418 GCA_964579945.1 uncultured Syntrophomonas sp. | reverse complement strand
GAAGAAAGGTCTACCTGAAGCATGAGAGATAAATTGACCTGCCTGGCTGTTGCTGTTTTGCTTATTTTTATAACTGGTTTTACTTATCCGGGTCTAAACCAAAATGTAGAACGGAAAAAAGCATATGTAAAACAACCTTTATTTCGGACTATGACGGTTGATAAAACTGATCTGAGCAAGGTCAAGGACCGACAGCTTATTATAAAGTTTAGAAATACGGATGAAGTAAATAAGCTGGATCTGGCGTCACTTGGCCTGCAGCTTGTTGAAACCCCGGCAAACATTAGAGGTATTATCGTTACCCGCATTCCTGAAGGTCAGGATTTTGACAGCAAACTCCTGGAGTTGAGATCTCACCCGCTTTTCAAGTCGGTTGAACCTAATTACCTGGTTAAAGCAGCTGTCATTCCCAATGACACATTATTTAATAAGCAGTGGTATTTGTCCCACATTAACATACCTTCTGCCTGGGACTTGTACCAGGGCAATTCTGATATCCTCGTTGCCGTATTGGATACCGGAGTTAATTATAATCATCCTGATTTGCTTGATAGGATATGGATTAATTCGGCTGAACTTGAGAACGGTATTGATGACGACGGTAACGGCTATATAGATGATATTTATGGATATTGTACCACCACGCCAAATGATAGTTTCAGCCCCTATGATCCCATGGATGATAACGGACACGGGACTATGGTTGCCGGCATTATCGCGGCCAGCGGCAATAACGCTGCAGGAATTGCCGGTCTGGACTGGAACTGTAAAATCTTACCGGTGAAAGTGCTGGATGCCACCGGAGAAGGAAATATCTACTCTGTCATGGCGGGGATTTACTTCGCCATTGATCAAGGTGCTGATATTATCAACATGAGCTATGGTTCCGCCGATCAAAGTAGTTGGGAAAGCGATGCCATCTGGGATGCTTATCAGGCAGGCGTTACTCTGGTAGCCGCATCAGGAAATAAAAATACTGATATTGCTTATCCAGCCAAATATATGCCGGTCATAAGCGTCGGTGCCACCGGGCCAACTGACCAGCGCAGCAGCTTTTCCAATTATGGCGAAGGCCTCGATATTGTGGCTCCCGGAGAAGAAATATTTACCACCAATATCGATAATAATTACTCTTCTGGCAGAGGCACATCCTTCGCAGCACCTATAGTAACCGGTATTCTTTCGTTGCTGCAGGGACAAAACCAGGCGATAACATCCCAGGAAGCAGAACGTTTACTGGAAAGTTCGGCCTTTATGCCTTCCCCGTATGAAAATACCGAATGGAATTACTACTATGGTTACGGTCGGGTTGATGCTGAAGCCGCATTAACCCAGACCCTCCCGGACTTAAGCATGGATACCGGGAATGACAAAACCAGCGCCTCCCCTCTTACTATCAACCAGGCCTATTCCCAACA
>CAZOIC010000150.1:0-3307 GCA_964579945.1 uncultured Syntrophomonas sp. | reverse complement strand
AGAAAGGGGTTGCCCCCTCTCTCTTCTGGTCTTATAGGTTATTTGTTGGATGGATTATCAGAGTTGTTTAATCCACGCACCCCGCCGCCTCTGGGGCTATTACCGCTGTTGTTTCTGCGACCCAATCCCTTACCGGGTTTATTGCTATTATTTCCACGACCTGTTCCACATTTTCCTTTTGAGCGACCTGTTCGCGGTCCCTGACCCATAGGACCAGTTCCATCTTGGTTAGGCATCAGCTTCACTCCTTTCTGATTAACCCTACATGTACGCTGGGTACACGCAACTACCTATGATAAAAATATATTGTAATATAGAAGCACGTAATCTGTAGGGGCGGACCCATGTGTCCGCCCGCGGAATTGCAGTGGTTGGCCGGGCAGACACACGGGTCTGCCCCTACAAAAACTACATAAATCCGCATCCTCTAAAATTAAAAAGTGCAGTGTTTTTAGTGTCTAATTCCCGTCTATTTTCTTATTAATATTTTCCCAAAGGGGAAAAAGCATTTTTCGTACTTCAGGATTCGTTGCCGGAATTTCAGCCTGGGCAATAGATTGCACAATAGTATTGCTGAATGGTATTCTACCAGCCAGGGGCAGGTCACTATTTTGTGCCCAGTTTTCTATCTCCTGGCTAATGTCAGGATTTAGATCCCATTTATTAATAATCAAAATACCTTTTATGCCCCGTAGCTGCATTAACTGATAAACTCGCTGTAAATCATGAAAACCGGAATAACTCGGTTCAGTCACCAGAACAATCAGATCGACCTCTACCATGGAAGAAATAACCGCGCAGCCAATTCCGGGCGGGCCATCAGCAATAATAAGTTGGGTCTGTTCGGTATCGGCCATTGTTCGAGCCATAGTTTTAACCTGAGCCACTAATTTACCGGAATTTTCTTCCCCGGGCCTTAAATCGGCAAAAAATAACTTCTGTTTCTGATTAAATACTCCCTCAGACCAGTGTCCTGAAGAGCGGGGATACATGGTAATGGCCTCCACCGGGCAAATCTTCTCACAAAACCGGCATCCCTCACAAGATAGGGGCAAAACCTGGAATTCCTCGCTAATAGCATCAAAACGGCAGAGTTCTGCACATAAGCCACAACCAATACAGGTTTCTTCATCTATATGGGCCGTATATCCGGCACTAAAATCATGGCTGCTAACCTGTTGCGGTTTTAAGAGGATGGGCAAATTGGACGCATCCACATCGTAATCACAGGCTATACAGTTATCGGCCAGTTGTATAAAGGAAGAGGTCAGCGAGGTTTTACCAGTGCCTCCTTTGCCGCTGATAAATAGTATCTCCTTCATGATAAGGCCCCCTTAATCTGGCTGAAAATATCAGTTAAAATACCACGTAAAGAGGGCATTGCCTCCAGAGGATCCTTGCCCTGCATGTACGCCTGGGCCAGTTCCGGACTAAATGGAATACGTTCCAGGATAGGAACTCCGGTTTTATCAGACAGAGCTGTTAACTCGCTTTCTTCTCCCTGCCAGCGGTTTATCACCAATCCTCCAGGTATACCCAGCATTTCTATTGCCTCCAGGGAGAGTTCCAGATCGTGTAAACCAAAAGGGGTGGGCTCAGTTACCAGCAAACAGTAATCGCTATCACTTATAGATTCAATCATGGCACAAGTAGTTCCGGGAGGACAATCGACGATTCTTAATGCTGAGGTTGCCTTTTGGCTTTTAGTCGCTTTTATGAGTGGTGGACTTTGAGCTTCACCAACATTAAGTCTGCCGGTTAACAATGTCCCATAGCCCGGTAACTGAGCCTCTTCAATAACCCCGATAGGATGCTCTATTTCCTTTATAGCTCTCTGGGGACAAAGATAAGCACAGGCTCCACAGGAATGACATAACTCATTAAAAACTAATACTTTATCGCTAAGTACCACCAAGGCGTTAAAATTGCATATCTGGGCACACTCCCCGCATAGATTGCAAACCCGGGAATCGATATCGGGAACAAGGCGACTAACCGGGGTTGTTTTTTGTGCCGGCTGTAGCAATACCAACCCTGCATTAGGTTCTTCCACATCGGTATCGATTAACACCGAATTCTTATCACCCAGAACCCGTAGCAGACAAGTACTGACTAGAGTTTTACCGGTACCGCCTTTGCCGCTGGCTACTGCGATTTGCATGATTAACTCCCTTTCTTAACCTTATTAGCTATGGCAATCTCCCGCATGGGCATGCTCCGAACATACTTCTCCACTGCTAACTAACTCACCCTTTTCAAATAGAGCAATAACATCCTCAATCACACCTGATACGCCAACAATAAGTTTAATACCCTGTTGGGCAAAAAGCTCCTGAGCTCTGCCGCCCATGCCACCTGCTATAACCAGCTCAGT
The DNA here is from genome assembly GCA_964579945.1 of uncultured Syntrophomonas sp. Classification (GTDB taxonomy): domain Bacteria; phylum Bacillota; class Syntrophomonadia; order Syntrophomonadales; family Syntrophomonadaceae; genus UBA4844. The sequence goes on along the minus strand of CAZOIC010000150.1, from coordinate 933 downwards.
ACCTAAGTTTTTTAAAAAACCAGGTAAGACACCAGGCTCGTGCCCGGGATTTGGAACTGATTTAAATACTTTGGTATTGGTATCATAAAAAGTAAATTCTTCACAATGCCCGAAATGGGGACAGACTGCATTTCCTTCTCTGGGGATGGCTATTAACATGGTAAATACCTCCATAAAATTTATTCTGACAATAAGTCACCAGGTCTGCTAAACATACGTAACCACCGATGAAAATGTCTTTACATGCTCTTCCTGTACACGAGCACGTAATTTGTAGGGGCGAACCCATGTGTTTGCCCGGAATAGACAACTCTACATACAACAGGATTCACCTTACGGGGGTCAGTGGTCGGCCGGGCAGACACACGGGTATGCCCCTACAAACACATAAATAACCTAATTATTTGGAGCAGATAACTCTTGTAATTCGCCGGCCTCATAGCTTTGCAAGGTTGCTTCCACCGTTTTGTCACTACCACCAGCAAATATTTTTATCCCGGCTGCCTGCAAAGCCACAAACGCTTTAGGGCCTACCCGCTGAGAAATAACCAACTCGACATTATTTTTTATTAGAGCCTGAACTGCTCCAGTGCCTGCCCCGTGAGCCGCCTCAGGGCCAGTATTGGACAAAGCCTCAAATTGCTTGGTTCCTGAATCCCAGAGCATAAAACAGTTACAGCGTCCAAAACGTCCATCTACCGGAGATGATGGGGATGAGTCGCTGGAACAAATGGCAATCTTTTTGGACATCTCTTCACCACCTTTCAGAGTATCTTAAGATCTAGTAAAGATGTAAGCTATTAAACGTTCATCTCTACCAAGATATTAGGGTATCTAGTCTTATTGTTTACTAAATAACTCAATAGTAATGAACATATGCTCATAATCTTTATCCTAATAATATTTCGCGGGGACCATAATGTCAAGCAGTTT
>CAZOIC010000149.1:0-3392 GCA_964579945.1 uncultured Syntrophomonas sp. | reverse complement strand
TGCTGGGTACAATTGTACGTTTTATAGTATCTGCCCTGGTTTTACTCCTGGTGGGCTACCTGCTTCCCGGTATTACAGTATCCGGATTTGTTGGAGCATTAATTGCTGCAGTGGTTATAGCTGTTCTTGGTTATATTGTGGAAGCCATCCTGGGTGACAGGATTTCACCGCGTTCCCGTGGAATAGTTGGCTTTATTACTGCTGCTGTAGTTATTTATGTAGCCCAGTATATTATTCCCAGTTATCTATCCGTATCCCTGCTCGGCAGTTTGCTGGCAGCTTTCGTAATCGGTCTGGTGGACGCATTTATTCCCACTGAATTACGCTAAACGGATATAAAAGAGAAAACACCCCTTATTATTGTAGACCAGTTTTTGCGCTGGTCTATTATTTTTTGCAGGGAAGTACGATGTAGATGAGCCATCAAAACCGTCCTGGTGTATATACGAAAAAACATTGAACTTATGTCGAAAGCAAAGTACAATGTAAAAAGCAACAATGCTACTGTAGTTATTCGGGATTGAGGATTATAGGAGGCAGTAATAATGTTTGGTTTCATTGGGAATATTGGACCCTGGGAACTAGTTTTTATACTGGCAATAGCCTTAATTGTGGTAGGCCCTGGTAAGCTGCCGGAAGTTGCCAAATCAATGGGTAAAGCCGTAAATGAATTTAAGAAAAGTACTTCCGGAGTAAAAAAGGAATTCGAGAATGCTATAAAATTTGATGATCCCGCGGTAGTTAAAAATGAAACATTACAAACTATCGTGGAAACTAAAACCGAGGTCGTTAACACGACTGAGAGTGCAGAAAGTAATATGGAGGAAAAAAACGACTCCACTGCCAACCCTGTAAATTAAGTATATCAAATTAAAAATTAAGAATTCAAAATTCTTTATAATCTCTTATCCAGAGAGGTGGAGGGACTGGCCCGATGAAACCCGGCAACCGCCTGTTAAGGTATGGTGCCAATTCCTGCAGGGATATCCTGGTAGATGAGAGGCTTTTGACAGTTTTAGCCCCTCATTATTTGGAGGGGCTTTTGTTATAAACTGTTGTGAGAGGGGAGTGTCTTATAAAATGAGGCCAAATGTAGAGGAATTATTAAAGCAAAAAGTATTAATTCTGGATGGGGCTATGGGCACTATGCTGCAGGAACAGGGCATGATGCCGGGACAATGTCCGGAGTTATTTGGAATAGAGAACTTTCGAATGTTAAGCACTATCCATAGTCAATATATTGAAGCTGGTTCAGATATTATACAGACTAATACCTTCGGGGGTAATCGTTTTAAACTGGGGGAGTATGGGTTAGAAAACCGGGTGGAGGAAATAAATGCAGAAGCAGTAAGAATAGCCCGGCAGGCTGCCGGGGATAAAGTTCTGGTGGCAGCTTCCATAGGACCCAGCGGAAAACTGCTACAACCCATGGGAGATGCTGATTTTGACCAGTTGTATGCAGCTTTTAGTGAGCAGGTAAAAGCCTGTGACAAAGCTGGTGCCGACCTTATTTCTATCGAAACTATGACTGATTTAGGAGAAGCTCGGATTGCTCTGATTGCTGCCCGGGAAAATACTCGTTTACCGGTAATAGTTCATATGACCTTTGAAAATAGTGGTCGCACCATGATGGGAACCGACCCCCTTACTGCTCTGCTTACCCTGGAAGCCCTGCAACCTCTGGCGGTTGGGGCTAATTGTTCCGGAGGCGCCCGGGAGCTTTTACCGGTTATTGAGAGTATGGGGCATTACTCCCGATGTTACCTGTCAGTGGAACCTAATGCCGGTTTACCCCTCTTGCTGGATGGCGAAACTGTCTTTCCAGATAGCCCCGAGGAAATGGCGGAATATGCTTTGCGTCTTCGAGAGGCTGGTGCTGGTATAATTGGCGGTTGCTGTGGAACTACTCCTGAACATATTAGAGCTATAGCTAACGTTTTGCGGGGTCTGCCCGCCATAAAAAGGACAGGGAAAAAAATATTTGCCCTTACTTCCCGCAGCCGCTGTGTAAATATCCGGGAGGAAGCGCTGGCCTATATTGGGGAACGCATAAACCCTACTGCCAGGAAAAAACTGGCCGCGGATATTAAGGATGGGAAAATGCTCATGGTAGTAGATGAAGCCAGAAAGCAAATAGAGGCAGGAGCACCCATACTGGATGTTAATATGGGAGTACCTGGTATTGACGAGGTAGCCGCTATGAAACAGGCGGTTTTATCAGTGCAAGCTGCAGTAGATATACCTGTTTCCATAGATTCTACCAACGCACTGGTAATAGAAGAGGCCTTAAAGAATTATGTAGGGCGTCCTTTAATAAACTCAACTACCGGAGAAGACCGGCAACTGGATATTATTCTACCCCTGGCCAAAAAATATGGGGCAGCCGTGCTGGGACTCTGCCTGGATGAGAAGGGCATACCCAAAACTGCTGAAGGCCGTATGGAAGTTGCTCGTAAAATATATAAAAAAGTTCGGGAATATGGACTGCGGGATGAAGATATATATATTGACTGTCTGGTGCAGACAGCCAGTGCGGAACAGTCTCAGGTTATGGAAACTATTAAGACCCTGCGGCAGGTAAAAGATGAACTGGGAGTAGGTACGGTACTGGGAGTAAGCAATGTTTCCCATGGTCTGCCGGCGCGTGATATTTTAAACTCCACTTATTTAGCTATGGCCCTGGCTGCAGGTTTAGATCTTCCCATTATAAACCCATTTGATAATAGGATGCGGGATACCATAATGGCTGCCGGGGTACTCTTAAACCGCGATCGTAATTGTTCTGCCTTTATTAAACAGTATAAAGATTATCAGGGCGGTTCGGGAACTGGTGGGGGGAAAGTACGTCATGATATATGTAATAGTTGTAATATCCCCAATCTGTTGACTGGTTCGGTGAAAACCCTAAAAGCAGTTGAACCGGGAACTGATAAATCAGAAAATGGTAACATATCAATTAACCAGCAATTGAAAAACGCAGTTCTGGAGGGGAATCAGGAGGGGATTGAGAAATTACTGGAGAAAGCTCTCCAAGAATACCAACTGAAACCTCTGGAAATTGTTAATCAGGGGTTAATACCCGGTATTGAGGAGGCGGGGGAGCGCTATGACAGTAAAGAGTATTTCCTGCCCCAGTTGATGATGGCGGCGGAAACCATGAAAAAAGCTTTTACCATAGTAAAGCCACTGTTAAGCCAGCAGGCCCGGCAGAGTCGGGGTACAATTATCATGGCTACGGTGGAAGGGGATATACATGATATCGGTAAAAACATTGTATGTGTTTTGTTGGAAAATTACGGGTTCAGGGTGATTGATTTGGGTAAGGATGTAAAGGCAGAAGTAATCCTGGATTTAGCTGAAAGAGAAAATGCCGATATTATTGGACTCAGTGC
>CAZOIC010000148.1:0-3399 GCA_964579945.1 uncultured Syntrophomonas sp. | reverse complement strand
TACGGAGCAGGGCTTAAAACTGGCTTTACTTGATATAGTAGGAGAAAAAGCTTATGAGGAGTATGATATCAGCATTTATCTGATCCAGCTTTTAAGAGAAAAAGCTCCCCAGGTGCTGCATGATAAGCTTAAACTAGAGAATTTGGAGCGATTGGAGCAAGAACTATTAGAAGACATAGCTCGCAAAAAAGGACACCTCATTAAAGGTGGGGAAGTTGATGTGGAGAAAACCTGTACCGTGTTATTACAGGATTTTCGCAAAGGTAAGCTGGGATCATTAAGCCTGGAATAATGTCGAATAGACGTAAAGTACTCTAAGCCGGAAGTAATAATTACTTCCGGCTTTAATATTAATGGCAGCTATATGCTGTATAAAAATAATTGATTAATTATTCGAAATTTAGGGAGGATTTAAAAAAGTATTGTAGAATAGATATGCAATAGAAAAAAGTATGCTTAAGCATAACCATTAGTTATGCTTGGCGAGGGAGGGTTTAGAATAGTGAACAGAAACAAGTGGTTTATTCTTTTGACCGGACTTGTAATTGGGGCCTTTGCAGCAATTCTGGTTAAAATGGGTAACCCGGGTAACATGGGGTTCTGTATAGCCTGTTTTGAAAGAGATATTGCTGGAGCCCTGGGTTTGCATCGTGCTGGAATAGTTCAGTATATGCGTCCCGAAATTATTGGACTTATTTTAGGGGCAATGTTAACAGCCATGTTTAGTGGCGAGTTTAAGGCCCGCGGTGGTTCATCTACTCTGGTCCGTTTTATTATGGGCATGTTTATGATGATAGGCGCATTAGTATTCTTGGGCTGTCCTTTACGGGACGTTTTAAGAATGGCTGGTGGAGACTACAATGCCGTGGTCGGATTTCTCGGTTTTATAGTCGGCGTAGGCGGTGGGGTATATTTCCTCAAAAATGGCTTTAACCTGGGTCGGGCGGAGTATAGCCATTCCAATGTGGGAGGTTACCTGTTGCCTATTATATTTGCCTTTTTCCTCTTTTTACTCCTAAAAGGTACTATCTTTAATCCTGATGTGGGAGGTCCAATTTTCTTTAGCGCCGAAGGGCCAGGCTCCATGGCGGCACCTATAGGAATAGCACTTGTAGCAGGTTTAGTAGTCGGTTTTATGGCCCAGCGCACCCGGCTTTGTCTCAGCGGCGGAATTAGGGATTTCATCCTTATCCGGGATAATTATCTTCTGATCGGATTCCTGGGTATCTTTGTTGGAGCATTAGTTTTAAATATTGCCTTTGGTTTCTTTAAACCTGGTTTTGCTGAACAGCCTATAGCTCATACTATGCATATATGGAACTTCCTGGGGCTATTCCTGGTCGGTCTGACGGCAACATTGCTGGGTGGTTGTCCGTTACGGCAACTGATTTTATCCGGTGAGGGAGATATGGATGCAGCGGCTGTAGTAGTAGGTATGATAGTTGGTGCTGCTTTCTGCCATAACTTTATGTTAGCAGCCTCTCCAGCCGGCGTAGGCAATTTTGGTCAGATTGCTTGTATATTAGGTATTATTGTTATGGTCTGGATCGGATTTAGTTACCGGGAAGCGTAGGAGGTGTAAGTATGGATAAGTTGGATGTACGAGGACTAAGCTGTCCCGTTCCAGTCTTAAGAACCAAAAAGGCTATCGACGCTGGAGCTAAAGAACTGCTGATAATAGGCAGCAGCCAGGTTTCAAAGGAAAATGTCAGTAAGCTCGCAGTATCCCAGGGCTTTACGGTTAATATTAAGGTGGACAACAAGGACCTCTGGGAGATGGAGATTAAAAAGTAGGGTAGAGTGCTATAAAACGAGACGAAAACTGAATAAAACGGTAGAATAAAGAGGAACACATTGTTCCTCTTTATTATTTGATTACTACAGACAGGAGAATAACATTGTTTAAACGTCTCTTTATTGTAATTACCCTGATCTGCGTTGGGTGTTTAGCATCTGTAATTATTTATTATAAATTACAGGATCAGGCGCAAGTCCAGGCGATACATGGGCAGCATGATGTAGAAGTAATAGACAGTGAAAAGACGCCGCGGATACAGACTATTACTCTTACAGCTGCCGGTGATTGCTTAATGCATGGACCGCAAATTAGATCTGGATTGCAATCTGATGGGTCTTATTGTTTTGACCACTTTTTTATTGACGCAAAAGACCTGATTAATGAAGGTGACTACAGCTCTATTGACTTTGAAGCCGCCCTGGCTGGTCCTGAGACCGGGTATACTGGCTATCCTATGTTTAACAGCCCGGATGCTATGGCGACTATTATTAAAGAGGCGGGTTTCGATTTGGTAGTTACCGCTAATAACCACTCGCTGGACCGAGGTTATAAGGGAGCCATCCGCACCCTCGAGGTGCTTCAAGGAGCTGGATTGGATACGGTGGGAACTTATCGTAACGAGCAGGAATCCCGGTCTTTTTTGATTAAGGACATAAAAGGGGTTAAGGTTGGTTATTTAGCTTATAGTTATGGTACTAATGGTATACCTTTACCAAGTGAACACCCAGAATTTTTTAACTTTTTAGATCGGGATAAGATATTAACGGATATAGAAACCCTGCGTCCGCAGGTAGATGTACTTATTCTGGTATTACACTGGGGTCAGGAGTATCAACCTAAACCTACTCAGGAACAGGAATTAATGGCTCACGAGTTTTTGAATGCAGGAGCGGATATTATTCTGGGAAATCATCCCCATGTGGTTCAGACAATGGAAACAGTAAAGGTAGGGGACAAAGATAAATTCGTCATTTATTCTATGGGTAACTTTATAAGTGCCCAGCATGGTCAGGAAAGAAACAGTGGCATAGTTCTTAAAATGAAGTTTACTAAGAATTTTAATAGCAGTGAAACCCTGTTAGACGAGGTAACCTATACTCCTACCTATTCACATCCTTATTACGAACAGGGTAAGTTAAAATACCGGGTAATTCCGGTAGAAGCCGGCATAGAGCGAATCAAGCAAGGGCAGGATCCCTTTATGACTGAGCGCGATTTACCGGTTCTGGAAGCAGTTCTCCAATCTACCCGTGGACAACTGGGAGAACCGTACTATAGAATTAATTAGAAAAGAGACACTGAATACACTGAATTACTAAATAATTAGGAACGAATTAGACGCAGAAGGACGCTGACCATTCAGGTGCAGATTAACGCTGATAATAATAATGAAAAAGGAATTTGCGTAAATCCAGGTTGAAAAAATTCCGCTCCCTTAATAGCTACGTAGGTAGCATCCGTTGCCCTAGTACGTAAATCCTTAAATAATCCGCGGGAATCCGCGTCTGTTTTAGTAACATCTGTAGTTAATTTTCATGCAAATCTTGGAGGTGTATTTATGCTAAAGTATCCTGCTCTTTTTTCTCCTATTAATGTTGGTG
>CAZOIC010000147.1:0-3428 GCA_964579945.1 uncultured Syntrophomonas sp. | reverse complement strand
TACAGGTGAGTTAGGAATTTATAATTATATCACTGGTATCAATAGGGGCACCATGGCCGGGGTAGATAGTTTTTATTCCCCGGCCTTTTAATGTTGTCTGCCATCTGGCATCCCCTCCTCATTCTAACCGGCGAACTTACTCACTGCTTTTATGTCTATTTCCTGCTTGACACCATATACTAAGATTAGCTAAGATGGTTAAGAAAATTGTCTGAATATTTTGACTAAGGAGGCCTTTATGTCCAGGATACTTATTAGTGATAGTACTTCATATTTACCTGAAAATCTAATAAATGAATATGGCATTATTATAATACCTTTGAACCTTCACCTGGAAGGAAAATCCTACAAAGAAGGCCGGGACATTAGCCATGCAGAGTTTTACCATATTTTTAAATCCAGCAAAATGTTTCCTACTACATCCCAGCCATCTGCAGGGGAATTTCTGGAGGTATTTCAGTCTCTGGCTCCTGATGATGAAGCCCTGGTAATTTTAATTTCGGCTGAACTCTCGGGAACAGTGCAGTCAGCCCTTATTGCCCGAAATATGCTGGAAGCCCATCGCCAGAAAAATATTCATATAGTAGACTCTCGTTCGTCTTCTATGGGCATGGGATTCCAGTTGTTAAAAGCGGGCGAGATGTTGGCTCAGGGACGAACTATGACTGAAGTTATGGAAGAAGTAGAGAGAATAAGAATTCAGCAGGAAATATATTTTATAGTTGATGATCTGGAATATTTGGTGCGAGGAGGTAGGCTCAGTAAAAGTAGTGGCCTTATAGGTAATCTTCTACAATTAAAACCAGTTTTAACTGTGAGGGAAGGCAAACTAGAGTTGTTTGATAAAGTTCGCACTTCCTCCCGGGCGGTTAAGCTCATGATGCAGCAGGTGGAGAAGAATAAATCGTGGCTTAAGCAACTGGCAGTTATTCATGTTCAAGCCGAAGAGGAAGCATTGAAACTACAACAGGATTTACAGGAACAATACGGTATCACCGCTCTTATTAGTGAGGCCGGACCAGTTATCGGTGCTCACACCGGCCCCGGTACACTGGGTATAGCCTTTTGCTAAAATGAAGAATAGTACTTAACCGGTAAGCAACTTACACTGCTGAGCCGATACGTTCCACACCCAAAGGTGTAGGGGCAGACCCATGACGGAACGGCACGGGGGCCGTTCCCTAAATATGGCTGTTCTACGGGTTCACCTTATAGGTATTACTCCAACATGACGGAACGGCACAGGGGCCGTTCCCTACACAAAATAATCTAGCTACAGCGTCTATTATTCTACTAATCCCACGTTCTTTACTATCTCTATTATCTGGCGGTGTTTGTTCATGGTATAAAGATGAATTCCAGGCACTCCGCTGGTAAGCAGATCGTCTACCTGCATACTGGCATATTCTATACCCGCCTTTTCCATACTATCAGCATCATTCTCATATTTATCTACCAATTTTAAAAGCGGAGCGGGGATGGAAGCACCGCAGAGATAGATAGTCCTGCGGATTTGCCGGGCATTTAGTACCGGCATTATTCCTGGTATTACCGGGCAGTTAATTTTAATGGCCAGGGCTTTGTCAATAAAATCATAGTATATGCGATTATCAAAGAAAAGCTGGGTAATAAGGAAATCCACCCCGCAATCAACCTTCTGTTTAAGGTTATATAAATCATCTTTTAAGCGAGGACATTCAGGATGGCCTGCCGGATAAGCTGCGGCTGCCACCCCAAAATCGGCTTTTTTACAAACGTCATTAATCAGCTCATAAGCAAAACGATAATCCTGTTGACTCAGGTCGAAATCGGGGTCATCCTCAGGGAGGTCACCCCGTAAAGCCAGTATATTACGTATCTCCTCATCTGCCAGCTGGTCTAAAATCTGGTCAACTTCGGCCCGAGTATGACGGACACAGGTCAGGTGAGCCAGGGATTCAATGCCGTAATCCTTCTTTATCCGAGCAGCTATCTCCACTGTCCGAGCCCGGTTGCTTCCCCCGGCACCGTAGGTGACGCTTATGTATCCGGGTTTGAGAGTCTGCAACTGATCAAGGGTCTCAAATATCGTTTCCAGCGGGTAGTCCACCCGGGGAGGAAATATTTCCAGAGAAAGAACTGGCTTTTCCCTGCCATACAAATCAAGAATTTTCATTTATACCCCTCTCCCCCTGGCCAGTGATTACAGGTTTTTAATTAACTCACTGGCAAACTCTGAACACTTTACTTTGGTAGCGCCTTCCATAAGCCGGGCAAAATCATAGGTTACCACCTTGCTAGCAATAGTTTTCTCCATGGCCTGAATAATAAGATCAGCAGCTTCATCCCATTTAAGCTGGCGTAACATCATTTCTCCCGACAATATTAGTGAAGATGGATTTACCTTATCCAAACCTGCATACTTTGGTGCGGTACCATGAGTAGCTTCAAATATAGCATGTCCGGTAAGGTAGTTTATGTTAGCCCCTGGAGCTATGCCGATACCCCCTACCTGAGCGGCCAGAGCATCAGATATATAGTCGCCATTGAGATTGAGAGTAGCTACTACATCAAACTCGGCCGGGCGGGTTAATATCTGTTGTAAGAACATATCTGCTATAGCATCCTTGATTATAATCCGCCCTTCAGCTTCTGCTCTTTTCTGGGCTTCGTCGGCGGCCTTTTCGCCTTCTTTTTCCTTGATCCGGTCATATTGTTCCCAGGTGAACACATGATTGCCAAACTCGGTTTCAGCCACTTCATAGCCCCAGTTTTTAAACGCGCCTTCAGTAAATTTCATAATGTTACCCTTGTGAACCAGGGTAATATTCTTACGCCCATTTTCCAGGGCAAATACTATAGCTGCACGCACTAATCGTTTACTTCCTTCTTCCGATACTGGTTTAATACCAATTCCTGAAGTCTCGGGGAAGCGTATTTTAGTTACCCCCAACTCCTCCTGTAAAAATTGAAGCAGTTTTTTAACCTCCTGGGAATCGCGGGAATATTCAATGCCGGCATATATATCCTCGGTGTTTTCCCGAAAAATAACCATGTCCACAAGTTCAGGTTGTTTTACTGGTGAAGGTACTCCATTAAAATAACGTACCGGGCGCAGGCAGGTATACAAATCCAGTTCCTGACGCAACGCTACATTTAGAGAGCGTATTCCCCCACCGATGGGTGTAGTGAGCGGTCCTTTGATGGCAATTATATATTCTCGTATAGTATCTATAGTCTCCTGGGGAAGCCATTCTCCAGTTTTGTTAAATGCTTTTTCCCCGGCATAAACCTCTTTCCATACTATTGATTTTTGTCCTTGATAAGCCTTATCTATAGCAGCATCAAAAACCCGGGAGGCTGCTGCCCATATATCAGGTCCGGTACCATCGCCTTCAATAAATGGAATTATAGGATGGTCGGGAACACACAGTACCCCATCCCGAACC
>CAZOIC010000146.1:0-3431 GCA_964579945.1 uncultured Syntrophomonas sp. | reverse complement strand
CATCATACACAGACCTCTCTCCTTTCATGACAAAAATCATAAAAAAACCCTGACCCGTGGCCAGGGTTTCTTTAATTAACGCAAGTAATTAAGCGGATTATTTGGGGAGCCGTTGACCAGGACCTCAAAATGCAAGTGGGGTCCACTACTTCGGCCAGTTGAACCTAGCGCAGCAATAGTTTCTCCTTTGCCAACCTTCTGACCGGTAGATACATTTATGGAACTGCAATGTGCATATTTGGTAACTATTCCATTATTATGGTTAACTATAACCAGTTTACCATAACTACCCTGATACCCGGTAAAACTAACATAACCCGAATCAGCCGCTCTAATGGCCTGACCAGTTCTACCCCCAATATCAATTCCCTTGTGGCTACTACCCTTATAATACTGGGTAATACGTCCATTAGTCGGCCAGTCCAGAGACCCCGAACCTCCACCACCACGAGAGGCTATTTGGGTTACCCGGGTCCCCTTAACAATAACCTTATCTACCGCTGCTTTTAAAATCTTTTCTTCTATAACATTGGTCTTTTCAACAATACCATTACGTTTGCTGGCAGTATAGGCTATGTGCCGCTCTCCGTTTTGTCCCTCCTGTTTAATCCGGATAGAGCTGGGAGAGTTTTTATCAACAATAACCTTGGTTTCATAAGGTATGACTTCCTTTTTCTCACCTTTTACCTGGGTAATAACATTTATGTAAGGTTTGCTTTTTGCCAATATTAACTCCTGCTCCAGCTGGAGATTTTCCGTAGTCAAACCATTGGCCTTAACTATATCGTCTACATACATATCGTTACGGCGGGCAATAAGCCACAAATTATCGCCTTCCTTGACGATATATTTCTCCGGGTTGCTGGTTCCGGTACGAATTAACTCATAGGCTTTATCCAGCGCTACCAATTTTTTAACTGCTACTTTTTCCTCTTTAATCTTGACCTTCTCAGCAAAAGCAACAGCTGTAAGTTTTTCGCCTTGTTCCGGCTGGCTGTATTCTTTTTTTAACCTGTTAATGAGACTATTCGCTGCCGCCTTGCTTTCAACGTAAGCTATGGTTTTACCATTGACTATGATGGCAGCCGCTGGGGCTTTGAATTCCAAAACCGTAGCCAGTTTCTTTTCCGCTTCTTTAGAGGATACCAGCTGATTTCTGCTTATAAAACCCTTTTTACATTCCACTTTGCTTGATAGTTCCAATTCCTGCTGGCAGCGTTTCTCTGCCCCGGCCTCAATTTTATTCAGGGCCTTTTGCAAATCAGCCTTATGCTTCAGGGCAAACTCCTTACTACCATTAACATAGACCGCATAGCCCGGTGTCCTTATACCAAACAAACAAATCAAACTCACAAGTAAAACCACAATTACAACCACTGCTGGTAAACAAGTCTTATGCTCTCGAAAGTAATTTATCATTATTCTGCTCCATGTTCTATTATTTTTGTTTCGCCTTCTAAGCTTCTATTTGTTTTTAGTAAATTCCTCCTTACTTGCTCATATTTTTTATATTATCTTATCCTTCTTTCTGTAATTGTCGATAAATAGCCCCTTCAATCCGCTTCTTATGCAGGGTACAGGAAAGCTCAGCCGGGGCAGCAATATCACCATTACTAAAGTAGTTGTTGGCATGGCAGCCCCCGCCACAAAAATTTCTGACCCAGCATAGCTTACATTGCTCCTTATTTTCCAGGTGGTTGCCCTGGAACCTGGTTCTAACATTGCTGTCCAGAGAGCCTCTGGCTACATTACCCATATAGAACTCCTTTTTCCCAATAAACTGGTGACAGGGATAAATATCTCCCTCCGGCGTAACAGCCAGGTAATCCACCCCGGCTCCACAGCCACTATGGCGTTTAGCCAAACAAGGTCCTTTTTGCAAATCCAGGTTGTAATGGAAAAAGTGAATATCCTTACCCGAACGATCATACTCCACCAGAGTGTCGGTAAGTTTTTCATACTCCTGCATTACCCGGGGCAGATCTTCATTTTGCAGGCTATAACCATTATCAGCGCCTATAGCAGGCTCCAGCGACAGGCAGTCAAAACCCAGGTCTACCATATGGCGCAGGTCATTGACAAAGTCCAGGTTATGTCGGCTAAAGGTACCTCTGATGTAATAGCTCACCGGATGGTTCGCTACCATTTGGCGAATCCGCGGCAGCACCAGTTCGTAACTTCCACTACCGTTGTTTAGTATGCGGTGGCGATCATTAGTTTCCGGCCTGCCATCCAGACTCAAAATGATAGCTATATCATGCTCTATAATAAAGTCTATAACCGGCTGGTCAAGTAACAGGGCATTGGTGGTAAGTGTATAATTGAACTGCTTGCCCGTTTCCTCTTCCAGCTTACGGCCATATAAAACCAATTCCTGGACAACCTCAAAGTTTAGCAAGGGTTCACCACCAAAGAAGTCAACCTCCAGGTTCTTTACCCCGCTACTGTTGGCAATAAGGAAGTCAAACGAGTTCTTGCCCACTTCCAAACTCATCAGAGCAGGTTTCATGCCAAAATTACCCTGACTGGCAAAACAATAGCCGCATTTCATGTTACAGGCGTGGGCTACATTAAGACAGAGAGCCTTAATCGGTAAAATCGACAGGTCCAGGGTCAAATCTTCTTCCGGGGTAAATATTTCTCCATCCTCATAAGCTGCCAGTACTTCATTGGCAACTTCCATGACCTCCGCGGAAGGGTAGCGAAGACTACAGTCTTCTACCGCCAGGTAGAAATCTCCCCGGTTATTCATCAGGCAGGTGATAAAATCATTAGCCAGATTATCTAAAACGTGAATAGCCCCACTATTTACGTCCAGGAGTATGTTTACTTCATTCCAATGATAAAGGTGGATGTTGGCATCAAAATCATATCCAGCCAGATGGTACACGTGTTTTCCCCTCTCCCTCCAGATATCAGAGCATAAAAAAAGGGGCACCGCCCCCTGTGTTAGTGCCGTTTACTGCTTACGGCAAATCTGGTTGCCCACGGTGCAGGAAGTCTTGCAAGCTGACTGGCAAGAAGTAGCACACTCGCGGCAATTAATTTCCCCATCTCTTTTAAGATTAGGTTTTACTACATTAATAATATGTTTTTTCAATTCTCCAACCTCCCGTTGAAAATTGATCATGTGAGCTATCGCTCACAATTAATGGAGCCCTTTACAGGACACGGATGTAAGCTGTCGCTTACAATTAATGGAGCGGGAAACGGGGGTCGAACCCGCGACACCCGGCTTGGGAAGCCGGTGCTCTACCACTGAGCTACTCCCGCACCAAAGTTATTTTATAACAGATAGCGGCAGGCGTCAACCTGCCTACCTGGGACCTGTAACCGCAAGTATAATATAAATGGCGGAGCCGACGGGATTTGAACCCGCGATCTCCGGCTTGACAGGCCGACATGCTAAACCGCTGCACCACGGCTCCGCG
>CAZOIC010000145.1:2283-3512 GCA_964579945.1 uncultured Syntrophomonas sp. | reverse complement strand
TTCCATGAAGACAAGGACTACCGGAGGTTTTTAGAGATTTTAGCAAAGTACACCAAAGAGTCTGAAACGAAGGTGCATGGCTGGTGCCTAATGAATAATCATGTACATTTGCTTATAGGTGAAGGCAAGGAAGAAATATCCGCAACCATGAAACGGATAGGAGTAAGCTTTGCCTGGTACTACAATCGGAAATACGAATCAACCGGGCACCTATTTCAAGATCGTTTTAAAAGCGAAAACGTGGAAGACGACAAGTATTTACTAACAGTAATTCGATATATTCACCAGAACCCCTTGAAAGCTGGAATTACAAAGCGGGTGGGGGATTGGAAGTGGAGCAGTTGTAATGGGTATTATGGCAGTAAAACGTACCCATTAGGTCTGCTGGATAGTGACCTGATACTGGGTATGTTTTCCGCAGATAATAAGGAACTGGCAAGATCGCGGTTTAAAGTATTCAATGAAGATATCAACAATGATAAATGTATTGATTATGAATCTAAATTAAGACTAACTGATGAGGAAGCAAAACAAAAAATTATTATGCATTTTGATAAAATTGGGCTGGAACAGGTAAAAAACCTGCCAAAGTCCGAAAGGGATGAAATATTACAAACAGTAAAGGAAATAGATGGGATAACACAACGGCAAGCGGCGAGAATTTTAGATATTTCTCCAAATGTAATATTTAAAGCCTAGAGTTAGGAAGCAAAAGAACCGTCCCCTTGCTTCCTAAAACCCCCCTGATTAATTGAATCAGGGGGGTTTTAGTTTTTAAAGAGCTATTTTATGGATTACAGGAATGCTAGCTTTGGAAGCAAAAGAACCGTCCCTTTGCTTCCTGTATACTTTGCCCGGACCAGGGAGAAAATATAGGATATCAATTGTTGTCTGGCACTCAGCGGTGAAGAATTACAAGTGCCGGGCTTCCGGGCAGGAGTGAATTAGTTGCTTAGAATCAGACCGGTAATAGGAGTAATTCTGGCACTTGTTTTTCTTACTATTTGTTTTACCCCTCAATCTCGAACGCTTTTAACTTTACCCGCATACCAGCGTATGGTGGTTGGTGAATCTAATCATTTGGAGTTCGACTTACCTGCGCAGCTTGCCAGTAAATTTGACCTGCAGGTTATTAAGCCGACCGAAAGCGTTTTTGTAACCTCTCAGGATCCTCCGGTGGTAGTCAACCGAGACGGTAACCGTTATGAAATAATGGCCCTGCGTCCTGG
>CAZOIC010000145.1:0-2183 GCA_964579945.1 uncultured Syntrophomonas sp. | reverse complement strand
CATATAATTGTTGATGCCGATACCCGCCAGGGAATCGATGTCTTGCAGGGGAAAATCGTAAGTGCATCTATTCAGACTATTAAGCGGGGTAAACCTGGACAACCGGGAGAGAAAATTGGAGTTTTTAGTGGCGAGGGCCAGATTGAAGGTACTATAAGTAAGAACACTTTTCATGGCATTTACGGTAAGACTGGGGTTGATATCAATAATCCCATTTCTAGTTATACTATGGAAGTGGGGTATGCTCACCAGATTCGGGAAGGGCCGGCCGAAATATATACGGTGGTAAATGGAGAGGATATAGAGAAATTTAGCGTGATGATTGAGAAGGTATATCCAGAACGTAATAATGGTAAAGGCATGATAATCAGGGTTACTGATCCCCGTCTGCTAAACTTGAGTGGCGGTATTGTCCAGGGGATGAGCGGAAGTCCTATTATTCAGGATTCTAAAATTATTGGGGCAGTAACTCACGTATTTCTTAATGACCCGGAACGGGGTTATGGAATATTTATGGATAATATGTTGTCGGAAATGACCGATATTAACGCCTCTCCAAAAAAGGTTTCGACAAATTATAATTAGACCGGAAACAAATCGGTAACCCGTAAGTCTTAAATTCCTGTATAATATAAGAAAAGTTAGATGTGTTTGGTTGTGTATTTATCTGTATCATTATGTTAGTGGCTGTGAGATAATAGGTTAATTTAGTGGAAAAAAAAAGGAGGAAATCCTTGATCTACCGTCGAAAACCGTTAGTAAATCAATAAAATCAGATATATAAAGGGATGAGGGGGAATAAATCCATATGTTGAGTGAATCTAATCAAATTAAGGTTCTGGTTGCAGATGACAACCGGGAATTTTGCGGAATTCTAAGGGACTACTTCTCCAATGAGCCTGATTTCGAAATGGTTGGTGTATGTTCTAATGGTATGGAAGTACTGGATATTTTAGAGAAGAAGGAGGTTGAAGTACTTATACTGGACCTGATTATGCCTTATATGGATGGCATTGGGGTTCTGGAAAAGATAAATGAACTCAATCTTCAAGTACGTCCAAAGATTATCATACTTACGGCGTTCGGTCAGGAAAACATTACTCAGAAGGCTGTTCAATTGGGTGCTGATTACTATATCTTAAAACCTTTTAACCTGCAGGTACTGGGTGATCGGGTTAAACAGGTGGTAAGAGATGTTAAGCCCAGAACGAATGGTGTTGCCCCTGTAGCTGCTATCAGTGTGCAGTCAGCATCCCCGAAAAATCTTGAAGTAGAAGT
This sequence comes from uncultured Syntrophomonas sp., assembly GCA_964579945.1. Classification (GTDB taxonomy): domain Bacteria; phylum Bacillota; class Syntrophomonadia; order Syntrophomonadales; family Syntrophomonadaceae; genus UBA4844. Next base: position 905 of record CAZOIC010000145.1, on the reverse strand, counting down.
AACAAAAGTAATTCACGAAATTGGAGTACCGGCACATGTTAAGGGATATCAATATTTACGGGATGCTATCATGCTGGTAGTAGACGAAATCAATTATTTGGGAGCAGTTACCAAGGAGCTTTATCCTACTATAGCTCAGAAATACGATACTACCCCCAGCCGGGTAGAAAGGGCTATACGACATGCTATTGAATTAGCCTGGGATCGCGGTGATTTAGATAAGATTAATAAGTTCTTTGGCTATACTATTAGTGGGGAAAAGGGTAAGCCTACTAATTCGGAATTTATAGCCATTATTGCTGACCGGTTACGCCTGGAAAATAAAGTTAGCTAGATTGTTATGGTAATAATACCTCTTGTTGATTGCTTCTGGTAACAACAAGAGGTATTTTTTCGTTCAGGTATACTTTATATAGAGTATTATAATGCAAGTTTTCTTTTATTTTGACTATATGATAATATTAAGAACGAAATCAATGGGCTTCATGGATTTAGAGGTGGAAGATGAGTAGCATTGTAGGAAGGGCTCGCCTGGATCGGCGTACCAAAAATCTGGTTAAGCGGCTGAAAAGAAAAGATATTGCCATTATCGATCATGATGATATTGATGAGGTGGCAGCCAATTCCCTGATTGATATACGGCCACAGGCCATCATTAATGTTCAGCCTTCCATAACCGGGCGTTACCCGGCTAAAGGTGTTTATAAAATACTTAAAGCGGGTATTCCGGTTATCGATGAAGTAGGAGAGCAAATATTTACACAAATCAGAGAAGGTAGCCTGATAGAAATACAAGGAAATCAGGTTTTTAGTGCAAAAAGGGTGGTTGCTGAAGGTAAGGTTCTTACCCTGGAGACAGTCAAACGCAAGCTGCAGGAAGCTAACCAGAATATCCAGGTAGAGCT
>CAZOIC010000144.1:0-3528 GCA_964579945.1 uncultured Syntrophomonas sp. | reverse complement strand
AAAAATAGGACTAAAATCGGTGCAGGGTAGGATAACAGGCCTATCCTGCTTGTTTTTGCTCTTAAATAATAATAGCAATTATTAGTATCCGGCTAAAAATTCCTGTTAACAGAATATAAATTTATGAAAAGGCCTGATTAAGGGGAAATATATATTTGAAGAACAAGCCCGGGTACACTATAATAACTACAGTATATTGTGTAGTGCTAAAAATTACACCATATATATTGTGTTTAGGAGGCTAAACTATGAAAAGTATCAGAAAACGAGATGGCCGGGTAGTTCCATTTGAAAAAGAGAAAATTGTTAATGCTATTTATAAGGCGGCCCAGGCACTGGGGGGAAGAGACTACGCAACGGCGGAGCGACTGGCGGACAAGGTCATCGAACTGGCCGGCTACTACTACCTGGACGATTATGATATAGCCACGGTTGAAGAGATACAGGATCTGGTGGAAAAAGTTCTGGTTAAAAACGGCCATTACCGAACCGCCAAGGCTTATATTCTGTACCGCAAACAGCATGAAATCATGAGAGAAAGCCGGCAGCTCATCCAGAATAACGAAATTGTTGAAAACTACCTGGATCGCAGCGACTGGCGGGTAAAAGAGAACTCCAATATGAACTTTAGCCTGCAGGGCATGAACTTTCATATCTCATCCATAGTAACCAGCCAGTACTGGCTTAACCAGATATACACCGAGCAGATGAAGGAAGCCCAGCAAAATGGAGATTTTCATATGCATGATTTAGGTATACTGGCGGTTTACTGTGTGGGCTGGGATTTGCAAGATTTAATCCGGGAGGGTTTTAAGGGTGCCCGAGGAAAAGTAGTAAGTAAGCCGGCCAAGCATTTCCGTACCGTACTGGGACAGATTGTAAACTTCTTCTATACCCTGCAGGGCGAAGCCGCCGGAGCCCAGGCTTTTTCCAACTTTGACACCCTGCTGGCGCCTTATATCTATTATGACCAATTAAACTACGAACAGGTCAAACAGAGCCTGCAGGAATTCATCTTCAATGTCAACGTACCTACCCGGGTTGGCTTCCAATGTATGTCGGAAGATACAGAAATATTGGGGCAGAATGGTTGGGTCAAATATAACCAGGTGTCCGAAGGTGACATGATTGCTACCTTCAATGTGGAAAAAGGCTTTATTGAATACCTGCCGGTGAAACACCTTTTTACCCGGGAGTATAAGGGAACTATGTATAATTTAAAAAACCGCATCAGTGATCAGTTGATATCCCCAGAACACCGGGTGGTCCGGCGAAAATTTAACGGCGATCATTATACCCTGGAAAAAATAGAGGATGTGCTCAAGTTAAAGTCTCCCTTTATGGTACCGATAGGCAGTGATGGCAATGTAGCGGGCGAAAATGCAATGGATGAGGAACTGGTTAGATTAATGGCCTGGATAATAGCGGAAGGTTCCCTGGACAAGAGCGGGCGTGGTGATGGCAGGATATGCATATACCAGTCGCAAGTTAAAAGCCCACATCATTATGAAGAAATAATTGAACTCTGTGAAAGTCTGAACCTTAACTACAGCGAACGTATACAGCAAGGACTGGGTGCTCCCTGTAATGTCTTGCGCTTTAATGCTGATAGTACCAGAAAAATCCTGGCCTGGATGGGCAGCGATCGGGAAAAAGGAATTAAATTTATTCCAGATACCATACTGCAGGCTGATACCGAGACGTCTCGCATATTCCTGGAGCCCTATATAAAAGGAGATGGATGTGAGGATTGCAAGGTTATTACCACCTCTGAGCTTATTCGCGACCAGTTAATGCAGGTAATTGTTAATGCTGGCTATGGCGCTACGGTTTTAATAAGGAAGCCGGATAATCATTTATCCATCAAAGATCGCTATATTATAAGGATAATCAGGCACAAGGACACTTATATCAACCAAGTAAACGAGGTTGATTATGAAGGTATTATCTGGTGTCCCAATACTGAAAATGAAACCGTAGTAGCGCGTAGAAATGGAAAAGTATTTATTACTGGTAACACCCCGTTTACCAATATCACCATGGACCTTAAAGTACCGGGATATTTTAAAGACCAAACTGTTATCATTGGCGGCGAATTTAAGGATAAGACCTATGGCGAATTCCAGGTGGAAATGGATACGTTAAACCAGGCCTTTGCCGAGGTTATGATGGAGGGTGATGCTGAGGAGCGGGTCTTTACCTTCCCCATTCCAACCTATAATATCACCCGGGACTTCGATTGGGATAGCTCCAAGTATGATAGAATCTGGGAAATGACAGCTAAATACGGTATACCTGGATTTGCCAACTATATCAATTCCGATATGGACCCTGAAGATGCGCGTAGTATGTGCTGCCGTTTGCGGTTGGATAATCGTGAACTTAGGAAACGGGGCGGGGGGCTGTTTGGTTCCAATCCCCTGACCGGTTCAGTTGGGGTAGTAACTATTAATATGCCCCGGATTGGCTATTTGGCACGGGATAAGGACGATTATTTTCGGCGTTTGGCCAATATCATGGATTTGGCCCGTGACAGCCTGGAAATCAAGAGAAAAGTGCTGGAAAACCTGACCGATTCTGGACTCTATCCTTACTCCCAGTTCTATCTCAGGGGGGTAAAAGAAGCCACCGGTAGATTCTGGATAAATCATTTCTCCACTATCGGATTGGTGGGAATGAATGAATCCTGTCTCAATTTCCTGGGTGAGGACATTGCTAGCGAGCAAGGTTACCCCTTTGCCCTGGAAGTACTGGAATTCATGAGAGAGCGGATACAGCGCTACCAGGACGAGACCGGCAATTTGTATAACCTGGAAGCAACCCCGGCAGAGGGGGTAAGCTATAGCTTGCCCCAGAAAGACCGGGCCCGCTTCCCCGATATTATTGTGGCCAACAATGATGCCGTTAAAAATCAAGGGGCTGAGCCTTACTATACTAACTCCTCCTTCCTGCCGGTGGGCTATACTGATGACATCTTCCTGGCCATGAAGATGCAGGATCCCCTGCAGTGCCTGTATACCGGAGGAACTACTTTCCACATCTTTGTGGGTGAGGCCTTACCCGATGTGGACTCGGTCAAGATGCTGATTAAAAAGGCCTGTGAGCAGTTTAAGATGCCGTATTTCTATATTTCGCCTACTTTTAGTATCTGTCCTCAGCATGGCTATATAACCGGTGAACACCACATCTGCCCCAGCTGTGAGGTCGAAGGCCAGGAAACCGTCTGCGAGGTATACTCCCGGGTAGTAGGTTATCTGCGCCCGGTAGACCAGTGGAACGAAGGCAAACAGGCTGAGTTCAGGAATAGGAAGACGTATAAAGTAGTATGAGATTTGCGGGATTATTAAAACAGAGCTTGACTGACTACCCCGGGAAGATAGCCGCAGTGCTGTTCTCCCGGGGATGCAATCTGCGCTGTCCTTTTTGCCATAATGCCCACCTGCTGGTCAAACCCGGGCGGACAGCTATGGCCGATGAAATAGAAACTACGGAACTTATTCCTTTTCTGGAGGAACGCCGGGGCTTTTT
>CAZOIC010000143.1:0-3585 GCA_964579945.1 uncultured Syntrophomonas sp. | reverse complement strand
GGAATAAGTAAGGGGCCGGTAGTCAAGCCTCCGGCATCAAAAGAAATTGGGAAATACTTGGGTGGCGCTAATAAAGCCAGACCAAATATTAGGACATATCCAACAATTAAGATTCGTGTTAGGGGCAGTTTTAGAACTAACCGTAGCATGGCCAGGGCTACACTAAAGGCTACTCCCAGCGCAATACTGTATATTAACAGGTTTTTGGGGATAGCACCTGCGGAAACAAAGTCCAATTGGACCGCGAGAATACGAATGTTAGGCTCGGCGATAGCAGCCACCAGACCAAGTATAAATCCAAAGGTTACTATAACCCACAATTTGCCAGATTTAGCCAGCGCTTCACCCATATGCTCTCCCAGAGGTAATAGTCCTAACTGTACTCCCAGCAGGAAAAGGATAAGTCCGGATGATACCAGCACTACCCCTACCAGAAACTGCAAAAGGGTTTCCAGGGGGACTTTCATCAGGGTCATTTGCAGGATAATTACTATTACTGTTATTGGTGTTACTGCACCAACAACTTCTTTAACCGTTTGTTTAATGCTTTGCACCTTTTCCCCCCTTCAAATTACTGTCTTTTTGGGCCAGGGCTTCTTTGAGCAGGTCGCCCAGGTTAGTGCCCAGTTCTTCTTTATCACTATAGCGATCAATTAGTTTCTGGGTAGCCCGGCTTCCCATTTTACCGAAATCATCACCTTTTTCCGGCTGACGGTAGCCGCAGGAGCGTTCCGGGCATGCCAGCATTCTACCCCTTTTGCCACTTACTATTAGCATATAGCGACCACATTGGGGGCATTTGCTTTTTGATACATTATCTGGTTTATACGCCGTGCTATCAATGCGGATGCCGTGAACCAGCTGGGAGGTATCTTTACGAATATCACTCATAAAATCTGATTTTTTGGCTTTGCCCCGGGCAATATCAGCTAATCTCTGCTCCCATTGGGCAGTTAGTTCCGGTGAACGCAGCGCCGGGGGAACCAGGTCCAGCAACTGCATACCTTTGGAAGTAGGTATTAGCTGCTTACCCTGGCGTTCAATATAGCTGGTACGTATGAGTTTTTCAATAATTTCCGCCCGGGTAGCCGGAGTGCCCAGGCCGCTACCCTTGATGGACTCGCGCAGTTCCTCGTCTTCCACCAATTTACCGCAGTTCTCCATCGCGCCAAGGAGAGTTGCTTCATTATAACGAGCCGGCGGTTTAGTTTTTTGCTTGTTGCTTTTACAGCTTTTGACCTCTATTTTTTCCCCTTTTTGGTGTCGTCCCAGGGTTTGTTCAGGTACTTTCTCCTCATCGTTTTCTTCTTTATCGGCAGTAGACATTTGTACTGCCCGCCATCCCTGGTCGGTAACGACCTTACCCCGAGAATAGAAATTCTCGCCCTTAACCACGGTGACGATAGTAGTCTGATCATAGCAAAAAGGTGGGTACAGCACTGCCAGGAAACGGCGTGCCACCAAATCATAGAGCCGTTTTTCATCCTCATCCAATACCTTCAGATTAAGAGGCTGTTCAGTAGGAATAATGGCGTGGTGATCGCTCACCTTACTATCATTAATCAAACGTTTGCCCGGCTGCAAAGGCTTTTGCAACAATGATTTAGCCATAGCCTGATAAGGCCCTGCCGCCATAGCTTTTAATCTTACCGGCAATGTAGGAACAATATCACTGGTTAAATAACGTGAATCAGTACGGGGGTAAGTCACCAATTTATACCGTTCGTAAAGGTCCTGCAGCACTGCCAGGGTCTTTTGCGCTGACCAGCCATAGCGCCGGTTGGCGTCTCTTTGCAGCTCGGTCAAATCATAGGCTAGAGGAGGCAGCTCCTTTTTGGCCTCGGTTTTTACTTCTTTGATAGTTCCTTCCTGCCCTTTGATGCGGGCCAGAATTTCCTCGGCTTTAGCCTGCTCGTAAATGCGACCGCCATCGGAACCGCGCCAGTCACCATAGTAATCTGAAAAATCAGCTCTTATGGTCCAGTAATCCACCGGCCGAAAGTTCTGGATTTCTTTTTCCCGGTTTACTATCATAGCCAGAGTAGGTGTCTGTACCCGACCGGCATTAAGCTGGGCATTGAATTTACAGGTCAGGGTACGGGTAACATTAAGCCCAATCAACCAGTCCGCTTCCGCCCGGCAGACGGCCGCGTCATAAAGGTTATTGTAGGCAGAACCAGGCTGCAGACGGGCAAATCCCTCCCGCACGGCGTTATCCGTCTGGGATGAAATCCACAAGCGCTTAAACGGCTTTTTCCATCGGGCCATATCCATTATCCAGCGCGCTACCAATTCCCCTTCCCGACCCGCATCAGTAGCGATAACCAGGTCTTTGATATCACTGCGCTGCATCAGGCCCCGGACTACCTGATACTGGTGAGAGGTTTGTTTTATAACCTTGAGTTTCATCTTTTCCGGCAGCATAGGCAGGTCTTCCATCCGCCATTGTTTAAGATTTTTATCATAATCATCAGGCTCAGCCAGGGTAACCAGATGCCCTAAAGCCCAGGTAACTACGTAATTGGGCCCTTCTATAAAACCTTTGCCCTTCTGCCCGCAATTTAAAACCCGAGCTATATCCCGGGCTACGCTGGGCTTTTCCGCCAGTACCAGAGATTTCATGCTTCATCCCCCAATTCGCCAGTTTCCCGGTTTGAGTCACCCGACTTCTGGTTCTTTTTGCCCGGCTTGCGGGTACTATAACGATCCTGCGGTCCCCGCTTTACGCTACCCTGAGATGCACTCTTCTGTTTCTTCTTTTCAATAATCTGCCGCATTACATCTATATCTTTATTCTCGTCCATCTTAATTCCTCATCCTCCCGATTTTTTATGAGTTAATTATATCATAGTAACCAGGAAAACCCCGGGCGCAAGATTAGCATCTCTAGTTTTTGCTGGTTCCAAATGCCATTATACCTATATTTTGTTTTTTCCCCACTGTAACATTCATGTTATAATTATATGTGAAAATTACCACAAGGGGGAGGGAGCTAGAATGGGTAAAGCGGCATCAATCGATAATGAACTGTATTCCGTTTGGAATCATTTTGTAAAATCCGGGGAACTAACACCTAACATACTGGACCCTTTCATAGCAGATTCCTGGCAAAGGTCACGTGAGGCTGGAGTCAATCCTCACCACTGTAGTAATTGCAAGTCCCATTTTGAGGTCAATACAGTCAGCAATCTGCCCCCGGAACTGGTAAGCGCAGCTTATCCGGTTGTAGAAGAGGTCTATGACTCGGTTCGGGGTTCGGGATTCCGGGTTTGCCTGGTCGATGAAAACGGCTATATCATTCAGAGCATTCCTCAGTTAGATACCAGCGTAAATATAAATTGGAAAGAAAGCAGTGTGGGCACCAATGCTATTGGTACTGCCATTGTCACCGGAGAATCTTTACAGATTTCAGGAATAGAGCATTATTGTTATGAATTTCATAACCTGACTACTTCTGCTGCTCCTATTTTCGACCGCAAAGGCAATCTCCTTACCGTGCTGGCATTGATGGGTCCGACGTCCGAAGATCATAGCCATATCTTAACTATGCTGGTTAAAGCAGCTGAAAAAATGGTGGACCGTTTT
>CAZOIC010000142.1:0-3594 GCA_964579945.1 uncultured Syntrophomonas sp. | reverse complement strand
TATCTAGCCCTTCCCCAATCAGGGTAGAACCAATGGTACGGGTCCACAGCCACTTTCCCCGGGTTAATATTTTCATCCGCGACAGAATAGCAGCGTTGGAGAATTCCCCCAGCAGGTAAGCTACCAGCGAAGCCAGGACAATTCGCGGGGTCATGCCTAAAACGGTGGCAAAAGCCCCTTCCGCTTCAAAAAAACCAGGGGAAGGTATAGCCATAACCAGATAGAAAACCCCTACCATCAAAATATTACAAGCAAAGCCAGTCCATATTACCATCCGGGCCCGTTTATAACCATATACTTCGGTAAGAATATCCCCAATAATATAAGCCAGCGGAAATAAGATTACGGCTCCGGGTAAAATCACACCCCCAATGGTAATGAGTTTCCCGGCTATGATATTAGATAGCAATAATGAGGTTACGAATAAGCAGACAATTATGACAAATAAGTAAGACGGTCTATTCTGTTCCTTAAGTAACATCTAATCTCCCCCCAATCTTAAACCATAGTTTTTCTATCCATAAGTATAAATAAGAATCACGCAGTCGGCAAAATGTTTCTTGCCGGATTTTAAGAAAGCGGCCCCCTATTCCCTGACCGCCGTTTCCAAGCGCTGCAGGGCTTCCAGCAGCCGTGAGCGGGGACAAGCAATATTCATCCTTTGAAAACCGCTGCCGCCGGTGCCGAAAATAGTTCCCGGCTCCAGCAAGAGTTTGGCCTTCTCTTTAATAAAACTGTCCAATTCCTTATCATTTAAGCCCAGGCCGCGGCAATCCAACCAGAGCAGGTAAGTACCTTCCGGCTCAATTACCTTAATCTCAGGAATATGCTCCGCTATAAAACTGCTGGCCAATCGATAATTTTCCTCCAGGTAAAGCAATAATTCATTCAGCCAGGCCTCCCCATAAGTATAAGCCGCCTCTACTGCCGTAACCGCAAAAACATTGGGCAGGGCCAGGCCGCTGCTGCGCAAAACCTGGCGGTAAGCCGAGCGCAGCTTTTCATTGGCAATAATGACATTGGAAGCCGGGATACCGGCGATGTTGAAGGTCTTGCTGGGGGCATTGCAGACTATCATATCCTGCTCCAATTCCTGGGAAACAGAAGCCAGAACCGTATGTTTATAACCTGAGAAAACTAAATCAGAGTGAATCTCATCAGATATAATAGTAATCTCATGCTCCAGGCAGAACTGCCCTAACGCCAGCAGTTCTTCCCGGCTCCACACCCGTCCCACCGGATTATGGGGGCTGCATAAAATCAAAAGTTTTACCCTGGAGTCCACCTTTTGCCGCAGTTGCTCCAGATCCATACGGTACTTGCAACCGTCAAAATAGAGCGGGTTTTCCAGCAGTTCGCAGCCATTGGAAGAGGCCACATAATAAAATGGCCTGTAAACCGGAGGTTGAATGATAATCCGGTCCCCGGGTTCAGTCAGGGCTCGAACCAGCATAAACAATGCTGCTACTACTCCCGGGCTGGTGGATATCCATTCCCGCTGCGGCGCCCAGCTGTAGCGCTTCTCCATCCACTGCATCAAAGCTTCAAACCAGCCCCCATAGCCGCCGCTGTAACCAAAAATCCCGTGCTCCGCTCTCTCCTGCAGGGCCGCTATTACCTCCGGCGGCGACTGAAAATCCATATCTGCCACCCACATAGGCAGCAGGCCCTTTTCCACCGTATCCCATTTGGCACAATTGGTTGTTTCACGTGAAACAATTTTATCAAAATCGTACATGACTAACCCCTTTTCCACTAGTATAAATAAGAACCCTGTAGCTGGCAAAATTTTTGGCAGGGAAAAGCCCCCTTATTGTCGAACCTGAATAAAGACTTGATTAACGACACGGGAGAAATGGCCTGATGAAAAAAATCAAAATACCTGTTATTAAGCTTTCCTACCGCATTAACCCTGACGAACGGCAAACAATCTACACCAACATTTGTGATATCTCCACTCCATCGCGTAGTTTTTATCTAATGGTATGTATATCTACTATTATTGCCACTTACGGCTTACTGGCCAACAGCACTGCTGTGGTAATAGGCGCCATGCTGGTGGCACCGCTGATGGGGCCCATATTCGGTATAGCTCTGGGATTATCCAATGGTGATAAAAAACTGCTGCGCAATTCCGTCCGTTCGGAACTACTGGGCATGCTGCTGGCCATAGCTCTGGCTGCTATAATCGGCCTGGTTCCGCTACGTCCAGATTTTGCCTCGGAAATTGTGGCCCGTACCCAGCCTACTATCTATGATGTAATTATTGCCCTGGCATCCGGGTTAGCTGGTGCATATACCATGGTTAACCGAAAACTCAGCCCGGCCTTGCCCGGCGTGGCTATTTCAACTGCCCTGGTACCCCCTCTGGCTACCGTAGGCCTCTGCCTGGCGGCTCATAATTATCAGTGGGCACTGGGTGCATTTTTACTTTTTGTAGTTAATCTGCTGGCAATCGAATTTGCTGCTGCTGCCGTATTCTTTATTTCCGGTCTGGTAAAGCTCAGCCGGGAAAATGGTCTGGTAATATTTTTTCGCCGATTTGGGCTAAGCCTGGTGATACTGCTGATAATGGCCATTTTTATGACCCAAACCCTGGTTAATATAGTTGCTGACCGGGCCCTGGCAGAGCAGCTGAGGGAGTCCCTGTCAGAGCAGATTAAAACCACCGTTGGCGCCCGCCTCTCCGAGCTGCGCTATGAAAGGAAAGACGGGGTCCTACATGTTATGGCCGTAGCCCTTACTCCGCAGCAGTTTGAGGCCCAGCGGGTAGCAGTTATAGAAGAAGCACTGCAAAAGGAAGTGGACCCCAACCTGCACCTGGTTATCCGCTCCTTGATATCCCGCGATGCCGACCGCAACGGACAAGTATTTATAGCTGAAGAGGAGAAGATTCGTCAGACTCGGATAGCAGAGGAAAATCTATGGTTAGGAGAGGTCTCCAAAACCCTTAACCAGGAAGTCGGTACTATGCCCGGTGCCCGGGTCGTAGACATTCAAAATATGGTGGAGAAGGATGGACAGAGGAAAATAACTGCGGTAGTACATACTCCATCCCCTATCGACCCGGTCCAGGTAGGCAAATTGGAAGATACCTTAAATGCTTCCCTGCAGCATCCGGTGCACCTGGTGGTACGCTCCTTATTAACCCGGGACGCTGATGCCAGTCAGTATATCTATGAAGACGACCTCTGGCAAAAACCCTTGAGCGGCCCGGAACTAGAATTTCACAATCAGCTGGAGACCCTGATTACAGAACAGCTCTATAAACAGGAACCGGCTGCTAAACTGTTGGAAATGTATTATGGAGAAAAAAACGACGTACTGCTGGTCTTACTGCAAATACGCTCGCCCTATACCCTGCGTCCCAATGATATAAGAATCCTGGAGAATGTGTTAAGAGAAGAACTGGATGAGAGTATCGAGGTCATAGTCCGCTGCACCGTTGGAGCTGATGTCTGTTCCAAGTATTATCTTAGCGGCTATGACGAAAACCTGGCCAAAGCCCTGCAATAGCGCTACCTTTTTATTTTCAAGCTTTTTCAAAATGAAGTTCCGGTAGCACAATTCTAATTTCTTCTTCAGAGTTTTGGC
>CAZOIC010000141.1:0-3631 GCA_964579945.1 uncultured Syntrophomonas sp. | reverse complement strand
TAATAGAGGTCGTCAACTTTTTCTACCAGCTTTTTTTCTACCAACTGGTCAATAACTGCCGGTCCCAGGCCATCAATATCCATAGCCGGGCGCGAAGCGAAAAAAATGAGGCTTTCTTTCAGGCGGGCAGGACAATTAATATTTTCACAACGATAAGCTACTTCACCCTCAAAGCGAACTACCCCACTACCACAGGCAGGGCAATTGCCGGGAGGTTCAATTTTTTGCTCTTTCCCCTGCCGTTTTTCTGTCATGGGCTTGATTATTTCTGGAATAATGTCTCCGGCCTTATGCACCAGTACCATGTCCCCTACCCGGATATCCTTTTCCCGAAGCAGGTCAAAATTGTGCATACTGGCCCGGCTTACGGTAGTGCCAGCTAACGAAACTGGTTCCAGAATTGCGGTAGGCGCTATTATTCCGGTTCTACCCACATTTATTTCCACTGCCAGCAGGCGGGTTTCCTTTTCTTCCGCAGGGAACTTATAGGCTATAGCCCAGCGCGGACTTTTTGCAGTTTGGCCTAGTGTTTCACGTTCTGCAAAGGGATTTAGTTTGATTACTATGCCGTCAATTTCATAAGGTAAATCATGGCGTCTTTCCTGGTATTCCTGGCTGTATGCATATACTTCTTCTATATTCGAACAATAACGGGCTTCGGAATTAACCGGAAAGCCTTGCTGTTTCAAGAATTGCAGAGCCTCTTGCTGGTTATAAATGTCCTGGCCTTCAATATAGATAATATCGTAAATAAAAGCGGCTAGAGCTCGACCGGCGGTAATGCCCGGATCCAGTTGCCGTATAGAACCGGCAGCGGCATTGCGGGGATTGGCAAATACCTTTTCCCCTTTTTCTTCCTTCTCCTGGTTAAGCCGCAGGAACTCCGGTTTAGGCATATATATTTCACCCCGCACCTCGAGGCGGGATAAATCGTCCCGGAGGCGCAGCGGAATACTCCTTATGGTTTTAATATTATTGGTAACATCCTCTCCCACCAGTCCATCACCCCTGGTAGCAGCATTGACCAATACCCCGTCCTGATATATCAGAACAATAGAAACTCCATCTATCTTTAACTCTGCCATATAAGAAACTACTGTGACCACCCGGCTTACCCGGTGATGGAATTCCTGCAGTTCCGCCAGGGAAAAGGCATTATCCAGACTAAGTAACGACCTGCGGTGGATAACCGGGTTAAATCTTGCGGTTGCCTGCCCCCCTACTCTCTGGGTAGGAGAATCAGGGGTTATCAGTTCCGGGTGCTCATTCTCTATTTGGTACAGTTCCTGCATTAACCGATCGTATTCGGCATCACTCACTAACGGGTCATCAAGAACATAGTAATGGTATTCATGTTTTCTTAACTCCTGCCGCAGTTCATTTATACGCTCGCTAACTCCAGCCATTATCGATTCCTCCCTGAAATATCTGTTTTAATTTATCTTTTCCAGGGGAGCAATATCTAAACGCAGCATTCTAATCCCAGCACGCTCAAAATCTATGGTTGCAATTTCATCTTCATCGTCTATATCTATACTGGTTATTACGCCCATACCAAATTTTTGATGAATAACCGTATCCCCTTCTTCCAACCGGCATTCAACTACTTCTATCTGATGCGGGGAACGTAATATATCAACTGGTATTTCCTGCAAAAAACGAGAAGGGGGATTACTTTTTTCATAACCATAAAGCAGTCGGTTTACGGCATTAGTCAGGTAAAGCCTTTCCATAGCTCTGGTTATACCAACATAGCATAACCTTCTTTCCTCCTCTATTTCTGCCGGGGTCTCGCTGCGGTAGGAAGGAAATACGCCTTCTTCCATCCCGGTCATAAACACAACCGGAAATTCCAGTCCTTTGGCCCCATGATAAGTCATCAGTAATACCACTTCGGAATCATCTAAATCATCATTATCTTGAACCAGGGCTAGAGTTGCCAGGAAATCCTCCAGGCTTTCTCCACCCGCTTTTTCAAACTCGAAGGCCAGCGACCTCAGTTCCTCTATGTTTTCAATCCGGGTCTCGGCATCAATGGGATTGTTCTTTTTTAAATCTTCGGTATAACCGCTGGCATCTATGAGGTTACCAATAATCTCTTGCATCGGGGTATGATCCATAGCAAGAATGGTCAGGAAATTAATCATACCGTAAAACTCCTCCAGATTATCAGCTATTTTACTGCTAATACCTGGTATCTCCAGCGGTTGGGCCAGGGTCTCCATAAGTGACAGGGTTTTTTCCTCGGCACAGGTCTTTATTTTTTCCAGAGTTTTTTCACCTATACCACGACGCGGAGTATTAATTACCCGGTCAAAACTTAAACTGTCATTTGGATTACAAACCAGCTTTAGGTAAGCAATGATATCTTTTATCTCTTTTCTATCGAAAAACTTTCGTGCCCCAATTATTTTATAGGGTATATATTTTCTATTCAAAGCTTCTTCCATAACCCGGGATTGGGCATGAGTACGGTAAAAGATGGCAAAATCACTATATTTCCTGCCTTCCCGATCCAGCAAATCAGCAATAGCATCAGCTACAAAGCGAGATTCCTGAAAACTGTCAGCAGCACAAAAGTGAATAACCTTTTCTCCCTCACCCCGGTCACTATATAGCATCTTACCCTCTCTGTCCTGGTTGTTTTTGATAAGGGAGTTGGCAGCAGTAAGTATATTCTGACTGGAGCGATAATTCTTTTCTAACTTAATTACCCGAGTATCCTGGTAATCGTTTAAAAAACGGGTAATATTATAAGGTTCTGCACCCCGCCAACTATAAATGGATTGATCCGGGTCACCAACTACAAATATATTGTGCCTGGCCGCGGCCAGCATTCGGGCCCAATAATATTGGGCATAATTAGTATCCTGATATTCATCAATCATAATATAAGAAAACCAGTGTTGGTATTTTTCTAATACATCGGGGTGTTGCTGGAAGAGCTTGATACAAAGCACAATAAGGTCATCAAAATCCAGGGCATTTAGCTCTTTAAGCCGGGCATGGTACAGTTTGTAAATACGCAGGTTTTTTTCTTCCGTTTGCTGAGGTAATTTAAGGCTTTGAAAATATTTTTCCGGCTCCATTAATCTATTCTTTACTTGTTTAAAACCGTAAAACATTTCTTCCGGGCTAGTTGCCACATCGTTCTCTTCTTTAAGGATATTTTTTATTATCGATTTACTCTCAGTTTCATCAACAATGCTGAAGTTGTTCTGGTATCCAAGTTTATCAATATCCATATGCAAAATACGATAACAGGCAGCATGAAAGGTTTGTATCCATCTGCCGGTATAATCAGGTATCATTTCCTTTACCCGGGAACGCATCTCCTGAGCAGCTTTATTGGTAAAGGTAATGGCCAGTATTGAATTATCCGCTACCCCATGACTTATTAAATGGGCAACCCTGCGGGTAAGAACTCTGGTTTTACCACTACCTGCTCCCGCCATCACCATGCATGGGCCTTCGCCGTGCAATACTGCTTCACGCTGTTGTTCATTCAGGTCTTTCAGAAAATCTATCATTTAAATAAAACCACCTTAATAAATTATGTAAACGGAAAAGTATAGTAGTAATGTAGATGCAAAGAAATGGCGCAACATACGTATTAATAATACCATAAGAC
>CAZOIC010000140.1:0-3634 GCA_964579945.1 uncultured Syntrophomonas sp. | reverse complement strand
TTGGGAGTATCTACATTGGCTATATTATCAGCAATAACTTTATTTCTAACGCTTGCTGCATCCAAACCTTTATTGAGCAAGTACTGAGTTGGGGATGTAAAAATCTTTTCCAGCATAGTATTCACCTCTAGGTATAATTTTCCTTATATCTTCTACCTTGATTACCTATATTCCTTCAATCTGTACAAAATATAAATAAAATACAACTATTTTTTGCCATAAAAAACAACCGGATGTTTTACCGGTTATTTAGAATGTTTTCCTTTGTCTTTTATTTCCTGAGTTCCTCAAACAAATAATCGTTTAAGACCTTGATATAAGTTCCTTTCATCCCCAGAGACCTGGATTCAATTACTCCTGCGCTTTCAAATTTTCTGAGGGCACTAACAATTACTGAACGAGTTATTCCCACTTTATCGGCTATACGGCTGGCCACCAGAAGTCCTTCCATACTGTCCAGTTCTGCGATAATATGCTCTATAGCCTCTTTTTCCGAATATGAGAGAGTAGCAAGAGCTATTTGTACTGAGGCCTTTTTCCGCGCTTGTTCCTCTATCCTTTCAGACCTTATGCGCATAATTTCATTGGCTACAACAATAGCTCCATATTCAGCCAGAACTATATCCTCGTCACAAAATTGCTTATTCTGCCTCACCAGAATAAGGGTACCGATACGCCTGGCCCCGCCAAATACAGGGGTAATAGACCAGATGCGCTGCGAACAATCACAATCTGTACTATTAATATTGAAAACACATTTACGCCCCTTTTCCAGAACAATATTAGTTTTTGTTTCTTTAATGCTAATTAATTCTTGATTAAAACTCTCTGGAAAACGTTCAGCATGGCCCATCAGGTACTCCACCTCGGAACAGCCAGCACCTTCGGTAAAAGCATAACCACCTATCTGCCCTCTTCTGCCTACAATAAAGACACTGCATTCCAGGTTTTCGGCTAGAACTTCAGCAATCTCATAAAAATCAACCGTATTACCCTCTATCTTTTGCAGAATCTTATTTATGGACCTGGATCTTTCTAATAATGTCTTGTGCACCCTTTGCCCCCCCCTTAGAGAATATATCTACTCAGATCATCATCCTCCACAATCTTTTTCAATCGTTGGCTTACATAATTACTATCAATAACAATACCTTCACCCTGCATATAAGGAGCATCAAATAATAAATCTTCCAACACTTTTTCCATAACCGTATGCAACCTTCGAGCTCCTATGTTTTCCGTCCTGGCATTAACTTCATAGGCTATTTGTGCAATATCGTCAATAGCCTCTTCACTGAACTTAATTTCCACGCCTTCAGTACTTAAGAGGGCACTGTATTGCTTAATTAAGGAATTATTCGGTTCTACCAGAATCCTTTTTAAATCATCCCGTCCCAAACTCTCCAATTCTACTCTTATGGGAAAACGCCCCTGTAATTCCGGAATTAAATCAGAAGGCTTGCTCACATGAAAAGCACCTGCTGCTATAAACAAAACATGGTCAGTCTTCACCTGTCCATATTTAGTAACTACCGTGGAGCCTTCTACTATGGGAAGAATATCTCTTTGTACTCCCCCGCGAGAAACGTCGGGCCCATACGATCCTTCTCGGCTGGCTATCTTATCAATCTCGTCCAGAAATATTATCCCGCCTTCCTCGGCTTTGTGGATAGCCTCCCGGTAAACCTCATCCATATCAATTAAACCCTGGGCTTCTTCGGAAATTAAAATCTTTCGGGCTTCCTCTACCGTAACCCGGCGTTTTTTCTTGTTCTTGGGCATCAGGTTGCCAAACATATCTTGCAGGTTGATACCCATTTCTTCTACCCCGGATCCGGATATTACTTCCATAAACGAGGTGTTTTTTTCCTCCACCTCTATTTCAATAACATCGTTATCTAATTCATACCGAGATACTTTTTGACGAATTATTTCCCGTTTCTCCTCAATGTTTTTAGTTCTAAGCTCCAGTTCTTCATCAATTTCCTGATTATCTGTTGTTTGTCCCAGCAAAAATTCCAGCGGATTTTTAACTGATCTATTTTTTTTTCGAGGTAAGGGTAGAATGTAATCAACTATGCGCTCCTCAGCCATTTGTCTGGCTTTGTCTTCTACTTCCAGCATTTTTTCTTGCTTTACCATGCGTATAGAGGTTTCCACTAAATCTCGGACCATGGAATCCACGTCCCGGCCGACATAGCCCACTTCAGTAAACTTGCTGGCTTCCACTTTTATAAAAGGAGCTTTAACCAGACGGGCCAGGCGTCGGGCAATCTCAGTTTTGCCAACCCCGGTCGAACCTATCATAATTATGTTTTTAGGATAGATTTCATCCCTCATTTCTTCGGGCAGGTTTTTTCGGCGATAACGATTCCTGAGCGCAATAGCTACTGCTTTCTTGGCCTTCTGTTGCCCAATTATATATTTATCCAGTTCCTGAACAACTTCGCGGGGAGTAAGATTTTCCAAAATATTCGCTCCTTTGTTTTAATCGATAACCTCAACATTTATTTGTTCATTGGTATAGATACATATCCCGGCAGCAATCTTCATGGATTCTATGGCAATTTCCCGGGCGCTCAGATTAGTATGAAGAGCCAGAGCACGTGCTGCCGCCAGGGCATAAGGGCCTCCTGAGCCAATAGCAGTAATTCCATCATCAGGCTCAATTACTTCACCATTACCTGAGATAATAAACATCTTTTCTTTGTCAGCTACGATTAACAATGCCTCTAATTTCCGTAATACCCGATCTGATCTCCACTCTCGCGCTATCTCTACTGAAGCCCGAGTCAAATTGCCGCCGGATTGCTTCAGTTTTTCTTCAAATTTGGCAAACAGGGTAAAGGCATCAGCAACTGCTCCGGCAAAACCAGCAATTACGTTACCATCATACAGACGCCTGGTCTTATTGGCATTACTTTTCATAACTGTATTCTGGCCAAAGGTTACCTGCCCGTCTCCAGCTATGGCAGTTTCTCCGCCTTTTTTAACTGCTACAATAGTAGTTCCTAAAAACATTAAATTACCTCCGTGGATGAGTTTCATTATGTATATTTTTTATATTCTCCCGAGTCAAATGGGTATATATCTGGGTAGTGGATAGTTTTACGTGGCCAAGTAGTTCTTGTACTGAGCGCAAGTCTGCCCCGTTATTAAGTAAATGGGTGGCAAAAGAATGGCGTAACATATGGGGATTAACTTTTTGATTTAGCGCTACTTGTTCAACATATTTATTAATTATGTTTCTTATACTTCTTTCTGATAAGCGCTTACCGTATTTATTTAAAAATAATGCTTTACTGCTCTCAGGGGCTTTGCGGGCAAAACTACTTCTGGCTTCGTTAATATATATGATAAGAGATTCCCGAGCTTTGCGGCCCAGCGGCACAATCCTCTCTTTGTTTCCCTTGCCCTTAACTTTAACAATAGCACTGGCCAAATCCATGTCGTTAAGGTCAATTCCTACTAACTCACTAACCCTTATGCCGGTGGCATAAAGAGTTTCCAAAATAGCCCGGTCTCTTTTGCCCGCAGTTGACATATCCGGAGCTGAAATCAGCATCTCAATCTCAATCGGGTACAAGAATCGAGGTAGTTTTTTATCCTGCTTGGGGGTAGCAACAGCAGCAAT
>CAZOIC010000139.1:0-3637 GCA_964579945.1 uncultured Syntrophomonas sp. | reverse complement strand
CTTCTTCAGCAGCACCTATTCTACTTTCAGCAATAAGTCTTCTACCATAATATCCGGCAGCCAAACCTACAGCCAATGAAAGTGTTATTATTATAAAACTTGTTAGATTAATGTTTTCACCCCCTTTTCCTTAAATTCTTTTTTATTAGAGATTAAAGTCACTAAACAAAAAAACCGAGTACAAACCCGGTTTTTTTAAGAAGATCCTGTAATGTTGAAATGCCGCTATTTTATACAGCAATATAGTTATTGCCATACATTAAAAGAGTATAAATCTACTCGCAGCATTATACGGTGAGATTTCTTAAAACTCACCTACCCGACAGACAACTAACGTATATCTCCAAATGAAAGATATGCTTTTTACATATCTCATTAATCATTATCTATTCACCGGAAAAACACTAACACTGTCTATATCGTCAAATCACAAGGATTACTTCTTTACCAGAGTCTTATATTAATTTTAGTTATTTTCCCCAATAGTGTCAAGATTCCTCTAAATTGTTGGTAGCCAGCAACCTGGCTTTTTCCATTTCCTTAACTTTATTATTCAACATTTGCATGAATTCGGGATTGTTTTTTATATATTCCTTGGCATTTTCCCGGCCTTGTCCCAACCTTTCACCTTCATACGAATACCAGGAACCGCTTTTCTGGATAATATCTTTTTCAGCGGCAATGTCCAGCAGATCTCCTTCACGGGAAATACCTGTTCCATACATAATATCAAATTCTGCAGTTTTAAATGGGGGGGCTACCTTGTTTTTTACAACTTTAGCCCGGGTGCGGTTGCCCATCATATCAGTGCCCTGTTTGATAGCTTCTCCTTTTCTAACCTCGATTCTAACGGAAGAATAAAACTTCAAAGCGCGGCCACCGGTGGTAGTTTCCGGGTTGCCATAAATAACGCCCACCTTTTCTCGGATTTGATTTATAAAGATGGTACAGGCCTGGGATTTACCAATGTGGGCAGTAAGTTTACGCAGGGCCTGGGACATTAAACGAGCCTGTAACCCTACATGGACATCACCCATTTCCCCATCTAACTCAGCCCTGGGGACCAGAGCAGCTACCGAGTCAATCACAACAATATCAATTGCCCCACTTCTAACTAGAGCTTCGGCAATCTCTAAAGCCTGTTCTCCAGAATCCGGTTGGGATACCAACAGGTTATTTATATCTACCCCCAGCCTCTTAGCATACAACGGATCTAATGCATGTTCGGCATCGATAAAGGCGGCCATGCCACCTTCACTCTGGGCCTGGGCTATGGCATGTAAAGCAACCGTAGTTTTACCGGAAGATTCCGGGCCAAATATTTCTATCACCCGCCCCCGGGGTATGCCTCCTACCCCCAGAGCCAAATCCAGGGAAAGGCAACCGGTCGATATGACCTCAACATTCATAGCTGTAGCTTCACCCAGTTTCATAATAGAACCTTTACCAAACTGTTTTTCTATACCTTTAATGGCATTATTAAGGGCATCTATCTTGCCCTGGTTAATTTGACTGGTATCCATTGCAAAACCCTCCTCAAACATATGTTCGCTTATGTTTCTATCATAATCCAAGCCTTTTATAAATGTCAATGATTTTTAACCAATTTTTGCAATTTAAATTGGATTCAACCATGGGCGGGCTTTTCCGGGGGGCACATAACCTGTAGGGGCGAACCCATGTGTGCCCGCAGCTCACCCCTCACTCACCCTTCTAAACGATACTTCTCCAACACAAGATACTGGGGACCGCTGGAGGAAAGGCGGCTTTCCATTAGAAAAAACTGCTCAACCGGTAAAGCATAACTTTTTAGTCCATTATTTATACTGCCGGTAGTTGATACCGTTTCATCCAGGTTGCGCTCCGAACGTATCCGGCCCAGAGTCAGGTGAAAACTGCGCTTTTTCTCGACTTCAAAGCCCAGTTCGCTCAAATATGTATCAACTCTTTCACCTAAGAATTGCGCCTTGTTCATTTCTCCTTTAACCCCTAACCATATTACCCGGGGTCTGTTTCTATTGGGAAAAAAACCAATTCCATTTGTTTTAAAACTAAAAGCCGGACAGGCCTGGGTTGCCATTAATAGCCTGGATTTAATTTCATTAAGTTGACCTTCCTTAACTTCCCCCAAAAACTTGAGGGTAATATGATAATTCTCATATTCCACCCACTTAATATCAGGCTTTAGCCGGCTTAATTCCGTCCTTATCTGTAAGGCTTGCTCTTTAATTACTTCAGGTACCGGTATTGCTATAAAAATTCTCACGATTAAATGCCTCCATATTGTAGCTGTCGTCTTAACATATCCAGTGCAGTTTTAGCTGATAAAATTCGTATGGCATCCCGACCGCCGGCAAAGTGCATTTCCTTAACTACACAGGCCTCCCCGGTTGCCAGGGCAATATAAACGAGTCCCACCGGTTTATCCACGGTTCCCCCATCAGGTCCGGCAATTCCAGTAATAGCCAGGCTAAAATCACATTCTGATTTACTTAGTATACCCGAGGCCATTTCTTCAGCCGTCTCCGGGCTAACCGCACCGTGGGTTGCTAATGTTTCTTCCTTTACCCCCAGGAATTTGACCTTGGCTTCATTGCTGTAGGAAGTAACTGAACCCCAAAAGTACCCTGAACTGCCTGGTAAATCGGTAATCATTTGGGCTAATAAGCCACCACTACAAGATTCGGCAACAACCAGTCTTTTTCCTTTGCCCATCAGTAATTGTGCTACCACCTCGGTCAGAGTTTCTTCATCATGACCAAAAACGCACTTATCCATAGTGTTTTCAATCCGCTCTGAGATTTCCCTCAATATTTTTTTACTATGCCAAGAATTCTCCCCCTCGGCAGTTACTTTAATGTGGACTTCTCCATCACGAGCCAGTAAAGCTATACTACAGCCGCGCGGTTCATTTATGATATCCATTAACATTTCATCGACCTGGGATTCGCCTGGTCCCATAACCTTAATAGTACAGCTGGCCGACTGTTTGTCGTTCAGGGTAAAATCGCTTTTAAGCAGGGTTTGAACTTCCTGCAGATACATAGCCTGCATCTCCCGCGGCGGTCCGGGAAGTAGAACCAGCACTTTACCGTCTCTTTTAAGATACATTCCAGGCGCAGTACCTTTGGAGTTTTTAAGGATTATAGCTTCCCGCGGAAATAAGGCTTGTTTTAAATTGGCTTCCGGCATTTTACGTTTACGGCGGGCAAAATACTCCTGCAGGTGCTTAACTTCTTCCTCTACCAACTCCATCTGGCAACCAGCTACTTCACAGGCTATTTCTTTGGTCAGATCGTCAAGGGTAGGACCCAGTCCCCCGCTGCATATAACCAGGTCCGCCAGTTTCAAGGCATTTATAAATGCGTTTTTAATCTGCTCGTGGTTATCACCTACGGTAAAGCGGGCGATAACCCGCACCCCAAGATCGCTAAGCTTTTGGGATAGAAACATGCAGTTACTGTCCACGGTTGATCCCAGTAGAAGCTCAGTTCCCGTCGATATGATACAGGCATGCAACATTGCTTTTCACGCTCCCTTACTTACTTTAGTATAAGCAATTTCTGCCTTTAGTTATCGAAAATTAAAAATAAAAAAACCGGGAAAGGGTGACAAGGGGACGGGGTTGTTGACACAC
>CAZOIC010000138.1:0-3652 GCA_964579945.1 uncultured Syntrophomonas sp. | reverse complement strand
TTTCCTCTTAAAATGATTACGAGGCTGGTCCCAAAAATATGCTACGAAAAGTCCATATGCAAAAAAAAAGAGAGCACCAAAATGGTGCTCATTTATGAAGGAGGAGTTAATTATACCCTCAATTGATTTCTTTAGGCCATATTTTTATGGGTCTCCATCATAGTCTTTTTCTCATGGCGAACAATATTAATCAGGTTATCTTTATTCAGGTCATCAACCAGATACAATGCCCCATCAGCCTTTTCCGATAGTTTTTCCAGGAAAATGCGATTGGATTCTACCCCTATACATATCAGGCGAATTTTGTTCTCCTTAATGTGAGTAGCTGCTTCCAGCGCATCTGCCTTGGCATCCAGGGTCCAGAGCGGGGTATTGGGTATTCCGTCCGTTATCAGTACCAACAGAGGATTTTTTACCCGATTATTCTTAATCAGATCTACTGCAGTCATAATACCATCGGCCATTGGAGTCAAACCAGCCGGGCTGATGGTAGATAGACCTTTACTTAATACCCGCTGGTTACGGGTAAAGGGTACTACCACTTCGCTGCTGCGTTCCTGAAAGGTAACTACCGCTACTTTTTCTTTACCGCTAATAAGCAGGTGTTCGGCCAGGAAACAGGCGGCCTGCCGTTTATCTCCGGCCATACTGCCACTGGCATCAATTAAGAGGCAAACATCGATAGGTACATAAGTTTTTTTATCATAGAAATGCAGGTCCTGTTTTTGAATAGTAAAATGGGTATCTCCTCTTAAAAAACTATTTTTCTTGGCCTGGATAATAGTTTCCGGTACGGCCAGGTCGCCAGACCAATTTTTGTCGGGGTCATTTACGGTTCGGTTACGATTGGTAAACTCCACTTGAGCAGTTTTGCTTTCTACTTTTCCCATCTTCTTAAAGCGTCCACCACCTCCAGATGGCGCTTTGCGGACATTGCGGCGAATTTCAGTTTCCAGTTCACACTTATGTTTGATTACAAAATCCTGAAGCTGGAGACCTTTTTTAGTAAGCACCTTGCCCAGAATAGTATCCTTAATAAGTCCCAGTTCCTCAAGCTGCTCAACATCGTGCTCTACGTCGCCCCATTTTTTCTTCTGCTGCTCTATACCCTTGCGTTTAAATATATTGGTAGAGTAGCTTTCCATGAACTCTTCAATTTCATCTACACCGCCAAATTTCTCAGCCAGCTTAAGGATTAACTGATTTACGTTTTCCTTATCAGGAAGCTGGTGAGCATTTTGCCCCTTGAACTTTTTCCAGGGTAATTTGATATAGCCGGCATAGCTATCCCGTTCCTCTTTCTGATTACCATGGATTATGTTTCGCACTTTGGATAGTTTTAGCCCGGATGCCAGTATTACCTCTTCAACCATCTCAGCAATAACATACGCCAGGTAATATTCCTCCCGGTTTAAACGAGCCAGGACATGAACATGGTCATGGCCTTCTTCCCCTTCAATAAAGGGTTTTGTTATATCTTGAAACAGGTCATACAGCAGTCCTTTACCCTGATTGGTGGTAATAAAAATCTTATTGGCATAGCCGCTTACCATTTTAAAACGTTCTTCCTCGGCATATTGGAGCTGAGGGTCTTTTTCCAGGAAATGTTCATCCAATGCCCAGAAAATCGCTCTGGCCACATCACGGGGATCAATCTCCCCGGCTTTGTGATACACATCAATATGAACAACCTGGTCAACATCGACATAGTCTAAATAGGTTTTGCCGGCATCACGATTAATTAGTATTTTGATTTGGCCTTTAACCCTTTTTTCCGGCATCCGGGCATGAGCCCGGCGGCTGATTACTGTACTTTCACCCAGTCTTACACCCTGATTTTGACCAAAATAAAGGCTAAGATAATTACCTACGGACGCCGCCTTGTCTACATTAGTCTCTTCACCTAGCATAAGACTTCACCCCCTTTAAAAATCACCAGGGGTTAATGTTTTTTCCGTGTGTACTAATTCTCCCCGGTGCATATCCTTTAGTGGACGTGCTACCTGCTGAAAATACTCGGGATCACTTTCATCTTTTTTGTTTTTTCTGCCCTTAAAGCTTAGAATACCATCTTTTGTTCCCCGAGAATCAACGTCATTAATCATACGTACCAGAGTATCGCCATCAACCCGGTGTTTCAGCACCAGAGGTATCATATGGGTTACATCAGTTATCATTACTTTGTCCCGGTTCTTTAAAACACTGTGTAACACTGCTCCCTGTTGCATAGCTTGTATAGCCCGGATACTTTCAAGATTATGTTTAATATACAAACGGGCAATAAAGTTACGTAGGAAGTCGGGGAGATCGGTTTTTTCATACATCTGGGCCCATCTAATAATATCATTGCGGTACTGTTCGCTTTTGCTCTCATCGGCTGCAGCCATCTGTGCCTTATTAGGCTGGTTCACCTTATGAAAATGAGAGTTTTCCTCCAGCATATTGGCCAGTATGTCCAGGGAATCCGGTCGTCCCATATAACATACCATATCAAAACGGTCAGACAATTGCCGGCGTATTTCCTCCAGGGGGCCGGGCTCTTCATCAGGGTTGGAAGCTGCCCATACGGAAACACTAACGGTTATTTCAACAACTGGTAGTCCTGCTTCTTCAATCTGGAGGTGACCAGGCTTATTACCCATAACGTCCAGCAATATATCGGTGATCTCTGGTGAGGTGTCGGCAAGTCGGTTGATTTCATCAATAAATATTATGCCCCGGTGGGCCTGCGGTATGATTCCGGGAAGCAACTGGGCCTCGGGATGGGCAGGATCAGTTAGTCGAGCCAGGTCTATACTACCTGCAACTGTACCTACTTTAGCAGAATGGGAAATTTCCAGGAAAGGCATTGGTATTTCTTCTACCCCGATAGCCTTTATTTCCTCTGCACTCAGGTTTTTATGATACGGACAATGGGGAGCCGCCGGATCACAATTATATATACATCCCTTAATCCGCTCAATTGTAGGAAGTATATCGCGAGCCGCTCGCATTATTGTGGTCTTCCCTGTTCCCCTCAGTCCTTCCGCATGTACATGCAAGGGTTCCCCTACGTAACTAGAAACGATAGACATCATAACCAGTTCAAATAGAGCCTCGTTACCCTCATAGCGTTCGAGCTTATAAAAAGGTATCATGAGCATCACTCCAATCTCTTGCCGGATGCGGTTATAATTTGCAATAACAAATCGCCTTATACTTGCTGCATTTAATTCTCTATTCCTGAATAGTTCTACTCCGCACTTACCATTCAGGTTTCTAACTCCTCCTACCTCCTTTACATCGAAATTAACGAACTTTCTCACACGTATACTATAAACTATTTTGTGATTTATTTCTCTATATAAGCTGCAGTTAGTAGATTTACCAGGATACTTTGCACTAGCCTGCCATTGGTTTCGCACTTTTAGGGATTTATTAAAAAGGCTAGCACTGAAAAGCAGGCACTACCACTATTACTACGTATAATTTCGTATCTATCGTATCTAAACTCTAATAAAATAGCATTTATTTAAGTATATATAGTCTATTTCTGGAGATGGCCTGCCCTATTATTAGTATAACCTATCTGTCTTTAAATACCCAGCTTTTGCCTCAGTAATTTGGCTTTGGAACGGCTTAAAATTATGTCCTTATCACATTTTTCTAAATG
>CAZOIC010000137.1:0-3715 GCA_964579945.1 uncultured Syntrophomonas sp. | reverse complement strand
GAAACCATAATTGCCGGATTCTTTCCGGGTACGTTAATATCCAGATATTTAAAAAGTACAGCAGCTAAATCATCCCCTTCAAAACTGGGGTCATCTATATATGCGGCCAGCAAGCTATCCCCGATTACACCCTGTAATTTCAGCCCATACCTCATTAGTAGAACCTGGGCATACTTGGCATTATGCAGGTATTTAGGGATATCATCACATTCCAGCAAGGGTCTCACCCATTCCAGGTGGTAGGTGGCCCGCTCTCCTACCGGTAAATGATACACCTGCTGGTTCTGCTCAAAATATATGCCCTTAATTTTAGCCCACATGGGGTGATGGTAATCGGTGTCAATGTACAGGGCTAGCGGCAGCTTAAGGTCCAGAGTAGCTGTAATCTCTGCCGCCTGTTCCTCAGTTTCCAAATCTATGACATTTATATCATCAATACTTACTTCTCGGCCTGTCTTACTGCTTTCCTGCAGAGCATTTAGAAAATTATTAAATTCCAGTTGTTTGTATAATTCCACCAGGCGATCACGGTCGGGCTCCTCTACTTTAAACTTGTCCAAATCCCATTCCAGCTCCATGTCTGTAACAATGGTGGCCAGTTTACGGCTCATAAAGGCCTGATCCCGATTCTCGCTTAGCCTCTCCACCAGTTTCCGCCCGCTTATCTCTTCCATGTGCTGGTAAAGGTTTTCGATATTGCCGTATTCTTTTATAAGCTTGACCGCAGTTTTAGCACCTACCCCCGGTACTCCAGGTATATTATCGGAAGCATCTCCCATCAAAGCCTTAATTTCAATCATTTGCCCGGGCTCAACTTCCCATTTCTCTCTCACCTGTTGGGGATTATAGATTTGCATTTCAGTAATACCTTTTTTGGTCATCAATACCTGTACCCGATCAGATACTAATTGCAGGGCATCCCCGTCACCTGTAACAATCAGGCAGTCCAGATTTTCATCCTCAGCCCGCTTGCTTAAGGTGCCTATAATATCGTCAGCCTCATAGCCGGGTATTTCGATGTAGTGTACGTTTAAAGCAGTAAGAACATCGCGTAAAAGTTGAAACTGTCCCTGCAGTTCCACTGGGGGAGCAGATCGATTAGCCTTGTATTCCCCATATATATCACTGCGAAAGGTTTTACGATCCATATCAAAAGCCACCACAATGTGGCTGGGCTGCTCACCAGCGGTCACCCGGTTAAACATAGTCAGGAAACCGTAGACTCCGTTGGTATATACCCCTTCCCGGTTATGCAACAATGGTAGTGCATAAAAAGCGCGAAACAGAAGACTATTCCCATCGATTAACATTAATTTCTTTTCCGACACGGTAACCCCACCTTTATAATAACCATAGGCAACCAGGCAACTGCCTTAAGAATCTTTTGCTAATTATAGCATTACCTGAAGATAAAGAAAAAACTTTGGGCAGGGACACAGGGGGACGTTTTTGGTGTGTCATTGAATGACACACCAAAAACGTCCCCCTGTGTCAAAAAAGGCAGGAATCTCTTCCTGCCTCATTAAAGCTTATTAAAATTAAGGGTTAACTTTACCTACAAAGTAAATCTCTAATGTAGTCATTTCCAATTCTTTATCCAGTGCCGCCTTTTGCTGTAAATAACCCTGGAGCTGTTGTTCAATTTCATCCAGCTTGCATTGATCAGTACATTCCGTCTGTTGCAGGGTTTCCTTTTCTTTTTGCAATAAGCTGATTTGATTTTCCAGTTCGCTATACTGCTGGGTAAGTTCCAGACGGTTATGCAAAGGATCACTCGTCTTACCTAATTCATCTAACTGGCTCATCACCTTATCCACATCTTGGTCATTTACCTTAATAGTCAATACACAGCTATTAGGGCCGACCATCTCCCGTGGTACATCTGTATATGCATAATCCCAGCTATTATTCTGAGCTAATTGCACTACTTGCTCTGCTGATTCGGCAGCATTCTTAACTATAATCCGTGTAGAGAACACATCCGCCAGCTTGGGGGATAACTCTTCGGTCGGAGTGAATTCGGCATTATTTACATCTACCTGTGTATCCATTTTATTTCCCGAAACATTCTTTTGACTGCCATTGGCAGCTACCTGAGTATCCTTTTTGGGGTTCTCCAACGGCGTATTATCTTCCTTCACCGGGTTTTCTTTACCCCCGCTATATATGCGGTTTATTATGTCATTAATAGCCACCGAGGGCTTATTGTTAATATCTTTATCATGTTTTTCCTGCCAGGAGGCAATCATTGGTGTAATAGGTAAAAAACTGCTGGCATAAATACCTGCGGCCAGAGCAATACCTGCTACGCCCGCGGCAATCCAGCCCTGCTTTTTGGGGGTTTTAATTTCCCTGGGTCTTAATATGAGATTTTGCTCATCAGTCAGTCGCTTGTGTAAATCTTCACTAAATCTTTCTGGTAATTTAGGAACCGGAAGGTTTTTCAGAGCAACACAAAGCATCCTCAAGTGTTCCAGTTCACCCTGACACTGTGAACAGTTCTCAAGGTGAGCGCTGATAATCTTATTCTCTTTTTCACTGGTCATGCCATCAATATAGGGTGATAGCATTTCCCTGATTTGCTCACACTTCATAGCCCTTCCCTCCTCGCTTTCTTAGACGAGAATCTAAGGCAAAAGTTCCCTATCACTAATTTTTTTTCGAAGTACTTCCCGGGCTCGACTAATTCTTGATTTTACCGTTCCCATAGAACAATTCATTACTTCAGCAATCTCTTCATAACTAAACTCCATAACATCACGCAGCACTATAGCTGTTTTGTGTTCGGGTTTCATTTCATTAAGTAATTCTTGTATGTATTGGGAAAATTCCTTTTGTTCATATATTATGTCTGCGCCTGGAGAACTGTCCGCAATTTCTTTTTCTACCTCGTCCCCTTCCTGTGTAGCCAGGGGTTCATCCAGGGATAAGGCCACAATCCTGCGCTTTCGTCGTCGTAACTCATCCAGGCAAACATTGGTGGTAACTCGATAAAGCCAGGTGCTGAAACTGGAGTTTCCTTTAAAAGAGCGCAGGGAACGAAAGGCCTTAATAAACGCCTCCTGGGCCATATCATAAGCATCTTCTTCATTACCCATATAGCGATAAGCCAGGGCATATATTTTGTTGTGATACTGTAAAACTAGTTCCTCAAAAGCACGGGTATCCCCCCGAATACTTTGTTTTACAAGATATTCCTCTGAATGCATTAAACTGCTCCCTTAAACAAGAAAATATGCAGTAATAAATTAATTACCCTGTAGGGTTTCAGTGATAAATAATCATTTATTATGATACACTGATCCATTTAATCAGGGATTCTAATTATAATTTTTTTAATTTAACAGCAAAAGTGCTTTTATCTTAATAACTATACTACAAGTTTCAACACATTTACATAAATTCCTTTTACACTTTATTGCCTTGTTATAACATATGCTCTATTATACAGATGTTATGGGCATTTAAGGAATATGTTCCTTATTCCTTTCATGTAAATATTTTAAATTATATGAAACAATTATAAAAAAGGGATTTTAGTTCCTAAACAAATCTGCTATAATTTACCTTAGTGATATAATTACTATTATTAAGGGGGAATTGGAATGGATATCAATGGTCTGGTTGCATTAGTAACGGGTGGAGCATCCGGACTCGGCGCAGCAGCAGTAGAAATGCTGGTAGACAAAGGCGCCAAGGTCGTTATTGCTGACTT
>CAZOIC010000136.1:0-3746 GCA_964579945.1 uncultured Syntrophomonas sp. | reverse complement strand
CCCCCATCTTTTTTAAATGCCGGTTTTAGTCTGCCAATGCTTTCCATGCTGCAACCACGAATAGGATGTTCATCTGTTTCAATAATTGTAACACCTTTTTTAGTTTTAACTTCAACAGGAACAATTTCTCTCTTGAAAACACCATTATCAGTTGCATTAATAGCATTGGTATGGCTTCTGACCGCTAATTCATCACACTGATCGCGAGTAATGTTATACATGACGGCAACGTTTTCAGCAGTCATTCCCATGTGTCCCGGAACTAATGAATCAACCAATGCGTCATGGGTTAATGAATCAATCATTTTGGTATCGCCCATTCTGGCACCAGATCTTCCACTGGGAACCATATAGGGAGACTGGGTCATGTTTTCAACTCCCACAACCAGTGCGATATCTGTCGCTCCTACCATAATGTTACGACTGGCAATTTCCAGTGCTCTCATTGCCGAGGTACAATTCTGATTTACAACACAGGCATTACTACGGTCAGGAAGCCCACATGCCAAACCGACAATTCGTGCTGGCAGGGATTTCTGTAAGCCTGTATAAACTTGACCCATTACAATTTCATCAATAATGTCAGACGGAATGCCTGCTCTCTTGATGGCTTCCTTACCTGCGGTTACTGCCAAATCTTTGGCCGGTACATCTTTAAACTGACCCAGAAACTTACCTATAGGTGTTCTACAAGCACTTACCATTATGACTTCATTTAATTCCATAATTAATACCTCCAATTATAATATCATTTTTTTTAAGCCTAACCGGTTTATATTTCAGTCTAAAAATCTCACATACCCATTAAGATAATTTGCGACTACCAGGTTAGCCAGAGACCAGGTTAACTTGATAAGGTTTGCTAAACACCCCCTTTGTGATGAATAAATTAAGTAGGAACTTGTCGGCTACTTAATAATATAAGCAAAATCTATGCCAATATAATAATGAGATTATAAACGCAACGAAAAAGGCGAGGTATCGCCATTTCACGCTACCCCGCCAGGAAAACACAATTTTATGGAATTATATCAATTTAGGAGGGCTGTTAATAAAGAATGCAGGCTATACTGCAGCTTAGATGGTTTCTTTGACTACCTTTCCTAATTTGGGAGACTAGTTTTTGGATGATTAGGATAGATATGTTATGAGAAGCTATAAAATTACTCCAGGTCGTACTTATCAAGTTTGCGATAAAGAGCTGAACTGTGTATACCAAGAAGTTTTGCTGCCTGAGTCTTATTTCCGTTTACTTTTTTCAAGGTTTTTATAATGATTTGCTTTTCCAGACTTTCCACCGCCTGAGGTAGAGTTTCTTTTTCGCTCAAATAAGTCTTTTCTACCAGAGAGGGAAAATGGCTGATGGTTAAAGAAGATTCGTGGTTCATGTCTGCCAGGTTAATAGCCCGCTCCAGCATATTCTCCAGTTCACGTACATTACCGGGCCAGGTATAATTCTGCAGAAGTTCAATGGCTTTGCAAGAGATTTTGGTTACATTAGTCTGCAATTCTTCGTTTATCCGATTCATTAGTTCTGAAACCAGTACCGGTATGTCAGACCTCCTGGAACGCAGGGGAGGAATGTTAAGGCGTACCACGTTCAGACGATAATAGAGATCCTGACGAAATTGACCTTCCATCACCATCTTTTCCAAATCACGGTTGGTAGCTGCAATTACCCGGACACTAATCATTATGGGTCTGGTTCCCCCTACCCGTTCCACTATTTTTTCCTGAAGCACAGTTAACAGTTTGGTTTGCATAGTTAAGGGCATATCACCGATTTCATCCAGAAAAATAGTGCCGCTATGAGCTAATTCGAATTTTCCGGGTTTTCCGCCTTTTTTTGCTCCGGTAAAAGCACCTTCTTCGTAACCAAATAGCTCAGATTCAAGTAAGTTCTCAGGTAAGGCTGCACAATTTATGCGTACAAATGGAGCCAGATAGCGATTGCTGGCATTGTGAATGGCATGCGCAAATAGTTCTTTCCCGGTTCCGCTTTCGCCCGTAATTAATATGGTGGATGTTGTCCGGGATAGTTGATAAGCCAGGGTCTTGGTTGCGGAAAATTCCTTATCTACCCCAATCAAATCCTGGAGCTCCCATTTAGCCTGATAGCTAAGTCGAACTTCTTCTTTATAAAGGTTTAATTCCTTTTCCGTTTCCTGAAGTTTTCGGGCAAAAATTTTTGCACCAGACATATCCAGGAACAAGCTCTTGCCTATAGCCCCGATTATTTTTCCGTCTTTATAAACCGGCAGCCGAGTTACTACAGTATCACGGCCTTTAATGGGCCATATTTCGGCTTGAACGATTTTGCCGGTATCTAGTACTTCCTGGAGACCGGAAGTAGGTGTAATATCAAGAATATATTTACCTACCACATCTTCTTTTTTTAATCCTAATGTGTCCAGATAGGTTTGGTTCATAGTGGTTATAAATCCATCTTTATCTACTATTACATATACCATGTAGGGGCTTTCAATCAGGGCTTCGGAGATAGCTTGAAACTCTTTTTCACTCTCCTGCATTTTCTTCATAAATACCTGGGCACCGGACATATCCAGGAAGAGGCTCTTGCCTATGGCTCCGATTATTATACCTTTTTTTATAATTGGCATTCGGGTAACAATGGTTGCACGGCTATTTATGATAAAGATATCAGCCTTATCAGTTCGGCCTGTCTTTAATACCTCAGGCAATTGCGAGTTGGGGGTTACATCAAGAACATACCGACCTACTACTTCGTCTTTTCTCATTCCCAGCTCATCCAGGTAAGTCTGGTTCATAGCAGTAATGATTCCATCTTTATCGACTATGACGTAAACCATGTTAGGGCTTTCGATAAGGGCTTCGGAAATAGCTGCAAATTCCTTTTCCCGTTCCTGTAATTTTTGCATTAATATATGGGCACCAGACATATCCAAAAAAATTGTTTGACCCAGGGCTCCGATTACCTGCCCATTTTTGACGATGGGCATGCGCGAGACCAGAGTATCACGACCTTTTAAGGTCCAAATATCTGCCTTGTCTATACGTTGGGTGCGCAGTACTTCCGGTAACTCAGAATTGGGCAGGATTTCCGTAACATATTTACCGACTACATCTTCTTTTTTAAGCTCCAATATATCCAGAAAGGTCTGGTTCATCATGGTAATATAACCCTTTGAGTTAACTATTACCAGGGCGGTATAAGGGTTCTCCAGAAAAGCCGCCACAATTGCACTAAAATCCCTTTCAGCTTCTTTTAGCCGGTTTATAAATAATGAAGCCCCCGACACATCCAGCTGCAGGCTTTGACCGATAGCACCAATAATTTTTCCGTTAGCCATTATCGGAAAACGGGTTACAACAGTATCCCGACCTCTAATCTCCCATATATCAGCCCGGTCTATGCGCCCTGTCTTAAGTACTTCCGGAAGTTTAGAAGTAGGGAGTATATCAGTTACATAGCGGCCAATAACATCCTCTCTGGTCATCTCCAGCAGATCGAGAAAGGTTTGATTCATAACAGTTATAAAACCTTTCTTATCTACTATGACTATTGCCATATGAGGACTTTCAATTAACGGCTCTAATATTTCGGGCAAATCCGATAAATATAATCCGGTCACCTTAGCAATCACCTCCAGAAAACTTCAAGGTTTTGAGGATGTGGACAAAAATAATCTATAACGACAATATTCGTTAAATAAATGGGATTATCCTTTAAAAACTTTGTTATTATATTATCTAAGTAAAATATT
>CAZOIC010000135.1:0-3761 GCA_964579945.1 uncultured Syntrophomonas sp. | reverse complement strand
GTTTAACTATTGCTTATCTGGGCGTGGAAACGGGAGATCCTCAGTTGTTAAAGGACATCCGCAAAGGTGTAAACTATGAGGAAATGGTAGAAGCAGGCAAAAGGGTAAGGCAGGCGGGAATCCTGTTGTCAGTTACTGTATTGTTGGGTTTGGCGGGAAGAACTCCGCGGGCAGTTGATCATGCGATTAATACGGCTGAGATATGCAATGAAATGAACCCCGATTATATTGGAGCTTTAACCCTTATGCTGGTACCGCGCACCGAATTATACCGCAGGATGGAGAAAAAAGAATTTGAGCTTCCAGGACCGTTTGAAATTCTGGATGAAATGCGTATTATGATACAACATTTAGAAGTCGAGGGGACAGAATTTCGGAGTAACCATGCCTCCAATTATTTGCCTATAAAAGGGCGGCTACCGGAGGATAAACAGAAAATGCTGGACCTGATTAATGATATTATCAGTAAAAACGACCGCAGATATCTCCGCCCCGATTATCTGCGTGCCCTGTAAAAATCTTGATATGAATGCGACTATAGTATAAGATAAATAGTTAGCAGGTTTTGCAAAGCAGTTCAAGGCTTAGGGGGGAGAAAAATGCGGTTGTTCGGTAGAAAAGATGACGAGCTATTTATGCTATTTAGCGAAAGTGCCCGGGTAGTGGTAAGAGGGGGCGACATTCTCCAGAATGTAGTCTATGATTACAAAGACCTGGATATAAAAATGGCCAAACTAACTGCAATGGAACACGAGGGTGACCGCATTATTCAGGATTTGGTGCGCAGGTTAAACACCAGTTTTATTCTTCCCTTTGATAGAGAAGATGCTTTTCAACTGGTACAAAAACTGGCGACTACCTTGGATTATATAACTGGTATTATTGACCGTATGATACTGTACAAGACTGGAGAACCAGATGAATTAGTTAAGGAAATGGTGGAAGTTTTATGCCAGGCTCTGAAGTTGCAGGAAAAGGCCCTTAACCTGCTTAAATCGCTGGAAAGTAATAAGAAAGAAATCCTCTTATGCTGTGAGGAGATTAATAAACTGGAACGCAAACAGGATAGTCTATATCGCAACGGATTGGCTTATTTGTTTGATAATGTCAAAGACCCGATAGTTATTATAAAATGGCGGGAAGTATATGAACATATAGAAATGGCTCAGGACTATGTGGACGACATAGGCCAACTGATCAGTGACATTTGTATAAAGTACTCCTAAGAATAAAGGGGTCAGGTTTTAAAACCTGACCCTTAATTTTTTTATAGCCAGTTGCGGTAGCGGAAAAAGGCCAGCATACTGGTAACCAGGGCTACCATTCCCGCTACTATATACCATATATAGAACGGATTTTCACTACCGGGAATGGTAACATTCATACCAAAAAAGCCGGTAATCACCGTTAAGGGCATCATGATAATAGAAATGATAGTTAGTACGGTGATTATTTCGCTGGTTCTGCCGGTAATTATGGAATAATAAGTTTCGGTTGAGCTGTTTAACAAATCCCGGTAGGTATTGGCGTTATCCAGTATATTATCCAGGTGATCCACCAGATCCAGGTAGTAAGGAACATTATCTTCATTTACCAGAAAGGAGTAGTGTCCGTTAATACTGCCAAAGATTCTCCTCTGAGGTATTAATACTTTACGCAGAAGGATAACAGTTCTCTTTAAAGCCAGTATTTCTTCAGTTATCGTCTGCCCTCGGTTTAGGAAAATATTATCCTCCAAATCATCTATTCTCTCACCTAACCTGTGAATAATAGGGAAACAATCATCTACAATATTATCCACTATGCGATACAATAAATATTCCGGACCCCTGCTCATGGGATCAGTATCTTTTAAGCAAACCCGGGCAACTTTACCTACAGCTGCCAAAGCTACAGGATGAATAGTAACGATATAATTTTGGCCCATAAAAACGTCCAATTCAATACTGCTAATTTCATCTTCTTCTTCAGCATCTTCAAAATAGCGCAATGCATGAAAAACGAAGAAGTTATAATCATCATAACGGTCTATTTTGGCCCGGGGATTAAGCTGTAAACAATCTTCTAAAGCCAGGGGATGGAAATCAAAAATTTCACCAATAGAGTTCAGTTCATTATAAGAACAATCATATAAGTCGATCCAAAGCAAGCTGTTGGGATTTGCCAGCAGGGTTTCTTTTTGTGAGAGGTCAACATCGTGGAACATAGTATCTTCAGCATAGTCGTAGAAATAGGTCTTAATCATACTTATCCCTCCGTTTCAGCGGAGGGTTATTTAATACTCCAGTGGCGCAATGTAACCCTCCATATTAACTTGTATAAATATGACGATCGGGGTATAGGTTCCATTTCACCACCGCCTTTCTATTTAAAGGTAGAATCCTTATATTTTATACCTTTAATGTAGCAAAGGTGTCAACCCCGGAAGCGATAATCTATAAATCTTTCTAGTTTACCAAAAATAGAACAAAATTATGATTAATTATCAGATAAATGGGTAATTTAGGCAGTAGGAGGTAAACTATGCGCCGTAAACTATGCCTGTTTATTATTATTGTTTTACTGGGAACGGGAAATTGTGCCTTTACCTGGCAATTACCAAAAGCTGAATTGCCTGAAGCTTCTATAGTCCTGGATATTAATGGCGAAGTGATTAATGGGCTTACCCGGGAAAACCAAATAAACCTGAAACGAGAGCAGATCCCACAGGATTTTGTAAACGCCATCATAGCGGTAGAAGATAAAAATTTCTATCGCCATCATGGTGTAGATCCGGTTGGAATAGCCCGGGCCATAATTACCAATATTAAGTACAGGAAAATACTGGCTGGTGGAAGTACCATAACCCAACAAACTGCAAAGAACCTTTTCCTCAGCAATGAGAAAACTTTTGCCCGCAAGATAAAAGAACTGGTCTATGCTGTTCAATTAGAAAGAAAATACAGTAAAGACGAAATACTTACCATGTACTGCAATACTATTTATTTTGGTGAGGGTGCTTACGGGGTAGAGGTAGCGGCCAGAACCTTTTTTGCTCGTAGTGCCGACCAGTTAAGCCTGGCTCAGTGTGCTTTACTAGCTGGTTTACCGAATTCACCGGGTAATAACAATCCCTATATGCATCCAGATGCAGCTAGAAAGCGGCAAGCTGTTGTTTTGCAGCGCATGTTGGAAGAAGGTAAAATAAACTCTAACCAAAAGGAAGTAGCTCTGCGGGAAGAAATGGATTACGCCCGTAATTCCTCCGTAGCAGGTGATGCCCCCTATTTTACCGCTCTGGTAAAAGACTATCTGATAGAAAAATACGGGCAGCGTATGGTTTATCAGGGAGGATTACGGGTTTATACTACCCTCGATCTTGATATGCAAAAATCAGCTAATCAGGCCGTGGCAACCGGGCTTCAGGGCCAGGATGAGGAACTACAGGTAGCCCTGGTGGCTTTGGATGTAAGGAATGGATATTTAAGAGCCTTGGTAGGTGGGCGTGATTTTAGCCGCTCCTCCTATAACCGGGTGTTTTCCCTGCGCCAACCCGGGTCAACATTCAAACCCTTTATGTATTCTCTGGCTATAGACCAGGGTTTTACCCCGGCTGACACTATAATGTGCGAAGAAGTTAGCTACAAACTAAGTAATGGCCAGGTTTATCGTCCTACTGATTACGGCAGTGAACCTTATCACTGGCGCCCCTTTACGCTTAAGGAAGCAGTTATGCTTTCTGATAATGTAGTGGCAGTACAGGTGAATGACATACTGGGACC
>CAZOIC010000134.1:2476-3805 GCA_964579945.1 uncultured Syntrophomonas sp. | reverse complement strand
TTATTGCATACACTTTCAAGCATGTGCTATTATTTTTTAAGCAAGGAGGTTATCAGCGTGGGTAAAAACGTGGATATAAAGGTAAAAGAGCAGATGCAGCTCATTAGTCGTGGAGTAGCTGAGATAATCCCGGAAGAGGAGCTTGCGCAGAAGCTTAGCCAATCAATTAAGGAAAAGCGCCCCTTAAGGGTAAAACTAGGACTGGATCCGACTGCCCCTGATATTCATCTGGGACATACGGTAGTACTTAACAAACTTCGGCAGTTTCAGGATCTAGGTCACGAAGTGCATCTTATCATTGGCGATTTTACTGGCCGCATCGGCGACCCCAGTGGTAAATCCGAGACACGCAAACAATTAACTGAAGAAGAGGTTCAGGCAAATGCTGCTACTTATAAAGAACAGATTTTTAAGGTCCTGGATTCGGATAAAACTATAATCCATTTTAATAGTGAGTGGCTAATGCCGCTGAACCTGGTAGACGTGCTTAATCTGGCCGGGAAATATACCGTAGCTCGTATGTTGGAAAGAGACGATTTTGATAAACGTTATAAAGAGGGTCTGCCTATTGGAATACACGAATTCATGTATCCATTAATGCAGGGTTACGATTCAGTAGCCTTAAAGGCAGATGTGGAGCTCGGAGGTACCGACCAGAAGTTTAACCTCCTGGTGGGGAGGAATTTACTAAGAGAATATGGCCTTCAGCCCCAGGTAGCTCTG
Source organism: uncultured Syntrophomonas sp. (assembly GCA_964579945.1). Classification (GTDB taxonomy): domain Bacteria; phylum Bacillota; class Syntrophomonadia; order Syntrophomonadales; family Syntrophomonadaceae; genus UBA4844. The sequence goes on along the minus strand of CAZOIC010000134.1, from coordinate 3,082 downwards.
ACTATGCCTATTCTCGAGGGTACCGATGGAGTCCAAAAGATGAGCAAGAGTCTGGGTAACTACATAGGAGTCAACGAAGACGCTTATGAAATGTTCGGCAAGACCATGTCCATTCCGGATGAGTTGATTATACGCTATTTCGAATTGGTAACCATGGTAGCGCAGGCAGAAATAGATAAGATGGAAAAAGGCATGCAAGAGGGAGTGCTTAACCCTCGGGATGTCAAAATGCGCCTGGCTCGGGAAATCATAACCATCTATCACAATGAAGAAGAAGCCCAAAAGGCTCAGGAAAGGTTTCTATTAGTATTTTCCCAGCGCGATATACCGGAAGACATACCTGAAGCCGTGGTGAATGAAAAAGAATTATGGTTGCCTAAATTCCTGCTAGAACATGGCATGGTGGATTCCACCAGTGACGGTCGGCGCATGATAAAACAGGGAGCAGTTAAACTAAACGGGGAAAAATGCCAGGCTGAAAATGTTGAAGTAGAAGATGAGATGGTAATACAGGTGGGAAAGAGGAAGTTTGTTAAAGTAGTAAAGAAATAGACGCTGATGACGTCGGGGGTCAGGATTTAAGGGAGGAACAGTTGTCAGTCGCCA
>CAZOIC010000134.1:0-2376 GCA_964579945.1 uncultured Syntrophomonas sp. | reverse complement strand
CCGGTTCATTCTGGTGGCGGTAGATGAGCATAATATTTTTGCCGCCACCCCGGCACCAATTAGAGCAATATCAAAAGAATGATTAGAGATGGCGGTCATGGTCTCATCAATATTACCCATATCAACTGGTTTAATAACTCCACTTATGCGGATTCCGCGTGGTACCATAACATCCGCTAATTCTCCAGCTCTGTTTCCCACCAACAGTACTTCAGGTTTATAACCGGGAGGAAAGTCATACTCCTGGTATATTTCCGGATGTTCGCTGGGGAAAAGTATTTTATGCAACCACCCCGAACTAAAAAGCAGGTAATGCAGGGCAGAATCAGCCAATTGTATGTTGCTATAATTTAGATTTAAATTCTTAAATATTTCCAGTAAAATGGTTTGAAAGCCTTCCAATAATTTCAGGTGAGCGCGGGAACGTCCCGGACGATTTCTTACCGGTATACCAACAACATTTGCTGTTTTTACTGCCTGGGCTAACAGGTCACGGGCATTTAAATCAGGATAGTGGATACCGGACATATACATCATATCGCGCCAGCGCAGCACTTCGTTATTGTCTCCTTTTCCCAATGCCGGATCATGACAGAGCTCAGACATCAAGTCTCCCCAGACCGGTACATTAACACTGGTTGAAAATACTGTATCCTGAGCCAGAGTAAGAATTTCAGCATCGCCCAGGCGAATAACGGAAAAGCCGCGTTTTTCTGCAAGTGCTCTTAATATCTGGCGAACGATTTCGTTAATTGGCATAATTGCAGCTTCTAACTGCTGGCGCTCCTGGATTCGGTCCAACCTTTTCTGGTCCAGTATTATTTCATTCTGTCCGGAATAAATTTTAATACCGTTGGAACTTGCGTTTAATGAGGTTACTGCTGTATTCATCTCCGCTAACGGATGTTGGCTTAACCTTAAACCGGATTTATACCTGATAACTACCATAGTCTCACCTTCCATCGTTTTACCTTTTTGAAAAAAAGGCTTGCTTTAGTTTATACATAAACGGTTGAGGTGGTTACTATGGTCACCCGACGGGTGATTTAATCATATAGGTAAAATAAGACGTATGGGTAAGGGGGGACTTTTTATAAAGATTCTGGTAACAGGAGGGGCCGGTTTTATAGGTTCTCATCTAACTGATCAGCTCTTAAATTATGGGCATGATATAGTGATAATTGATGATCTAAGTTCGGGAAAAATTGAGAATATTAATACCCGGACTCACTTTTATCGCCTGAACCTTAACGATGATAGTCTAGTGCAGGTGTTTGCAGTGGAACAGCCGCAGTTAATCTACCACCTTGCTGCCCAAATAAATGTGGGTGTTTCTCAACAGGAACCATGTTTAGATGCAGACAGTAATATTATGGGCACACTTAAGCTTTTAACCTATGCTACTAAATATAAAGTTAAGAAAATAGTTTTTGCTTCCAGTGCTGCTATTTATGGTAACCCTCTATACTTACCTGTTGATGAACAACATCCGGCTCTTCCGCTCTCCTTTTACGGTCTGTCCAAATATACTGCGGAATGCTACATAAGAATGTTTGCGGCAACGTTTGGCTTAAGATATAGCATACTAAGGTTTTCCAATGTTTATGGATCACGCCAACCGGCCACCGGTGAAGGTGGGGTAATTGCCCAGTTTATCTCCAGGTTTTCACAGGGAGAAGCCCCGGTTATTTATGGGGACGGGGAACAGACCCGGGACTTTATTTATGTAGGGGATGTGGTGGCAGCGGGTTGCAAAGCCCTGTATATGGGAAACAACCAGAGGTTAAATATTAGTACTGGCAGAGCCGTTTCTATTAACCAGGTTTATGAAATTTTAAAAAACATTTATGGATGTTCATTAATACCTGGTCATAAACCCTGGAAGGAAGGGGATATTTTGCATAGTATACTGGATAATAGTAAAGCCAGAAGTCAATTACTCTGGTATCCCCGCACCAGTTTAATAGAGGGCCTGAAAAAGACCTGCCTGTTCAGAAAAACAAAAAACCACTCTTATTGAGTGGTAGTTTTTGCATGGTAGCCCCAAGGGGAGTCGAACCCCTGTCTCCGCCGTGAGAGGGCGGCATCCTAGGCCTCTAGACGATGGGGCCATATAATATGGCTGCCGGTCAAGGATTCGAACCCTGACGAACTGATCCAGAGTCAGTCGTGCTACCGTTACACCAACCGGCAGTGAACAGGGCAAATTACCCCGTGCGAAAATTATTATAATACAGGGTACGGGTAATGTCAAAGGTTATTCGCCCCTTTTGGCCCCTAATATTTTGCCTGGCTATAGTTTTAACTAATCAAATTATCATTATTCAGTGAATAGCATTAATCCTATATCTACTGCACGAAACCTACGCAAAAAAA
>CAZOIC010000133.1:0-3812 GCA_964579945.1 uncultured Syntrophomonas sp. | reverse complement strand
GAAATGACACACCGAAAACGTCCCCCTGTGTCACTGCAAAAAACAATTGGCCAGGCTGTTTTTTTACGGATATAAAAACATGCTTTGGTTAAAAATATACCCACAAGTATTTTTTAACTGGAGTAATGTTATGCGCAAAATTCCCCGCCGGGGTGAGGAAACCCAGCCTCAAGGTGGTCACGATACCAAAGGTATACCGGATATCCCGCTCCCCCAGGGCTATGATGATAAGATGGCTCTGCTGCGCCCTTATGTCGAGAAAAACCATGATCTGATTGCCCGGCCTTTCTACCTGGATAGTGAGATGAAATTGCAGGCTTGTGCCTTTTATTTTAATGGCGTAGTTGATGATAAAAAACTAAATGAGCATGTATTTAAGCCTTTGATGATGCACAGTGGAGGTTGGGAGTCGGGTGACTTTAATAATACTGACCGGGTGGATCTTATAGTACGTACATCCATCAGTGTGGGGCAATTACGTAAAACTGATAGTTTTGCGGTGATGGTACATAGCATATTTGACGGTATGCTGGTACTAGTTTTTGAGAGTATACAGGAAGCAGTTATCATCGATATCCACGGTGGGCAGGTTCGCTCTATCGGAGAACCTCCCTCGGAAAAGGCCATACGCGGTCCCCGAGAGGGTTTCATTGAAAACCTGGATATAAATATTTCCATGGTTAGGCGCCACCTGCGCACTCCCCGTCTAGTAGTCAAAAAGACCATTGTTGGCCGGCGCACCCGTAGCCCGGTGGCAGTGCTGTATATTGATGATATAGTTGACCATGGTCTGGTAGAGCAGATTAATGACCGGCTCAACCGTATTGATATAGATGGGGTGTTTAGTGCCGGAAGTATTATTCAGATGATTGAGGATAAGCCCTATTCTCCTTTTCCCCAGATATGGACCAGCGAGCGTCCTGATAAAACCATAGCTGAACTGCTGGAAGGGCGTATAGCCGTAATGGTGGACGGCACCCCTACCGCTATTTTCCTTCCGGCCCTTTTTGTAGAGTTTTTTCAAGCTTCGGAGGATTACCTGGAGCGTACCTATATCGGTTCCTTTCTTCGGTCTGTACGTTTTCTGGCTTTTTTTATTGCCATTTCATTACCGGCTCTTTATATTGCCCTGATTAGTTTTACCCCTGAACTACTGCCAGCGAATTTGGTCGTCAGTCTGGCCCAGGCCCGTAAGGAGGTTCCCTTTCCGGTTTTGATTGAAGTCTTGATTCAGGAATTTATCATTCAAGCGGTAATCGAATCAGGCCTTCGTTTACCCGGTCCGGTAGGCCAGACCGCAGGGGTGGTGGCAGGCATTATCCTGGGTCAGGCAGCGATATCAGCTAAACTGGCCACCCCGGCAGTAATTATTATCATTGCTATAACTACTATCTGTACTTTTGCCATGCCCTCCGGTCCGCTGGTGCAGGCTACCCGCATCCTGCGACTGCCCCTGATATTTATTACCGCTATTTTCGGATTGTTTGGTTTTTCCCTGGGCTGGTTATTTATGCTTACTCACCTTTGCAGCCTGGAAAGCCTGGGAGTTGCCTACTTCGCTCCGTTTGCCCCCATGCGTTATGCTGATTTGAAAGATAGTTTCTTCCGTATCTGGTTATGGAAAATGAATCAAAGGCCGCTATCTATACCAACTCAACAGAAACAGCGCCAGGGGAGAACTGAAAAAGAGGAGGGAGGGAGTGAATAGCAATGATACCATAACCAGCAAGCAGCTAATATTTATAATTATTGGAGCCCAAATTGGTATGGGGATTTTTAGCCTCCCCCGTGTTGCCAGTATGGAGGCGCACCAGGATGCATGGTTAGCAGTTCTTCTGGGTGCGCTGGTTCCTTTCCTAATATTGATTATAATTGAACAATTGGGGCGGCGTATGCCGGAATCGAGTTTTGTTGCCATGAATCACCTGTTATTTGGGCGCTGGTTGGGTTCGGTTATGGTTTTCCTCTTTGTAGTTTATGTGATATTTTTCGAGTCTACGGTGGTACGAATGTTTACTGAAATAACCAGTGCATTTCTTTTACCCCGTACTCCGGTTCCAGTTATTGCGTTAGTAGTAATGCTGACAGTAGTCTATATAATAAATAAAGGTGCCCGGGTGGTAGCCCGGCTAAACGAAGTGCTATTTTGGATAATATTTCCTTTGTTATTTCTGGTAATGGTCCCTTTGGTAAATGCTGATTTTACCAATCTCTTGCCCATGGGGGAAGCTGGTTTTAAGGCGATAGCCCAGGGAGCTTTGCCCAGCAGTTATGCTTACGCCGGAATAGAGGTACTGTTGGTATTCTATTTTCTGGTCAAACAAAAGGGGGAGGTAATTAAGGCAGGGATACTGAGTTTAGGGTGGACTACCCTGGCTTACTTGATTGCGACCCTGGTATGCCTGCTGGTCTGGGGCAGTGAATTTATGCAAACGATAAACTGGCCGGTGCTTAGTGTGTTAAAAACTATTAAATTCCCAGTATTGGATAGACCGGAAATTTTTACGCTGGCAGTATGGATGGGTGTGGGAGTCCGTCCTATCATGAACATGGGATTTGCTGCAGCTTTCTCTTTAAGTGAAGTATTACATGTAAAACGGGACAAATATTTTCACCTGGTAGTAATATCAATTGCATTACCCATGTATATTCTGGCCCTGTTACCTCCGAATCTAATAATTGCTTTTAAATGGGCCGAATATGCCGGTTATACTTTCCTGCTGGCCGGGTTATTATACCCCTTGCTTATGCTGGTAGTTGCAGTTATCCGGGGGAAGGAGGCCAAAAGTGCATAGGAAAACATATTTAATAGTTATTATTCTTATACTCCTGCAGCTATGCGGGTGCTGGGATTCCCGGGATCTGGACAAATTAGCCTTTCCGTTGGCAGCAGCATACGATGTGCACTCACCCGGCAGCGCCGATCCCTCTGATCCGCCGGCTAAACCAGGATATAAGGTGGTGGATTTAACTATTCTGGTACCAAACCTGGCTCCTAAAACCCAAAACTCGGTAAATATTGAAACCCTCTCCGGAGTTACTATAACCGATGCCCGCCAGAGACGGGGGCTTACCGATCCCGATATCTATGTAACCGGATTAAATAAGACGATAATAATAGGTGAAGAGCTGGCCCGCCGGGGCATAACCCCCTATATGGATTCCTTGCTGCGGGGTACTACTGTTACCGGTACTATGTATTTTACTGTAGCTGCCGGGCGGGGTGAGGATATTCTTAAAACACCAATTAAAAACTATACTAATATGGGAACGTATCTGGTATCCTTATTCGATGGCGTCCAACAGAGAACTTTTATACCGGCCATTAGACTATGGGATTTCTATGCCTATATGAGTACAGGCAAAAACCCGGTAGCCCCGATTTTGGAACGGAAAGAAGACCGGGTGATTATTAGCGGCGTAGCTGTGTTTAAAAAAGACCGCATGGTAAAAAAACTGACCATAGAAGAAAGTCATGACCTGATGTTTCTGCGCGGTTTAAAAGGGAGAAGCTATCTGCCCTTCAGTAAAAAGCAGGGTGGAATGTATCACCGGGGAGCGGTGCTGGTTAAAAACTCTAGAAAGGTGCAATATTATCAAAATCAGCAGGGACACAATTTTATAATCACCATAAAACTGAAGGGAACTCTAGAGGAACATAGCCATCAAGCTCCGGTAACAGAAAAACACCTGCAGGAAATAGAAAAAACTGTAGAACAGCAGGTGAAAAATCAGTGTGAAACATTTATTAATAAGATGCAGGAAGAAATAAAAGTTGATTGCATTGATATATCTAAATATGCCCTGGCCAA
>CAZOIC010000132.1:0-3824 GCA_964579945.1 uncultured Syntrophomonas sp. | reverse complement strand
GGCACCTTAAGTGGTGGGGAGCAGCAGATGCTGGCAATTGGCCGGGCTCTGATGGCCAGACCTCAGCTCATGCTGATGGATGAACCCTCCATGGGGTTGGCACCACTCCTGGTAAAAGAGATATTTTCCATTATTAAAGATATAAATGAACGGGGAACTACCATATTGCTGGTAGAGCAAAACGCCAACATGGCTCTATCTATAGCAGATAAAGCCTATGTTATAGAAACTGGAGAAATTGTTTTACAGGGCAATGCCCAGGAGTTAATGAATAGTCCTGAAGTTAAAAAGGCTTATCTGGGAGGATAATAAGAAAATAGACACAGATAACACAGACCCTTCGGGCACAGATGAACACTGAATTTTTATAAAAACATAAATCAAGATCTATTAGACCAATCTTTATTTTCATAAGTGGTTGCCGTGTCCTTTTAGGGTATGGCCTTGAGGCCATGGGGGGTTAGTTATTACAACCTCTTTAGGCCTGGGACCAATTATACGGAAGGGGGATTATTTAAAAAATGAAGGTAAGAGACCGTATGGCTACCGGTGTCAAGACCGTGGATATGGAAAGTAGTATTACCGAGGCTTTTCGATTAATGAAGGATAATAACATTCGCCGCTTACCGGTGATGGATAAAGGTAAACTGACGGGAATAGTAACCCTGACCGACCTTAACCAGGCCTCTCCCTCGTCAGCTACCTCGCTCAGTATTCATGAGCTTAACTATTTGCTGGCCAAGACTAAAATCCGGGATATTATCCCTAAAAAACAAAAGCTGATTACTATTGGCCCGGAAAACTATATTGAGACAGCCGCTAAAATTATGCGGGAGAACACCATCAGCGGCTTACCCGTAGTAGAAGATGGCAAGCTGGTAGGGATCGTAACGGAAACGGATATTTTTGACGCCCTTATCGATATACTGGGGGTTAGAAGACAACATACCCGTATAGATATCTTTCTTAAGGACCCACCCGGCAGTATAGCTGAAGTTACCGGGTTGGTTGCCGCTCGGGGAATTAACATAATCAATACGGTAGTATATTACGAGAAGAGAAAAGGTAAATATAAAATGATTCTGCGCATGGAAGAGTTAAACTATGAACCGGTAGTAGCAGAATTAAAAGATAAAGGCTATGAGGTGGAGTCAGTTATAGTTCGGGATGGAAATGATTAGTAAGAAAAAATAATTTTTGACGCGGCAACCTTAATTGTGATACCCGCAGGTTGAAACCGTAGAACAGTCATGTGTAGGGAACGGCCCCTGTGCCGTTCCGTCATGATGTTGTGATACCTGTAGGATGGGAAACATCAGTGATACCCGAAGACTCTTTATAAAATAAACCCACCTGCTATTTTCGTGCGTGGTTGCTGTGTGTCCTTTAGGGTACGGCCCCCGGCCAAATTTGACATTAATCGCAAAGGAATATATACTCATTAGCGCGGGTAATAATCATAATGGAAGCGGATCGGTCCTGGTGGGTCGCCTGGACTTCAAATCCAGTTTGCGCCGTAGTGATCCTGCGGTGGGTGGGTTCGATTCCCACACGCTTCCGCCAAAATAAGATACTAAAGGGCTTAGGCCCTTTTTTTATTTGCGGTTAGGGAATTGTTGCGATAGAGTTTATATACCTGAAAAAGCTAAGGAAAGGACTTTAGCGATAATTGCCATATATAACCATATAGTGTATACTGTTTTTACACAAATAAACGGGTTTGCATTATTCTGGCTCGATATCCCGATTACAAACATAGTTTCTACCAAAAGTGTTCTCCGGCGTTTACGGAAGAAAACTTGACGACTATTAAGGAGTTGAGGACGTGGCTTCTGGAAGTATTGGAGAAGAGATAACTGCTATTGCGAAAAAATATGCGGATCTGGTCAAAGAAGAAATGAACGTAGAAGCGATCTATTTATTTGGCTCTTTCGTTAATGGAAACCATGATCAGGATAGCGATATAGACATAGCAATAGTTACGGATGATTTTTCTGGAGATATTATTGAGGATACCTTGAAATTAATGAGGATTCGAAGAAAGGTTGATACCCGAATAGAACCTCACCCTCTGAGAAAAGATAATCCTTTTGTTAAAGAGGTAATAGCTACAGGTCGACGCATTGGGTAGTTTGGATACAACCGGGTAATATGTTAATACGGTTTTTGCCATAAACATATGATGAATCCGCCGGTGTACTCTGCAGCCAGGCGGGTTTCATGTTCCAGGTTAAAATGCTCCTCGGGAGCCTGGGGCAGAACATACAAACACTGGCGACTGGCTTTTAAGTTGATACGGTCAACATCAGCCAGTTCCTCCAGGTTTTTAAAATACGCATGTTTGAATACAGAATCAGGATTTTCAGATGCTTCCTCCATATATGTTTTACCCCAGAGACTGTCCCGATTAATAGTACCGATTAGAATCTGACCGCCCGGTTTAACAACGCGGTACAATTCCCGGTAAGCTGGTTCAGGGTCAGCAATAAATTCAAAAGCGGCCATGGAAAAGGCAGCATCGAAGTAGTTATCTGGAAAAAGCAAGTGTTCAATATTCATAGTTTCTAAATCAACCTTTAAGCCTTTAGCCATACATTTCTTCCGGGCTATGTTTAGCATATCAGAAGAGATATCTATACCAGTAACCAGATAACCATGTTCAGCCAGTTTAATGCTGAAATTACCTGTTCCACAGCCGGCATCCAAAATTTTTGCACCCGGAGGCAGGGTTATCAAGTCAAAGGCGGCTTCACTTTCAACCAGGTCAATAAATCTTCCCCGCTTAGTTTCGTACCAACTATCGTAATTTCGGGCTATATTTCCGGTAAACATTTCACTTTACTCCTTTCGTTTGTTACAGTAAGGCAATAATCTGTTACCTGCAAAAAAGCTGTTATTACCTTAGTAAGTAACAACAGCCTTAAGACCTTTATTATCGTTCCTACGCTGGTATTACCCAGATCAGGTTCCAGGGTCAGGGCACCAATAGCCCACTCTCAGCCGGATTTGTCCAGCTCCCCTTTAGCGTTTGTAATTTTGAATTATATGCCTGTTTGTTATAAACAGTAATTATCCCTTATGCTCTTCCTTGTACTCTGCTAGAATTTATTAATCTGTTGTACGCCTTTTTCTCTCTAGTCCTGGGTATAGTTTTTTCTTCCAGTGAACGCAGTGAATTCACCATAGATTCCAATTGCTGCCCCGGAAACCCTGCCAGTAAATGTTCATCAGGGATACTGGTAGCATTTCTGCAACCATAACAACCTAAAGAAACATTAAGCCTTTGCTCAAGCTGTGGTATAACAGTTATATCCACACAACACCCATTGGAAATAGCGGTACTGAACGTTAAGCGCCCACCTTCATGGTGAAGGACACTTAGAGTTAGCCACATGAGATGCTCTGGTTTACCCTGTATTGATATTACATCAGGCTCAAAATCAGCATTGGCTACCTGGGATACAGCAATAGCCGCATATCTATTAAGTTCAAATCGAGGTAAATCCTTCATTGCCGTTCTACCTGCTTCTTTTTCAAAACTTCCTAATTTCTCTAAAAACTCCCCTGTCTTAAGTTTATCCGGGATCGGCTTAAAACCTAAAGCAGAAGCTCCATTTGCGCATGCTATATTATCTCCGTTGGCCAGGAGTTGCTCTCCCTCTTGAGCCCTCATAATAAATTGACAAAAAGTATAGTTTACATCAGACTTATAGTGTTGAAACGCCTCTATTTCCTCTTTTTTTAGAAACTTTACTCCAACCGGAGGTAAATCCAGATTTAAAATACGAACTAATTCATCACATAATTCCTTATAATTCAATATT
>CAZOIC010000131.1:0-3876 GCA_964579945.1 uncultured Syntrophomonas sp. | reverse complement strand
TTCGATTAACCTGTAACCTGAGTCATCCATAAACTTAATCTGCTGATGCATTTCAGGGGATAACGTTATTTTCTTTTGTTTATCAATAAAAACAGCACTAGTATTAGAAAACTGTTTAATAAATTCAGCCCCGGCCTGAGGCCCCAGTACAAAAAGGGTAGTAGACAGCAAATCAGCATCAGTAGCACTGGGAGCCATAATAGTAGTGCTGATTACTTCCTGTGTTGGTTTTCCAGTCAGCGGATTCAAGATATGATGATAGCGAATCCCATCCCTGGTGAAATAACGTTGATAATCTCCGGAAGTTACTACCGCCATATCTTTAGCCTGGATAACAGCAATAATCTTATTAGCATTACGTGGATCCTGAATACCAGTTAACCATGGCGTTCCATCTGGTTTGGCACCCAGGGCATATACGTTGCCTCCGGCGTTGATTATAGCTGACTCAATACCCATTTGCCGCAGTTTTTGGGCAGCCATGTCGGTAGCATATCCTTTGGCTATTCCGCCTAAATCAATTTCCATGCCCTTTGCTGGCAGAAAAACCGTCTTTTCTGCCTGGTCCAGAACAATTGCACCATATCCTACCAGAGCTAGTTTTGATTTTAATTCCTTATCGACCGGCACATAATACTGGTCCTGTCCAAATCCCCACAGGTCTATAACCGGTCCGACAGTAACATCAAAAGCTCCATCACTTAAACCTGCGAAATAATTGCTTCTCTTAAGCATAGCCAGGGTATCTTCACTAACCTGTACCGGCTTTAAACCGGCATTTTGGTTAATCCGGTAAACATCGCTGATTTCTGGATTAGTCAAGTTCTTTTCTGCAAATCTGTCAGTTAAATTCCCTATCCGGGTAAACTGGGCAAAGGCTTCATCCAAGGCCTTCCGGCCTAATTCAGCATCAGATGAGTAGACCTTAATGCTAATAAGGGTGTCCATAATAAAGTTTTCCCGGGTATATTCCTGTACCTGCGGCGAATAGTCGGTACAGCCGCCACATATTAACACTAATAGAATAAAAACTATTGCCGGGACTAGATTACGCACATCAAACACCTCATCCCCAAAACCTGTACCCCATCATCAGGTTCTACATTAAACTCAGCCTGCGCAGACCCGGTCGACACTACATCAAAATCAGCTCTGCTAGCCTTAAATGCTCTAACCGGTGGCTGTGGGTTGTAATTAGTTAACATAACCGTACCAAACTGGTAACAGAAAAATAGTTACAAGTATCCCCAGCGCTATTCCATCTTTCCAGGTGAAAACCATACTGCTTTCCCGGCTATAACTTTGACCACCTGCATAGCATCTACTCTCCATGGCCAGGGCCAGGTCAGTAGCTCTTTGCAGGGTAGCCGCCAGCAGAGGAATCATTAAGGCCAGAACAGTTTTTAAGCGCAGAGCCAATGGCCCAGAGTCAAAGCGGGCGCCCCTTGATTTCTGGGCTCTGGTTATAACCTCCGCCTCCTCTATAATGGTGGGCACGAAACGTAACGAGATGTTTATAATCATAGCCGACTGGTGTACCGGAAACCGAAAATAATTCAACGGGGATAGTAATGATTCCAGGCCCTCTGTAAGTTTTAGGGTAGAAGTAGTCATGGTTAACAGACTGGAACCCAAGTACAGAATGACCAAACGCAAAAAGGTTGTTATACCCAGGTAGATCCCCTGCCTGCTAACAGCTATCCCTCCCCAGTTCCAAATAGAATCACCCGGAGTAAAAAAAACCTGGCATATAAAGGTAAGCAGAAACAGCATGCGCAGAGTTCTTAGCCCGCGCAGGACTCTAACTACTCCTACCTGCGAGAGATATATTATTAATAAAATAAAACCTATGTTAAATAACAGTATCGGTATTTGCTGACCAGGCCAGGCCGCAGCGATAATTATGGCAAAACATCCTAGCAGTTTGGTGCGCGGGTCTAACCGATGAATAATGGAATCGCCGTTTATGTATTGACCTGTTATCATACCTTTCATAGGTGCGACTCCTTTAGTATTCTGCCAATTTCCCGGGCAGCCTCTTCCACTGAAAAAATTCCAGTATTCACCTGGTACCCGTAATCCGCTAAATGGTGCATTAATCGCAAATAATCTGGCAGAATGAGATCACTCAGATTATGTGAATTCATATGCTGGATAACTTCTCGCTTATTGCCCCAGGCCATCAATCGACCCTGTTCGAGAATAACCAGTTTATCAACCAGGAGAATCAACTGGCTAACATAATGCGAAATCATAACCACAGTAGTGTTATATTCTTGCTGCATCTCTTTTATGGCCTTTATTACATGGTTACAGCCTGATGGATCCAGACCTGCAGTCGGTTCATCCAGAACTAAAACAGCCGGACGCATAGCCATTATACTGGCTATTGCCACCTGGCGGCGGGTACCACCGCTCAAACTTAGAGGCGATAGATGAGCAACTTCTCTGGGATTTAAGCCAACCTGGGCCAGGGTCTCCTCAACCCGGTTTTTAATTTCGGGTAAATTCATGCCCATATTTTTAAGTCCATAAGCTACCTCTTCAAACACGGTGCTTTTAAAAATTTGCTGTTCCGGGAATTGGAATACCAGTCCAACTTTCTTCCACAGTTCCTTGCTGTACCGCTTGACCGAGGTATCCTCTCCACCTACCAGGACACTGCCACTGGTAGGAAGCAAAAGCCCGTTAAAATGCTGAATCAAGGTTGATTTACCAGAACCATTGCCTCCGATAATACCAACGAATTCACCCTGATTTATAGAAAGAGATACTTTATCCAGGGCTTTTTTTTCATACGAGGTCCCGGTTAAATAAACATGAGTCAAGTCTTTGGTTTCAATTATGGGCATAAGAATTCCACCATTTGCTCAAAAGTAACGATTCTCTTATTAATCTTATGTTCTTGTCCTATTAAAATGTTGGTTAACCTGGCAATAGGCGGAGGGGTCATACCAATGTATTCAAAATCAGGTGAACTGAATACCTCCCAGGGGGGGCCGTCAAGATGAATGGTGCCCTGATGAAGAACAATCAGCCGATCAGCTGGGGCAACCTCTTCCATCGAATGAGTAATCATGATAATAGTGATTCCATGGTCCCGACGCAGTTCCCCCAGACATGCAATTAGTTCGCGCCTCCCGCTCTGGTCCAACATGGAGGTAGGCTCATCCAGTACTAAATAAGCAGGGCACATAGCCAGAGCGGCAGCTACTGCCAGCCTTTGTTTTTGCCCGCCGGAAAGCAGGTGGGGCGCGTGATGACGTAAATCCGTCAGGCCAACTGCTTGCAAAGCCCAGGTTACCCGCCGACTGACTTCTAACGCAGAGAGATGAAGGTTTTGGGCTGCAAAAGCCACTTCTTCCTCAACAATAGGATTTATAATCTGGTTATCGGGATTCTGAAAAACCATTCCCACCAGGCGTCGGATATCTTTGCGATAACGGGGGTCAGTCGTATCCAGACCATTAACCAGAACCTCACCACTACTGGGTAGAATTAATCCGTTCAACAGACGGGCCAGGGTAGTTTTACCCGACCCATTCATACCAACAATCCCAACAAACTGGCCCCGGGGTATGGTTAAACTAATATTGTTCAGGGCATATACCAAGGAACCTGCACGCTGGTATGTTTTTGTAACATTTAATAGCTCTATCTTCTCATTCACTCTACTACCTCGTTTAAGATATAGCCTGGGCAAGGAGAACACTCCATACCCCATCCCACTACATGGTCATAATGTTAGGATCAAAGGGTTAGGAGAGGAATTTCCCAGTGATTTTGGAGTAGAAGGAATCTTCCCCAGTATTTCCAGCATGTCAACTCTTAACCCCGAACCAGTGAAATAAATGGCTGTACCATAAGTATTATGGT
>CAZOIC010000130.1:0-3889 GCA_964579945.1 uncultured Syntrophomonas sp. | reverse complement strand
CTTTATTACCTGCCGCCCAGCCCAGGCGCCATCCGGTCATATTATAAGTTTTGGATAAGGAGTGGAATTCAATACCTACATCTTTGGCCCCCTCGGTTTGCAAAAAACTTATTGGTTTAATCCCATCAAAGGCTACTTCGGTATAGGGGGCATCATGACAAACCAGAATATCATGGGTTTTAGCAAACTCGACTACTTTTTGAAAAAAGTCTAAACCAGCTACTGCTCCGGTAGGATTATTAGGATAATTTAAAAATATTATTTTAGCCTTCTGAGCTATATCAGAGGGGATGTCTTCCAATACGGGCAGGAACCCGTTTTCCTCTTTAAGTGGCATTATGTACTGCTCTCCACCAGCCAACAGGGTACCGATTCCGTATACCGGATAGCCCGGGTCGGGTACCAGGTTAACATCACCCTGGTCCAGATAAGCGGAGGAAATATGGGCTATTCCCTCTTTGGAGCCCAGCAGGGATACTACCTCGGTTTTAGGGTCAAGAATAACTCCAAAGCGTTGTTGGTACCAGTTGGCAACTGCCTGGCGGAACTGTAGTAAACCAATGGAAGTAGGATATTGGTGGTTGGGCGTATCGTAAATGCTTTTTGCCATACGGTCAATAATATGAGTGGGAGTAGGTTGGTCAGGATCGCCTATACCCAGATTTATTATGTCTATTCCTTTTTCTTTGGCTTGTGCAACCTTCTGTTCAATACGAGCAAATAAATACGGGGGCAAATTCTGCATAGCCTTGTTTTCCTTCATCCTAAAACCTCCTGTAGATAAAATAGTTAACAACATGACGGAACGGCACAGGGGCCGTTCCCTACATATGACGGTTCTATTTTCTAATTAAGCATTATTCATAAGACAACTACGTTGTTTGAAACTGTCCCGGTAAATATCTCTAGCGCCGGACCGGTCATATAAACGTGGTTATTCAACTCCGACCATTCTATGAGCAGGTCCCCGCCAGGTAAGTGTACCGTGGCTTTACGGCCGGTTTTATTATTAAGGACAGATGCTACCAGGCTGGCACAGGCACCTGTACCACAGGCTAAGGTTAAGCCTGTCCCTCTTTCCCATACCAACATAATTATTTCTTCATTATTTATTACCTGAACAAATTCCACATTGGTCCGGGCGGGAAACATTTCATGGACTTCCAATAACGGCCCCCAGGTGCTAACCCGAGTCTTGTCCACCTCATCTACAAAAATAATACAATGAGGATTGCCCATGGATACAGCTGTAGCTACAAACTCCTGATTATTTACCTTTAACCTTATACCAATATTGCTAATGTTTTCTCTTTTAAATTCCGGTTCACCCATATCCACTTTAATAGCTTCTACCTGCTGGTTGTTGAGAATAAGTTCGGGATATCTAGGTCCGGCCAGGGTTCTTACACTGATGCGGTTGTTTTTTACCAGGCCATGGTCATAGGCATAGCGGGCTACACAACGAATCCCATTACCGCACATTTCCGGTTCCGAACCGTCAGGATTAAAAATACGCATAAAAATGTCCATTTCCGTATCTGGTCCGGTAATGATTAGTCCATCGGCACCAATGCCAAAGTTACGATGGCAGAGGGAACTGGCATAGGTTTGGTAATAATCGGCATCTTCCCAGGAAGGGGCTTCCATTATGATAAAATCATTGCCCAATCCATGCATTTTGGTAAACTCCATAACTAACCCCCTGGTAATACTAGACACTGAATACACTGATAAACTATGACGGACACTGATATTTTTAAATTATTGTTCTGCTATATAACGTAATAGATATTGTCTTACCGTAGATTACCGCAGAATCATTATGAAATATGCTGGTTCACATTTCCACCATAATTCAAAATTCAAAATTAAGAATATATAATTGAAACACTATCGACCTCATATTCACTATTATGCATTCAAATATGGGTTTTGTAGTTGAGTCATTCAGTGTTTTTCATAAAAATATCAGTGTATTCAGTGTCTATTTTATTGTCCTGCTAAGCATTAATTTTACCATATCCGAAACCTGAAAGGAAAAGTCTCTGCCAGGTATACAATATAAATTTCCTCAATAGTCTAAACCCGCTGATAAGAAGTATTAAGGCCCACTGCCAGCCATCCAGGGGGACGGTTTTAAATACATGCTGGAAAAAGGGCAGGTAAATAATTAATAACTGCATAAAAACCGAGCAAATAACGGCAAAAATTAAAAAGGGGTTGCTGAAAAAGCCTAGTTCAAAAGGGGAAAACCGTTCGGAACGACATTCAAAAACATAAAATAACTGAACCAATACCAGTGTAGTTAAAGCCATGGTGCGGGCAGCGGCCAGATTCTCTACCCCATAATACCGGCTTACTGCTAAACCTGCAGTAAAAACGAGAAGGGTTACTACGGCAATATATATCCCCCGTTTAAAAATCATGGTTCCCAGCCCCCGGGCAAATATATCTTCAGTACGCGGTCGCGGTTGGCGCCGCATTATTCCCGGTTCCGGCGGTTCTAACCCCAGAGCCATTGCTGGCAAACCATCAGTAACCAGATTAATCCATAGGATTTGAATAGGTAAAAACGGAAGGGGCATACCAATTAAGGTAGCAATGAACATAACCAGAACTTCACCAATATTACAGCCTAAAAGATATCTGATAAATTTCCTTATATTATCATAGATGGCCCGGCCTTCGTATACTGCATTTACTATTGTAGAGAAATTATCATCAGCCAGAATCATGGCTGAGGCCTCACGACTAACTTCGGTTCCGGTAATACCCATAGCTACACCAATATCGGATGCCTTTAAAGCCGGGGCATCATTTACCCCATCACCAGTCATAGCGACTACATGGCCGTGTTTTTTCAGCACTTTAACGATGCGGTTTTTATGCTGGGGCGATACCCGGGCAAATACTCTTTTCTTTACTGCTCCTTGATAAAGTTCTTCATCCTGCATTTTATCTATCTGGGGACCGATAATTACTCCATCCTTATCAGCTATGCCGATTTCAGCCGCAATAGCCTGGGCTGTAACCGGATGGTCACCGGTAATCATCAGGGGTATTATACCGGCTCTAATACACTCATCGACCGAATCCTTAACTCCTACCCGGGGAGGGTCAATCATACCACATAATCCTACAAAGGTTAGATTCTTTTCCAACTCTTCATGGTTGTGTTGCTGCCAATCCCGGAGGTCTAATTTTTTATAAGCAAAGCCCAGTACCCGTAAGGCCTGAGCTGCCCATTCCTCCTGTATGTTATTAAGATAATTTTGGTGACGGGGCTGTAATACAGAAACTCTACCCTTTTCTATTACCTGTGAACAAAGAGCAGTAGTTATCTCCAGAGCACCTTTGACCAGGAGGATGTGTTCACCGTCTCTTTCAATTATCACACTCATCAGTTTACGGTCGGAATCAAAGGGAATCTCCTTTAAACGCTTGTAGGCAGGTTTCACCCCGGCTTTAGCAGCCATAACCAGCAGGGCACCTTCAGTAGGGTCACCAATTATTTCATAGGACTGGTTTTTTTCCAGGCTGGAGTTATTACAGTTGGCAGCAATCTCTAGCATCAAATTGCAGGCAGTATCATCACCCGGTTTTACCGCTTTTTCACCCAGCAAAAACCTGCCTTTAGGACTGTAACCCTCACCCTCCACAAACATTGTTTTATCCAGAGTTGCCATTCTTCTTACGGTCATTTTATTCTGGGTTAAAGTCCCGGTTTTATCAGAACATATTACCGTAGTACAACCAAGTGTTTCCACCGCCGGTAAACGCCTGATTACAGCATTCCTTTTAGCCATTCTCTGAACCCCCAGGGCCAGGACAATGGTTACAATAGCAGGTAAACCTTCAGGAATTGCAGCTACCGCCAGGCTAATACCGG
>CAZOIC010000129.1:0-3915 GCA_964579945.1 uncultured Syntrophomonas sp. | reverse complement strand
CCATTTCTCCCGCACTTTAGCCTTGCTGTTCTGTTTTATCAAGATCTCGCAGCCCACTTTCCGTGGGCGCAAAACATATATTATCATGCTGATTTTACTATGTCAAGCATTCTCCAGGTCGAATTTTGAATTTTTATTCTTGTAGCATCAAAGGATAGAGTGAATCTTTGTTTCCGCTAAAGTTCAAGTAAGTTTTCGGTACTTCCCCGACAATAATGGTTTCCGCCAACGGTATTACGGTTGATACCTTAATCGTTTCATCCAGATAAGGAACTGCAATTTTAATATTACTATCAATATTAAAATATATAAGATGCCTGGTTTGATTGACTCCGGCCTGGTCAAATTTATTTAAAACATTTACCTTAAGTTCCCCGGCGGGGATTATTTTTACTTTAAATTTCGGGCCGTAACCGGATATAAATGCGAGGCCTAACAGTTGTCCAGCCGGTATACTAATACTATCTTCCCGTATTTGGGCAGTTTCATCTGCTACTTCAATTACGGTTCGGGTCATAATTTTATTTAACATTATAGTATTCGGTTGTATCATTACTATCTTCCCCTGGCTGTCTTTATGAACGGTCACCAGATCCTGATATTCTATATCATTGACTACCCGCTCATTTACAATACGATTGATAGCTGCAGTTTCACTTAGCTGGGCTTTGGATTTGGCTAATTGTAGAACACTGGATTTGATTCTTACATCAATTACTATAGCAAGTATAAGAACGACTACTATTATAATTAACAGCCAGCGTTTTTTATGACCCCTCATCTCATCCCCTCCGTATACAAATATATGAGAAGTGTATCTATTTGGTGCATATATTAATAATATTAACTTTCTGATATGATCTGCTTCAAAAAGAAGGGATAAAATAACTCTACCCGCCGGGAAACTCCATTAACCAGCGGGTAAAGGGAGGTTCAGAAGAGGGAGAGGAAAGATGATGTTTATTGACAACTATTTGCTTATTTTTTATTCAGCCAACGAGCGACATCTAACGCATGATAGGTAATCAATAAATCTGCGCCGGCACGTTTCATACCCACCAGAGCTTCCATAACAATACGTTGCTCGTCAATCCATCCGTTGGCGGCAGCCGCTTTTACCATGGCATACTCCCCGCTTACGTTATATACGGCAACCGGAACTTTAAACTCCTGTTTGGTACGATAGATAATGTCTCCATAAGATAGCCCCGGTTTTACCAGGATAAGGTCTGCTCCCTCTTCCAGGTCCAGGCGCGTTTCCAGCATAGCTTCGTTGCCATTAGGTGGGTCCATTTGATAAGTTTTGCGATCACCAAACTGGGGAGCCGAACCTGCTGCTTCGCGGAAAGGACCGTAAAATCCGGAAGCATACTTGGCTGCATACGACATAATCGGTATATGGGCAAAGCCCTCCTGGTCCAACCTCTCCCTGATAGCACCGACTCGTCCATCCATCATATCGGAAGGAGCAACCATATCCGCCCCGGCCTGGGCATGGGTAACTGCTGTGCGGGCGAGTAGATCCAGGGTGGGATCATTCAGAATTTCCCCATTACTAATCAAACCACAATGTCCATGGTCGGTATATTCGCACAGGCATATATCGGTAATAACATAGAGTTCCGGGAAATGCTTTTTGGCCAATCGTACTGCCTGCTGGACAATCCCATCTTCAGCATAAGCCCCTGACCCCACACTATCTTTGCTCTCGGGAATTCCAAAAAGCAGAATCGATGGGACGCCCAGTTCCACAACCTCCTGTAATGCCAGGACAAACTCGTCCAGGGAAAAGTTATAAACACCGGGCATGGAGGAAACGGCTATCTTTTTTTTCTCTCCAAGTATAACAAACATGGGATAAATTAAATCTTCAACCCTTACATAATTTTCCCGCACCATCTTACGTATGGTTTCATTGGCCCGTAACCGGCGCGGACGTTTCCTGAGTTCCATCATATTTGCCTCCTTCTTACCTTTAAATCACGCAAGCAAGAACCGTCCCCACTTGCTTGCCCCTACAGAAAAAATACTACCAAGTATATTGTAACAATAACTATAGATACCAGCATCAGGGGAAATGTTATTTTCATATAACCCAAAAATGTAATTGGATGACCTTCGCGGGCAGACATGCCTGAAACTATAACACTGGCAGAGGCACCGACAATGGTCCCGTTTCCGCCCATTTTAAATTCCTCCTTACATAGATTGTTCAGGAGTTGTTTTTTTATGCTTAAAACTATACCGCTCTTTTTCATTTGTTTATTACTTATGGCATTTCTGCTCCCCTTTCCAAGCTAACCGTATTTGTTTAATGTCTGTCCAGCATTTTTTGAAAAAGCAACCTGTATGTTATAGACTGTACTAAGAAAATAGACTTTTTTGACGCGGAAAGACGCGGGCACACTGATGCTTCCGTTGGTCGCAATTAAGATTGCCGTGTGCCCTTTAGATATGTATGTTCATAAGTTTATTTAGATTGGAGTGAGTGATAGTGGAGGAAGTTAGGGTACGTTTTGCCCCCAGTCCAACTGGTAGTCTACATATTGGGGGAGCGCGAACTGCTCTTTTTAACTGGTTGTTTGCCCGTAAATATAACGGAGTATTTGTTCTCCGTCTGGAAGATACAGATTTATTACGTTCCACGGCAGAGTCCTCGCAGGGTATTATAGATGGCCTGCAGTGGTTGGGATTGGATTGGAACGAAGGACCGGATAAGGGCGGCGTTTATGGACCCTACCGGCAAAGTGAGCGTTTGCCCATTTATCGTAAATACCTGGATGAATTACTAGCTAATGGCCAGGCTTATTATTGTTTTTGCAGCAGTGAGGAATTGCAGCAGGAAAAGGAAGCTGCCCGCAACCAGAAACGGGATTATAAATATAGCCGACGCTGTCGGGAGCTTACCCCGACAGAGGTTGAGGAACGGCTGCAACAAGGTTTGCGTCCGGTAATAAGGATTAAAGCTCCCGATAGCGGAACTACTGTGGTTCAAGATTTAATCCGGGGTGAGGTGGAGTTTAGTAATGCTCTGCTGGATGATTTTATTATTGCTAAATCAGATGGCTGGCCTACCTATAACTTCGCTGTAGTAGTGGATGATTCCGGTATGAAGATTACCCATGTTATCAGGGCGGAAGAACACCTGTCCAACACCCCCAAACAATTATTGATATATGAAGCACTGGGGCTTAATCCACCTGCATTTGCCCATGCCTCCATGATTCTGGCTCCTGACCGCAGCAAGCTGTCTAAACGCCATGGGGCTACGTCAGTACAGGAATTCAGGGATGAAGGATATTTACCGGAAGCTCTATTAAATTACCTGGCCCTGCTGGGCTGGTCCAGCGGTGATGATCGGGATTTGTGGACTCTGGATGAGCTGGTTGGGGAATTCAGTTTGGATGGTATATCACGCTCTCCGGCTATTTATGATATTGAAAAACTGACCTGGATGAATGGTCATTATATAAGTAATAGTAATGCCGAACGGTTACTGAGTTTAAGTGGTAACCAGAACCAGATGCAAAAATATTTATCAGAATATCCACGTGAATACCTGCTGCAGGTGCTGGACCTGGTTGGTAATAGAGTTAAAACATTAAATGAAATTCCTGCAGCCATGCAGTATTTTTGTGAAGATGTTGATAGTTATGATGCTAAAGGCGTAACCAAGCATTTTACAAAGCCAAATACCTTAAAGATTCTAAATACGGTAATAAATATAGTAGAAAAATCTCCTCAATTTGAGGCATCTGTAATTGAAGATTTACTGCGCCAGCAGGCGGAAAGTATGCAGCTTAAAGCGGCTGAACTTATCCACCCGACGCGCCTGGCATTAAGCGGTAGAACCAATACCCCCGGGCTTTTTGAAGTAATGGAGATTCTGGGTCGGGAGAAATGCTTGCACAGGCT
>CAZOIC010000128.1:0-3922 GCA_964579945.1 uncultured Syntrophomonas sp. | reverse complement strand
TTATTATTGATTTCTCTAATTTGGAAGATGAAATACTTTTTGATATCCGCTTACCCGTGAGTTCTAATAATAGTAATTAATGCAGCTTAGCCAACTTTTCTCCGTGGTTTTCTGTTAACAGTAGCTACTTTGCGTTAAAATAGTATAAAACCCGGAGTAGTATGATTTAATGCGAAGTATTTTAAGAAAACTTAATCAAGGGATAGAACTGGGTAGAGAAGAGTATCAACAGCTTATGGATTATGCCGCCCATCTTATGCTTAATTCCCCGGAATCTTATGCTGTCTTTTATGAGCAGTATGCTACCCGGCTATACCGGGATTATTATACAGTTATCCCCCATTTTCAACAGGATTGGGACGACCTGATAAATTATCTGCTGGAGCACCCCCAAACTCTACATTTATTAGAAATAAATCCGCTACCCATACAAGAATTCCCCGAAGCTTTGCATCCTTACCTGCAATACACCTTTAAACAGCAGGGTGATAGCCAGGTTTTGCAGAAGCTGTTAAGGTCTTTGACCCAATCTGTTCCTAATATGGATCTTCTGCCCCGACCCCGCCAGGGTGAGATAGTATATAAGTACGAAGATGATAATAGTGGTAAAGAGATTGGTTTAAAATATCACTTTGAAAGGCTGGCACGTTATTCCTTTATTACCCGACTGCAAACTTATCGCTATCTGACCCGGAACAAGGCTGCTGTGGACAAGTTTGAATATATAGATAATGACCGTTTAGGAGGCATTTTTACTAATAAAGAGAAATCCATTTATTATTTCGTTTATCTGAACGAAAGTGACCCGGTTAAGGCCCAGAACGCCTGCCGGGTTTTGAATATCGCGTTTGGTAAATAGACACTGAATGCACTGATATTTTTATGAATTACACTGAAATTGTTTATAATTTAACAGGGGGCACTGCTATGGTTTCTTGGTTGTAAGGGAAATATAGTACGCCCCTTGCTCCTCACCCCTTACCAACAAATAAACCAACGAAAGGAAGAGAAAGAGGTAGGGACGCCTGAAGAATGAGAAACACTTGCTTAACTGCCCCCTCACTCCTCATGCCTTACTCCTCACTACATTATGCAGGATATTCTGGAACAGTATAGAGATATATCAGAAAATATTGAGCTTTTTAGTTTCTGGGAGCAGGAATTGCTGTTGCGCAATGCTTTACGTCAGACTCCTTTAACTGTTCCGATAGTGGTGGACAGTAAAGATGGGGTAAACCTGCTTTACCGTTCCCTGTATTTTTCAAAGCGTAGATTTGATTTCTTTAAAATTCTGTTTGCTAACCTGCGTTTTTTACCGGTGATGCAATGGCTGGTTAGTGCCCCCACCCGGGTAATGGAGGATTTTTGGCAATTCCTGCCCTGGTATATCCTTAATCACCGGGTAAAACCAGGGGAACTGGAATTTATCGCCCGTATCTATAAGAGCGAATATGCACCTGCAGTTATGCCGGTAATTAATATTCTGGATGAGGATAGCACTCTTTATCTTTTGTCTAAAACAGCTAATGCGGGTTTACGACAGCTGTTAAAAGATCGGCAGATACAGCTCAAGGAACTTCGTTGGGAATCTTATTATGGTCTAGGAGAGGGGGACAAAAAAAGCGATTACCCCACTCTCTATGGAGATAAGGTAAAACTCATCCGAAAGACTATTGCCATACTGCAAGATAGTAACGCCGACCGTTTCCGGGATCCTTACGCAGCTGAACGTTTTCTCCTGCAAACAAATGCTGCCGAACTGGCCTTTAAGTGTGGATTACTGGAAGACAGCCTGGCATTTCTATTGGACATTTATAGTGATTACCAGCAAAAAAACCGCCTGGTGGAAATAATCAACGACCAAAAAATATATAAAGAGCTGCAGCAGCTGCTTCGCACTGTTATACCAGTTTATAGCCTGGTTTATGAACCGCTGCAGGCTTATGAATGTGCCTATAATATATATAAATGCTATTTCCCTTTAATCAGGCCGGAAGCTGCCCCCCTTGAATACCTCAAGTTATGGGAAACGCTGGCAGGAAGTTATAAAAAAGATAGCCTGCTGGAGGTATTATATATAAGCAAGAGAATTGACCAATTGCGACCAGCAGAGCTTCCTCTTTTATTAGATGAGGAAGTTAAAAGTGGCGTAAATCAGGAACGCCTGGAAAAACTGTTTAAAGTCCTGGAAGAAAAGTTAGTAGCTCTTCCCCATGAATCTTTTATTACTATGGAACTAATCCGGTTACTTGAGTTTAAAGGCGCGCTAAAGCTGGAAGGGAATATGGCCTCATGGTTGCTGGGTAATTATATACTCCTGTGGAAATGGCTTCCTGGCGGAATTTTTATGCATTATGAGCTGATAAACCAATTAGCTCCGCTGGTAGATGATAATAGCCGCTATCAAGCCCAGCGTATAGTAGAGTTAAGCCACACTATGAACAGCGCTCAGCTTAGAAGTGAACTATCATCGCGCCCACAGTTGTTTAGAAAAAAGGGCGAGAATATCCGCCGCGACCTTTTAGCCGGTCAATTTACGGGGGTGTTATGATGGATAACAAAGAATTTAACCCGGATTTTTTTACTACCCAACTGAACCAAATTTTAGCCCGGCTGCAGCAGGAAATAGAACAGTCACTTGCCTCTCCCTCTTTTGAGGGAATGGGTGAAGAACTCGATAATTATATTTTTGAACTTAACTCCTTTTATTACCGCAGCTTTGCAGAACGGCTTTTTCCTCTTTACCATAGCTCAGTCCAGGAAGAGGTTTCCCGCTTGCTAAAATTAAGCCGACAGGAAACCATGGTAAAAATGGATATTATGGCTAATATTAAACGTTATGCCAAACTATATAATCAGGTCAAAAGTATTGTTTCCATATGTAGAGCGTCCCGAGAAATTGTGGGCCAGGATTTGCTGGCTGTAAGCCGGGAACAGGACCACCGAACGGTGGAGTTGTTATATTCTTTAAAGCAGTTGGAAAGTGAATTTGTTAATCTGGAGACTATAATCTCTAAGATTAACAACTGGCTGAAAGATGGGGAATTAATGTTTTTAATGCAAACCCATCCGGCAGCTGTACCGGCATTACAGGTAGTCTCTTCAATGGATCAAAACCATCCTCTGCAAGCAGATGCTATTAACCGCTTGCTGGTTTACCTGGCCTACCCGGCCAAAATTTTGTCCCGTATCCAACCCCGGCAGGACAGTAAACAGATTGGCGGATTAATTGAAGAAATAAGGAAGAAAGAACCAATTTTATCACGGACACCTGAAACTAAAGCCCTGACAAGTTTTTATGAGGTTCAGGTCAAAGGCCTAATCAGCCTCTACCTTGAGGCCATTCAACTAGGTCTGGTAAGTGAACAGCCCGACCTGCTTAATCGCACTATACTTGATTTGGAAAACTTTTTAACTGGTTTAATTATGCTTATAGAAAAGGCGTCCCCTGATACCCCGGCTTTATCTAGAACTTGCGATCTGAATAATAGCAGCCTGATAGATAAGGTTAATCAATTACACGATGATAGCAGTAACCTGTTAAATGCAGCTACCAGTATCACCAGTGAGCTGTCTGGCTCGGGTGACCCTGATTTCACCCATTTCAGCGCTAAAATTGAAGAGATTTTGCAACCGGCCTGCTCCCTGCTGAAAAATGCCGTTGCTGACCAAGAGTTAACCTGTTTTCCTGAGTTAGTTACCGGGTTAAAGCGGGCAGAACTACAATTATCTTTACTGATAACCAGGATAGATTTACTAAACCAGAAGCAAGAACATCATAATGAAGTTCTCAAACATTTATTAACCATTGTTAATATGCTGGATAACTACCTGAATTTACTGGCCAATATCCGGGCTGACCTGGAGAGGATACTGGCTCCCCGTAATATATCGCGCGCCTGGAAAGAGTTAAATATCAAAG
>CAZOIC010000127.1:0-3983 GCA_964579945.1 uncultured Syntrophomonas sp. | reverse complement strand
TCCTGGGTTCCACAGCAGAATGTTGATTGCGCCTGTTCAAATAGCAATCCTGCGGTTACGCTGCTCTCCCCTGCCAGATTAATACCTTTTTTAGCAAAAGCTATGGCAGCAGGAGGCATATAAACCATCCTCTTAGCCAGTTTCAGGCTTCGTTCCATCAGCTCTTCCCGTTTCACCACTATTTCTACCAGGCCGATATTATAAGCTTCCCGGGCATCTATTTCCTCACAACCCATGATAAGGCGTTTCGCCTGTCCTACCCCTACCAGTTTGGTCAACCTGGTCGTTCCCCCCATATCAGGAGAAAGAGCAAAACGAACTTCGGGAATAGCAAACCGGCTGTCCTCGGCGGCGATGCGGATGTCGCATCCCAGGATAAGTTCCATGGCAGAACCATAACAGAGCCCATGGATGGCAACTATTACTGGTATATTCCATTCTTGCCAGCGTCCATACACCCTCTGCAGCCAGTTAAGATTTTTTAAAACGAACTGCGAGTTTACTTTTTCCAGGATTTTGAGATCTATACCTGCGGAAAAATGATCCCCATTAGCATTAATAACAATAGCCCTTACTGAGTCATCCTTTTCAATCACGTTCTGAATTTCATCCAACTCTTCTAACAGCTGCCAGTTTACCAAATTAAGAGTTTCCGGATGATTCAGCGTTATAGTAGCAATATTATCTTCGCGCTTTAACAGTAACCAATCCCCATATGCCATTTTATCTCCCCCTAAAATCTCCGGTTTGTCCGGTATTATTTAACATCTATGTTATATATTATTATAGGGGTTTTGGAGGCGAATTGGCTAGCCTATTTTATCAGAGGTGAAATGGTTTTAAATTCTTTAGTCCCCGAAACCTCCAGCAAATCGAATACTATAGTTTCCGTATTGGTGACCACTGCACCTAACTCGGACATTAAGCTCAGGCTATTTTCATAGTTTTCATCAAAACGGGAGCAGACTGCATCCCGAACCAAATGCACATTATATCCAGCTTCCACTAAATCTCTAGCTGTTTGAAAAACACAAACATGGGTTTCACTACCGCAGACAATTATGGTGTTCTTGCCAATGTCGGCAAGTTTTTCAAAGAGGCCGGCACCGCATACAGAGAAACTCTGTTTTTCAATGTATATATAGTCTGCTGGCAGGTTTTCTTTTATAACTGTCGCTGTTGCTCCCAGGCCACGGGGATACTGTTCACTTAGTATCACCGGTATATTAAATTCCTTTGCCGTACTGAGCAGGAGATTAGTATTTTTGTACACTTTCTCCCGGTTCTTCATAGCATTCATCAGTTTTTCCTGTAAATCAATAACCACCAGTACTGTATCATTGCGTTTTACTTTATACTTTCCCACCATCATCACCCTCTTGCTATTAATTAAAAGTATAAAGTATTGTATCATGATTACACCTTATTGCCCAGAGGTGAGTAAATATGAAAAAAGGGAGTTGTATAACTCCCTGTAATTTGCTATGGTGCGGTAGAGAGGACTTGAACCTCCACGAAGTTGCCCCCACTAGAACCTGAATCTAGCGCGTCTGCCAATTCCGCCACTACCGCACAAATATTAAGTTATTGCTCCAGCAAGAATTATTATATATGCGTTTATAATTGCTGTCAAGGATTGCGCGAAAATTGCACTGGGTTAAAACCAGGGTAGACAACATGTGAGCAATCAAATTATGCCCTTCATACATTGCAACTATCTACTATAAACACTACAATAAAAAAGAACGTATTATTTCGGGGAAATTAGTCGCAAGGAGTAGGATTGCGGTGTTAAAAAAAGGTAAATTTTATGTTGTGGTAATAGTTGTTCTGGTTTTTGCTTTCGGTTTTTATATATCCAGTCGCAGTCCGCGGGTGGAAATAATTACCCCTGAAAAAGATACTATACTTGCGGAGCAGGATTATCACGTTGATGCCGGCAACGGCATTTTAATTATGGGCAAATCTAGCTGGGATGAGGTTTCCCAGGTTTATCCCGTGCTTAAAGACCTGGGTATGAGCACTATATTCAGGCCGGATAGGCATAATTGCCTTTTAACATTTAGTGAAGATGAAAATATCCTGATTAAAATGCATATAGATGGCGATGAACCTGCCAGTCCCAGAGGAGTTAGGGTCGGAGACTTCTATAATCTGGTGGAAGTACATTATGGCAAATACTTTACTCTGATTAAGAATACCGGTAATGACAAAGATTTCGATATGGTATATGGGGAAAACCGCAGTAACAGTATAACCTTTAAAATAAAGAACCTGAAGGTTAACCGCATAATCGTACAAAGAGAAGTACAGTAGTAGACAAATTATATATAACCGGGAGGCCAGTCACTTTGATTCAGATTAATAATCTTAGCAAAATATATAGCGGTGGGGAACATGAGGTTATGGCTCTTAAGGATGTTAACCTTACCGTCAATCAGGGAGAGATTTTCGGCATTATCGGCCTTAGCGGTGCGGGCAAGAGCACTTTGATTCGCTGTATTAATATGTTGGAAGAGCCTACTACCGGTAATATCCTGATTAAGGGCCAGGATATAACTCTTATGAATAACCAGGAACTGCGCCGGCTGCGACAAAAAATTGGCATGATTTTTCAGCATTTTAATCTGCTGTCTTCGCGCACTGTGTTCGATAACGTTATGTTCCCCCTGGAAATTGCCGGCGTAGCGGAGAAAAAAGCCCGGCAGAAGGTGGGAGAGTTGCTGGCACTGGTAGGATTGTCGGATAAATCCCAGGTGTACCCGGACCAGTTAAGCGGTGGGCAAAAGCAGCGGGTAGGAATTGCCCGGGCTCTGGCTAACGAACCGGTGCTTTTATTATCAGATGAAGCTACTTCAGCTCTGGACCCACAGACTACCCGTTCTATTTTAAAGTTATTAAAAGACATTAATCGCCAGTTGGGCCTTACTATATTGCTGATTACCCACGATATGAATGTTATAAAAGACGCCTGTGATCGGGTGGCAGTTATTGATAACAGCAGAATTGTGGAAGTAGGAGATGTTTTGAGTATTTTTTCTAATCCTGGCACTCCTACATCCCGCAGTTTTATTAACACCATTATTAATAAGGATATTCCTGCGGAGATACTGCATCGGTCGGTAATGGATAACGGCTCAACTGCAAGCCGCCTTATTCGGGTTTCGTTTATAGGAGCTTCTGCCGGTGAACCCCTGATGTCCACCATGTTGCAGAAATATAATGTGAAAGCTAATATCCTATATGGTAATATAGACCGGGTAAAGGATACGCCTTTTGGCAACCTGACCGTAGAATTAATAGGAACTCTTGAGCTGATAAATCAGGCTATGGATTTCCTGCGGGAAAACGGCCTGGAAATCGAGGTACTGGAAAATGATTGAAGCAATTGCTGCTATTGATATAAATGCTTTTTTAAATTCTAGTCTTGGTGAAAACGCCTGGATTCCTGGGGCCGTACTATTTGCTACCTGGGAAACTATTTATATGGTGTTTATATCTACAGCAGTCAGCTATATTGTGGGACTACCCCTGGCCATAATTCTGGTAACCACGGAAAAGGGACATATATTGGAAAACCAACGGGTAAACGAGGTGTTAGGTACTATAGTCAACGCCTTTCGTTCCATACCTTTTATAATCCTGCTTATACTGCTGATTCCCTTTACCCGTTTAATAGTAGGAACATCTATCGGTACGGTAGCCTCTATAGTTCCCCTGTCTATTGCTGCCATACCATTTGTGGCTCGTCTGGTTGAAACCTCTATAAAAGAGATTGATTGGGGTTTAATAGAAGCTGCTCTGTCCATGGGTGCCAATGCCTGGCAGATTATTCGCAAGGTTTTAATTCCTGAAGCAGTTCCATCTATTGTTTTAGGAGTAGCCATCACTGCCATTAATCTGGTAGGTTATTCAGCCATGGCCGGAATATTAGGAGGGGGGGGATTGGGAACCCTGGCTTATTATCATGGTTATATGCGCTA
>CAZOIC010000126.1:0-4002 GCA_964579945.1 uncultured Syntrophomonas sp. | reverse complement strand
AGCAGCAAGCGGCTTTTATCTACTGTGTATCGGTACGGGGAGTAACTGGGATGAGAAGCCTTCCCGAGCAAGAAATTAAGGACTACCTGCATAGGGTAAGAAATGATACCAGAACTCCTCTGGCCCTGGGATTTGGCATATCCGGCCGACAACAGGTAGAAGCATTCAGAGATTATGCCGATGCGGTAGTGGTTGGCAGTTATCTGGCCCGGATAATTGAGGAGTATGAAGCCCGCCCTCGGTTGTTACCCGGGCAAATGGAAAAGGCCTTTTTGGAATTGGGTAAGGCCAGGGAGGGAAAACATGGAAGCGTATAAATTAGCTTCTCGAAGAGGGGAACATACGACCATTATTGAAATTCCAGCTCCGCAGGGTTCGGTATATATCGGTGAGGGAAATTGTACCGTAATAGCCGGGCCTTGCTCGGTAGAGTCCCGAGATAGTTACCTGGAAATAGCAGGATTAATTAAGAATATGGGAGTGCATATTCTGCGGGGAGGAGCTTACAAGCCTCGAACTTCGCCGTATTCGTTTTCCGGCCTGGGGGAAGAGGGCTTAAAGATATTAAAAGAAGCCCGCGAACTAACTGGTCTGCCGGTCGTTACCGAGGTGGTTGATGTTCGGGATATGGAGAAGGTAGCTTATTATAGTGACATTATTCAAATCGGCAGCCGCAATATGCAGAACTTTACCCTGTTAAGGGAAGCTGGGCGGATACAACGCCCGGTTCTGCTGAAGCGTGGGTTTGCCGCTACTATTGAAGAATGGCTCCTGGCCTGTGAGTATATCCTGGATGCCGGGAATCAGGAAGTAATACTATGTGAACGGGGCATTCGCACCTTTGAGGGAATGACCCGCAATACGGTTGATATCGCTGCGGTAGCTCTGGTCAAGGAATTATCCCACCTGCCGGTTATAGTCGACCCCAGCCATGCTACCGGCCGGCGTTCCCTGGTAGCCCCGGTAGCCCGGGCCGCTATAGCTGCCGGAGCCGATGGATTAATGATAGAAGTACACCAGAACCCGGAACAGGCTTTTTCCGATGGGCCTCAATCTATCACCCCTGCTGCTTTTGCCGATTTAAGCTGGGAGCTAAGAAAGCAGGCCTTGGTCTTTAGTAAAACCTATGCTACCAGAACCAGTGGAGAGGAGAAACGCAATGAACAGACATAGCCCGGGTCGACCGGATTTTAATTCCTGCAGATATACTAGCCGGGGTGGAGTTGCGGTACAGCGGGAAGTTGAAAAGGTTGAGCTTCCAGGTGCCTGTGATTATATCCTGGAGCAGATTGATCATCAGAAAGGGGCGCTCTTTTCCAGCAGTTACGAATACCCGGGCCGGTATAGCCAATGGGATATTGGGTTTGTAGATCCTTGCCTGGAGATACGATCACGTCAGCAAGAATTTTTTATTGAAGTTCTAAATAAAAACGGGTACTCTTTGCTATCTCCTATCTACGACTGCTTGATCTCAAATAAAGCCATAATCAACCTGCAAAGAGACAATAGTAGAATTTCCGGGAGAATAAAATCCCAGAATACCTTCTTTACGGAAGAACAACGCAGCCGGCAGGCCAGTGTATTTTCGGTAATCAGAGCAGTTAAAGAACTTCTTGCTGCGGATGAAGATCGTTTCTTAGGATTGTATGGAGCTTTTGGTTATGATCTGATTTTTCAGTTTGAACCTATGGATTTAAAACAGGAACGTTCTTCCGACCAGTGGGATCTGGTACTATACCTTCCGGATAAACTCCTGGTAGTAGACCACCGTATGGAAAGGGCTTACTGTATAACCTATTTATTTGAGCCCCAATCGATAGATGAGCTGATACTGCCCGGGGTACCTGATTGCAGTATCAGCGAAGCGGCGTCACTATTACCTCGGCACGAACAAGGCCGCTATGCACGTAAAGTAGAACTGGCTAAAAAAGCATTTAAAGAGGGCGAGCTTTTTGAAGTAGTTTTGTCCCAGAGCCTTTATGAGCCCTGCCCGGACCCTCCTTCCCAGGTGTTTAGCCGGTTGCGCTCCCTTAATCCTAGTCCTTATGGTTTCATAATCAACCTGGGGTCAGAGTTTTTAGTCGGGGCTTCACCGGAAATGTATGTCCGGGTAGAAGGAAGAAGAGTGGAAACCTGTCCTATTTCCGGAACCATCAAGCGAGGTAAAGATGCTCTGGAGGATGAAGTGCAGATTAGAAACCTCTTGAACTCCAGCAAGGACGAAGCGGAACTTACCATGTGTACCGATGTAGACCGTAACGATAAGTCCCGCATCTGTGAACCCGGCTCAATACGGGTAATAGGCAGACGGCAAATTGAGTTATACTCTCATGTTATCCATACGGTGGACCATGTCGAAGGCTACCTACGTGAAAACTATGATGCCCTGGATGCATTTCTTACCCATATGTGGGCGGTAACCGTGACCGGCGCTCCTAAACGGGCAGCCATTAAATGGCTGGAGGAAAACGAAGACTCACCCCGGGGGTGGTACGGGGGAGCAATAGGATTTTTTACTTTTAACGGGGATTTAAATACCGGACTAACTCTGCGAACAATTAGTATAAAGCAAAATATGGCCCAGATCAGAGTCGGGGCTACGTTATTATATGATTCCATTCCTGAAAATGAAGAAGCTGAGACTTATATCAAAGCTGCAGCCCTGATTAAATCTTTACGCAGCACCGGACTGGAGAAGATAACAACCGATAAAGAAAAAGAATCACTGGCAGGGCGGAATAAGAAGGTACTGTTGGTAGACCACGAAGATTCTTTTGTTCATACCCTGGCCGATTACTTTCGCCAAACTGGAGCCCAGGTTGAGGTAATCCGCTGGCATCTGGCACCAGATATTATACAGGAAAATAAAAACCTGGACCTGGTTGTGCTATCGCCAGGACCAGGCCGTCCGGCTGATTTTAATAGCCGGGACACAGTCCGGTGCTGCCTGGATAATAATATACCGGTATTCGGCGTATGTTTAGGGCTGCAGGCCATAGTTGAATATTTTGGGGGTCAGTTAACCGTACTTGACTATCCCCGACATGGAAAGACCAGCAGGGTTAACCTGCTGCAAGCAGGAAACTTGTGGAAAGCAATTCCCCGGGAATTTACGGTAGGACGCTACCATTCATTATATGCGGCATCAATACCTGATTGTCTAAAGGTAACGGCTCTATCTGAGGATAACGTGGTGATGGCAGTTGAACATCAGCAATTACCATTAGCTGCGGTGCAATTTCACCCCGAGTCCATCCTCAGCGCTCAGGATGACCTGGGCATAAGGTTAATAATGAATGTAATTACCGGGTTGACGGGCAGAAAAACACAGGCAGAAAGCCTGACCGGTTAATTAGCAATAAGCTCGAATAAGTCCGGGGACTGTCCCCGGACTTATTGCCGCTTTTTACTTTTTATTGCTTTTTGGGCTTTATGTTGTCTACGGTTTTTCCGGGCTTCATCTGAATATAGCTGGTGGTTTTTCTCTTGCTGTCGCCTGCCGCCCAGGTATTCCTTTTCTTTTCCTGCTGCCACCACCAGGGTATGACCTTCATCAAAACCAATAGCTACCGGCAAATCTGATTCACCATAGATAACTTTATAACCATTTTCCTTCAGGAATTCATCCTGGCGCAGCATTTTGCGCAGTTCCATTTTAATAACGGAAAAGCCACGGTCACTATGATGGCCTTTACCATGGTTAATATCCAGAACGTCAACACCGTGATTCATACACCACTGTAAATTTTTTCTGGTTTTTTCCATGGCTTCCTCAACATTCAGTCCATGCAGGTTTAATTGTTCTACTTTCACAGCTCCAGCCCTTCCCCCTTACCCGAGTGATAATAATTACCACTGCTGAGTGCCGGGCTAATATTATATATATAGTAACATCACCATTTTACAGGATAAATACCTTTAAAAAAATCATCTTTATATAACAGAAATAGGAGAAGGTTTTTATGTTATACTAAATATGTAAACAAAGGTAAGAGATGCCTT
>CAZOIC010000125.1:2448-4025 GCA_964579945.1 uncultured Syntrophomonas sp. | reverse complement strand
CCCCGCCCAGAACCAGCATTATAGTAGGGGTAGCATTATATACCCGGGCAATAAGGTAACTTAGTATTACCGCCAGGATGCCGAAAGCAAAGGCGAATATGTAAGTCGGGGCAATAGCGTTGAACAAGATTATAGCCAGAGCGGCTCCAAATCCAGCTCCGGAACTGACCCCCAGAATCCCGGAATTCACCAGAGGATTACGAAATATTCCCTGGAAAGCAGCACCGCTGATAGCCAGGCAACCACCCACCAAAGCCCCCAGGATAGCCCGGGGCAAGCGAATGTCCCATACTACAGTTTGACATATATCGGGCAGGCTGCAGGGAGTCCCGCTTATTTTGCACCACAATATGTAGATAACATCGGAGACTGATACCGGATACCGACCCAGGAAAAGGGATACAAAAACAAAACCCAGAGGTGCAACTACCAGCAGCAGGTAGGTTAATCTCCTTTTGCGGGTATTGCCCGCCAAGTAATTTTCGCTCATAACCAATACCTGCAAATGGAGAAATTAACCGAATACAGTAGCAAATCAATGCTGACATCTATTTTATTTATCTGCTTTATCATACCCTTACTTCTTTCTTGTCTTGATGTAAATGCATAAACCAGCGCTCCTGTCCCAAAGTTCCATTTTATTTTTTGCGCCGAACATAAGCATAACCTGATACTCCTGCTACTATAACCACTATTAAGATAATAACCGGAAGGCTGCTTTTCTCTTTATCCGTTGAATGTTTTGGTGGGCTATCCGTTGTTTTTTCATTACTGCCGGTAACCGCAGTTTCAGGACTTTCCTTACCATTACCGGTAGAAAAATTAATCTTTAGCTCTTTACCCAGAGCCACTCCACCTTTTGACTGAAATTCAGGGGCTACCTTGATGGTGTATTTCTTATCCGGCTGCAAGCCTTCAACGGGCGCAATTACTACGTCTCTTTTAAATTCAGGCTCGACCTGATCATCAGCCATTACCACTTCAATCTCTACCGGTTCATTATCAGCAAACAAGCTGAAACATTTCAGGTTACCATCCTTGACCATCATGTTAATAACATTTTTACTAAACGAAAGCCTTATTTCGGTATCAAGGGCTACTCCTTTTTCTCCATCCCCGGGAGTAGAGGATACCAGTTCCAAAGGCTCGCCTTTGCCCCCGCCACTGCCGTCACCGTTACCTCCTGTAGCTGATTCACCTTTATCTCCTGTGACTGATTCACCTTTGCTGCTACTCTTATCCGGGTTAACACTACCGTCGGGAGAGTTGGTGGTAGTACCTGAGTTTTGCTGGATACCGGCACCGATAATAGTTGTCGCCTCACTGGTGGCAAACTGCCAGCTATAGGTCTTATTCAAGGTATTGCCATTATTAGCTTCATATTTTGGACCTATGGTAAGGATATAGTTTGTTGAGGGCTTCAGTACGTTGCTCTTCAGGGTCATCTCGACCCGGCGTATCT
Organism: uncultured Syntrophomonas sp.; assembly: GCA_964579945.1. Taxonomy (GTDB): domain Bacteria; phylum Bacillota; class Syntrophomonadia; order Syntrophomonadales; family Syntrophomonadaceae; genus UBA4844. The sequence continues at coordinate 2,563 of CAZOIC010000125.1, read as the reverse complement.
TGGGTTCCGGCTTTCTCCCCAGTTTGGTATATTTAAAATCTCCGGCTTTTATGGTAGTACCGTTAAAATTTTGGAAATCAGAGGGTTGCCCTCTATCCAGTTTGACCTCTACATT
>CAZOIC010000125.1:0-2348 GCA_964579945.1 uncultured Syntrophomonas sp. | reverse complement strand
TTGGCATAGCCTCATCCTCCTAAAAACAATTCCCAATTCTAATCCTCCCGCTCAATATGCTCCCTTTTTAACCTCCTTCTCTGCTCAAACTATAATAATATTTGCTCTAATCCGCTCCTGACTTTGCGTTTATTTGACTACCTTCCAAACTTGCAGTAAGACCAGGGAAGTAGAGAACATAGTCAGAAGGCTGATGTGCGATATTGGTAACCTTAATTCGCAAAGAACCGTTTTCGTTTACATACTGCCGCGCATTGTTAAGTAAACTGCCTGCAGGATTACATCCCACCTCATCCCAATCACCACTTACCAGGTTATATGCTTTTATGCTCAAGGCCTCCTGCATCCGGTAATCAACTCCGGGTACGAAAATCCGGACTTCAGTAAAATTACAGTCATGTGGTGAACAGGGCAAATCCAGTTGCAATAGCAGTTGCGATTGCTCCAGGTTATAACCCCATTCATCAGGTCGGCAATCGGGGCCCTCTATAGCTACCACACGCGCATTTACAATCCCGGGAGGTACAGAGATTTTGCCTGCAGCATCACTGTTTTTTAATAACAGCGGAGCAGCAAAAGCGGTAAAAGCATACCTGTTTTCGGTTTTATTCTCATAGAAAGTCCCCTTTACCGCTTCCTGTGAATATCCCACCAGGAGCAGGCTGTTATCAAGAAAATCATAAGACTGAGCAACCATAGCCGTCAGCTGTTTCTTTATTTCTTTGTCTCTTAAGCCAATACTTCTGTCCTGCTGGGGCCAGCTGACCGGATAATTTTCTTCCAGCCTTTTAAACGTTTGCCGGGCTGTGCCCTTTTGCCCGTGAATATATGGTTGAAAATCAATAGGGGCGGATTCTCCTATTTCCAACTTTCCTATGTATTGATAGTTATAACAGCTGATAACAGCGCAATCATTTAAACGGTAACCGGTAAGGTTTTTTATCGTACCGTTTACTTTTCCATTTACCAGCTGCAGGTTACTACCAATGGAACCAGACTGGTAAAGAGGGGCTTCACTGCGAATGCACCGCATTGACCAGCGGGTAGTATCATCGAACTTTACCCGGATATCCTTGCCCTGTTCCACCACCGCTGCAAGTGATGGTTCTTTGGCAGTGCTGTTGGTCATAGCGCTTCCCTGCCCGCCAATATCAATCGGTAAAAGGCTGACCAAACTATTACCGGGCAGGTCAATGGAAAAATTACTCTGGGTGGGAGCAAAAGCACCCATAATAGAATTTACCCGGGCATAGTCATTATTGGCTTCCAGCCTGACCAGAGAAATAATACTGGTATAGGCATTCCAGCCTTTTCCTTTGAATCCGTATAAATAAGTAAAGGAAAATAATAAAACCGCAAGCAGAGGAATAACGGCCCAGCCCCATTCCCTGCGGTCAAACCTTTTTAACACCAGATAAGCTCCCGGTCCTAGTATCACTATGTAAATCAAAAATATAATTGCTAACCAGCCAAAAGCCGGCAGGTCGGAGGCAGGCATAGTGGACAGGGCGGTTCCCAGGGTGTTACCGGTTTCATTCATATCACGGGTCAATACAAGTGAAGAAGATTCAGCCTCATTCAGCAAATACTGCCACAAGTTCATCCCATCTATCCCGATAGCTCCATCATGACCCAGGTGATAGATGCTTCCTCGGCCCAGTTGCCGATGATATAGCGTGTTGCCTTGTATCACCAACTCTTTAGCATTTGCAGCTAGCTCATTATTACCAGCTCCAGGTAAAACGGAGGAATCGTATCTTTCTCCCCCCTGGACCAGGATTCCCCCTCTTTTAACCCACTCACTTATGGCGTAAGACTTCTGCTCTGACAAGCGGTTTAAAGGATAATCGTAAAAAACCAGGACACTGATATTATCTAGAAGCAGCTCATTTACCGTTAAACTATCTTCCTGTAAATAGGCGACACTGGTTCTTCGACCTGAACCAGGTAATCTTATCTCCTCCAGATAATCCAGATCGATCACACCCTGACCGAGTACTCCAACCAGTAAATTATCCTCAATATAGAACATCCTTAACCTTGATTCAGCCAACAGTTTTTTTTCCGGTTCAGATACCAGTTTAACCGTATAGTCCTGCTCGGCATTTACCGGTATATACATATCAATGGCTTTCTTACTACCTGAAGCCAGTACCGCTGCCTTTCTGTATAAAACCTGCTTCTCGCCTATAAGCGTACTTATCTCCAGATAAGCGGTGATTCCCGGGCCATTGTTCTCTACTATAACCTGTACCGGGGTAAATTTGCCGCTGCGAGCATAGCCGCCAAAGCCGGCTTTCACCTTCATCTGTAATCCATCATCAGCATACAACGGTAGAGCCAAATAA
>CAZOIC010000124.1:0-4064 GCA_964579945.1 uncultured Syntrophomonas sp. | reverse complement strand
AATAACCCTGGCCCAGGCCCTCGAGGTGACAGGGGACGGTTCCTGTGTCACCTGAGAATCAGGTGACACAGGAACCGTCCCCTGTCACCTTCTCTATTCTAATGTTGGGAGTTGATGTTATGTCGGCTATAAGGATTATTCCCTGTCTTGATGTCCATGAAGGTAGGGTAGTAAAGGGTATCAATTTTGAAAACCTGCGGGATGCAGGTGACCCGGTGGAATTGGCTGCTTATTATGAGCGCGAAGGTGCAGATGAACTGGTTTTTTTAGATATCAGTGCTTCTGTGCAAGGGCGCAAGACTATGGTGGAGGTAGCCCGCAAAACTGCCCAGGCAGTTAGCATTCCTTTCATTGTAGGTGGTGGCATGAGCACTATAGATGATATTGCCAGTGTCCTGGAGGCCGGTGCTGATAAGATTTCGATTAACTCGGCAGCAGTTAATACCCCTTCCTTAATTACTGAAGCAGCAAAGAAATTTGGCAGTCACCGTTTGATTATTGCTATTGATGTTATAAAAAAGGGCCCCGATAACTGGGAGGTTGTCATTAATGGCGGCCAAAAGGCAACCGGACTGGATGCTATAGCATGGGCTAAAGAAGTAGAAAAGCTAGGAGCCGGAGAGATACTGGTTACCAGCAAGGATAAAGATGGTACCAAAGACGGCTACGATATTGAGCTTACCGCAGCCATAAGCGAAGCGGTTGGCATTCCGGTTATTGCTTCAGGAGGCGCGGGAAAACTGGAGCATCTCTATGATGCGGTTAAGGATGGTAAAGCGGATGCTGTCCTCTGTGCTTCCATTTTCCACTTTTGCGAATACACCATAAAACAGGCCAAACAATATCTAGCCGATAAAGGAGTAACAGTAAGATTATGATAGAAAACATTAAATTTGATGAAAAAGGCCTGGTACCTGCCATAATACAGGATGATAGGAGCGGTCAGGTTTTGATGATGGCTTATATGAACCAGGAATCCCTAACCAAAACTATGGATACCGGCAAAACCTGGTTTTACTCCCGCAGCCGCCAGCAGCTATGGATGAAGGGCGAAGAGTCAGGCCATATTCAGGAGGTAAAACAAATATTTTATGACTGTGACCAGGATACTTTGCTGATTAAGGTAGAGCAGACTGGAGTTGCCTGCCATACCGGTCATTATTCCTGTTTTTATCGTGATATAGAAGGCAATGAAACTGAACCGACCCTGGTCGATGTTGAGAAAATCTATGATTCCCAGCAGGGCCCGGGAATACTTTATGAATTATATGATATAATCAGTGACCGTAAAGAGAAGATGCCTGAAGGTTCCTATACTGCTTATTTATTTGATAAAGGGATAGATAAAATCCTGAAAAAAGTTGGCGAAGAAAATGCCGAAGTAATAATTGCCGCCAAGAACCGGGAGAAATCTGAAGTAGTATATGAAGTATCCGACTTAATCTATCACCTGTTGGTATTGCTGGTCGAGCAGGGAGTGGAACTGGGTGATATCTTTGACGAACTAAAATCACGGCGCTAGCCGTTAAGTTAACTTACTTGAGGGGGCACCGTCCCCCTGCTACTCCCCCTGCCACCCCTGCGCCGCGCACCAGGAGTATGAAAGTGGGCAAGTAAGAACTGTTCCCACTTATGCCCTACACTTCCACACCGGCAGCAGTAGCTTACCGAAATTAGTGGTTTCCCGTAAGCAAAAGTTGCTGTGTCCATATCCGTTTTGGCTATCTACCAACGATTTAAATCTTACTTCTCTTCGTAACCAGGATATTTAAAGTATCTTGCCAGGGAGCAGTGGTTCACGGTAAAATCCTGGTGTATTTCAAAGCATTAGACGTTTTGCCAGGGTTGTCAGGTAGGGCAACCAGTCCATCAGTTCCTATCCCTGGCCATATAGCCGTTTGTGTTTTACGATAGGTGGGTTTTCATTCAATAGTACTATCTGATGTGCCCAGACCGAGACCATATTTCAATTGATAGCGTACATTTATCTTAAAAGTTGGTGGTGTAACAATGGTTAATATATTTGGCATCAACATAGAAGAGAATCTGGATTATATAAATGTACCAAGTTTATTGCGATATGTTTCCCCTGATAAACAACATCGGATAAACGCTTTTAGGAACCACAGAGATGCTCAACGTGTACTTATTGGAGATCTTCTTATAAGATCAATAGCCTGTCGGCATCTGAAATTAAGGAACGATGAGTTAGACTTTCGAACCAATGAATACGGTAAACCGTATCTTGTAGGGATAGATGATTTCCACTACAACTTGTCTCATTCAGGTAGGTGGGTAGTTTGTGTAGTTGACACCAAACCGATAGGTATAGATATAGAAGAAATAGTACCTGTTGAAATGGATATTATCTATAATTATTTTTCGCATGAAGAGATCAATTATTTGAAAGAAACCTCCCTGGAAAAGAAAAAGGAAGTTTTTTACGATATTTGGACATTAAAAGAAAGTTATATAAAGGCATTGGGGTATGGTCTATCTGAAGAACTAAATTCATTTACCATTGAGATGTATGGCGATAGTAAAGTAAAAGTAAAAGAGGCTTATAACTATAGCCCGGTATTCCTGCGTAAATATGAAATTGACTGGGAACACCGGTTATCTGTTTGTGCTCTTAATGATGATTTTCCAAATAATATCAACATTGTTGATATGTGCTGGATACTGAATGGTTTAATATCAGATAGGAAAGCAAATTAAAACAGTAAAATAAGAGTTATTAACCAGTTATATAAATACCTGCAGGTACAATTTAAAGATCGAGGGAGGCCAATAAATTGGTTGCAATTTGCAAAAGGGTATGGAAATAAATGTAGAAAGAGGATAAAATTATTTAATGGTGAAAAATATAAAAGATAAAATATGATAGAAGTAATCAGATAATTGTATTAAGTTTTTACTGTACCTGTCATCCTGTCTACCTTATCCACCCCTTGTTTTAATCAATTATTAAAATGTATTACAAGTGCTTATTAATATAACAGCATATTCATATGAGAAAGGCAATCCGAGATGTGTGAAACAACGTACTACTATCCACTAACCAACGGACAAAAAGGCCTATGGTATACAGAACAGTTCTATCCGGGAACAGCGATTGGAAACATTGTTGCCTCAACTAGCTTAAAAGAAGATATGGACTATAACAAACTTTCCAAGGCAGTTAATCTCTTTATAAAAAAGCATGAAGGCATGCGCCTTAGGCTTACTGATGATAAATTGGAACCTAAGCAATACGTGGCAAAACATCAGGACAAGGAATTTGAGTTAATTGACTTTTCTGAGCGAGGGGGACGAGATGCGTTCTATAAATGGGCTGACATTCAGGCGAAAGTTCCCTTTGAGCTTATTAATTCTGATCTCTTTTACTTCTGTTTTTTTAAAATCAGTGAGAATGAAGGTGGGGCCTTTGTTCGTACACATCACCTCATATCAGATGCCTGGACAATGTTATTAATGTGTAATGAGATAGGCAGTTTATATAATAAGATTATAAATGAAGAAACAATCCCGGAAGAGAATCCTCCTTCCTACTTAGACTTCATTAAATCAGAGGCAGCGTTCGAAGAATCCATTGATTTTGAGTTAAACAAGCAGTTCTGGAGTAAGGTGTTTGATACTGCCCCCGAATCAGCCACATTAAAGCCGAGAATGGATTATTCTACTAGTACTCAGGCTAAACGGAAGAACTTCACTGTCAACAGAGAACTTACAAATAAAATCAATCAATACAGCAAGAACAAGAAAGTATCAGGGTTTATTCTCTTCCTGTCTGCATTATCCATCTATCTTAACCGCGTAACCGGAAAAAAAGATATAATCATTGGTGTCCCTATACTGCTTCGGCCTACTTTAAAGGAACAGGTCTCAGTCGGAATGTTCATAGATACTGTCCCGGTGCGATTAAATATAGATAATAATTTGAGCTGCGAGAAATACATCACATGGGTTAGTCAGGTATGGAAGGAAGTCAGAAAGCATCGGTATCCATATTGTGAATTCTCACATTAATCCTGCCATAATTCTCAAATTAAAACCACCTCATA
>CAZOIC010000123.1:0-4066 GCA_964579945.1 uncultured Syntrophomonas sp. | reverse complement strand
TCCATTTACCCCCGGCAAATACCGGCCCCCACTGGGGAAGATCCAGCCCCGAAGTGAAATGATCCCCCACCGCATAGAGTAGTCCGCAGCGCAGCTCCTTGTTGCTACTGAGTTCCCCATAAGCCCGAGCAAGTTCGTAGTACATGTCAAGAGTCAGGGAATTGCGCTTCTGTGGACGGTTGAACCCTATCAGCAAGATATGCCCTCGCCTTTCCACAATAATGTCACTCATCAATATACCCCCCTATATGTAATCTAAAAGTTTCCTAATTGTTTCCTCAAATTATAATATAATTATACCTCATTAACCTTCCAGGTTTTCCTTTTTTATTCATAGTATAACTACTTACCGAACAATATAGGTTCCACCTTGCCGCTGCAAAGCTTTGCCCAGTTCACTGGCTGAAGTAACCAGCACCTCTTTACCCCCTGCTTCAATGAATTGTATGGCAGCAGCTATCTTGGGCCCCATACTGCCAGGTGGAAACTGCCCTTCGGCCATGTATTTTTTAGCCTCGCTAACGGTAATGGTATCTAGATATTGCATGTTCGGTTTACCAAAATTGATTGAAACCTGCGCAACTCCAGTCAGGATTACGTAAAGATCTGCTCCAATTTCCTGAGCTAACAGGCTAGAAGCATAATCCTTATCAATAACTGCTTCTACTCCTTTTATTTCACCGTCTTTAAGCATGACTGGAATTCCTCCGCCACCGCAGGCAATGACAATATTATGATTCTCAACCATTTGTTGAATAACTTTCTTCTCCAGGATGTCAGAGGGTAGCGGGGATGGTACTACTCTTCGGTAACCGCGGCCGCTGTCTTCAACTATTTGCCAGTTCCTTTCTCTCGCCATCCGCTGGGCATATTTTTCATTAAAAAAAGGCCCAATGGGCTTGGTCGGCTTTTGAAACGCAGGGTCGTCTCCGTCCACTACCACCGTCGTCATCACTGTGGCAATCTCCTTGTTCAACCCTAGCTTATCACACTCCTTACGCAAGGAATTAGTCAACATAAAGCCAATTGAACCTTGAGTGCAAGCAACACAAGAGTATAAGGGTAAGGGGGGTACCTCGTCAGTAGCGCGTTCTACTTGAATAAGCACATTGCCCACCTGGGGGCCATTGCCATGAACAACCACTAATTCGTAACCATTCCGTACGATTTCAATAATTGCTTCACTGGCTTCTGACGCATTGATCTCTTGCTCTTCGATTGTTCCTATTTGATGCTCCGGATGAAGTGCGTTTCCACCAAAGGCGACTACGGCGATTTTATTATCCATATCTTCTCTCCCTTATATAGTAATATAAATAATCCAAGGGCGCTCCTTCTTAATCTGAGATTTGAGCAAGTCCTAATAAGTATACCAATCTGTATTTAACTATTCACAGAAAGGAATGGGGTATGCCTAAAAAATATTTATTCTTATACATTATAAATTCCTTCCTGGGCCAAAAGATTTTCGAAATTAAATCAATCAGTCAGAACATTCTATTTAAGGCCTAACAAAAGGAAGGACCGTCCCCTGCTTCACCTGTTGATCCTATTATTCTTCAGCTAACCGATTGCATTTCGCAATACAACCGGGCATAATAGTAGCAGAATAGGAGGTGTTCGTTTGGCAAGAACATCAAATATATTTGCCCGTGTCGAGCCGGAAGTCAAAGAACAGGCAGAGCTTGTTTTAGAACAGCTTGGTATCCCGATGTCAAACGCAATCGGACTTTTTCTCAGGCAGGTAGTGCTTCAACGAGGTATTCCCTTTGAATTAAAGCTCCCGCAGAGTAAACCTCTGTCAGTGAGTACGCTTACCGAGGAGCAATTCAATGCTGAGATCGACCTTTAAAAGTCTGTTCGTAAATCCCCGTTACTCCGCGGGGAATGCATCAAAATTTGATTTTTTGATATAATGTATTTGGAAGTGTAAGTTTGCCGACACTTTTCAGCTGTTAGGGTCTCTTTTAATAGCACGGCTTTTTAAAATTCTTAACCAAGGGAGGACCATATGTTTAAAGTGAATGATTATATTATCTACGGTTCAACGGGAGTATGCCAGATTACAGATATTACAACAGAAGAAAATGGTAACGGCGAAATTCAATACTATGTTTTAAACCCTGTATACCAGGATAACCTGATTATTAAAGTCCCGGTAAATAGTCAAAGTGTTTTGATGAGACCAATTATTACTCGTGATGAGGTAGAGTTATTAATAGCTGGGATGCCGGAAATAGAAACCATTTGGATTGAGGATATGCGAGAACGAAGGAACATGTATCAAGCTGCTCTTAAGTCGGGAAATATTAACGAAATGGCCAAAATCATTAAGACCATACATCTGGAAAGAGAAACCAGGAATTCGAGTGGCAAAAAATTGCCTATGACTGATGAAAATATGATGAATGCAGCAGAAAGACAGTTATATCAGGAAATTGCCACGGCTTTGAACATTTCGCCTGATGAGGTTTTACCTTATATTCTTGAACATATTCCGCAGGATTAAAGAAAATTATAATAAAAACGCAACCGATAACAACTGCATTTCTTGTGTGATATTTGTTTTTTTTGATTATAGCAAGTTGTGATATTCCCTTGCACCATACAGAACACGCATGATAATGACCTGCTTTTGCTCGGCATTAATAAGGTGAAATATCAGATAGTTATTGACCACCAGCTTGCGGTATCCTTTCCTTGACAGATGAGGATCTGCCACTTCGCTGCCGATGTATGGGAATTGCTCCAGCTGGCTAATGGATTTTTCTATTTCTTCCATGATTTTTTCCGCTGCCTGTGAGTTAAAAAGTGTTTCACTGATATAGGTGTCCATTTCATCTAAATCCTCATAGGCCAGTGGTGTATAGAGGATTTGAAAACGCTCATTTTTCATGCTTCTTCCTCAATCTACTAAAGACTTCTTTGCCGTCCAGAAGTGGCACCCCATCCTCCAACTGTTTTTCTGCAGCACTCAACTTGCGGTAGACATCCAAAATCCCCATCTGTTTCTCATAGGTATCCATACTCATAACAACAAGATGTCCACTGCCATTTTTGGTAATAAACACCGGCTCGTTCTTTTGATAGCACAGCTCAGAAATTTTCACCGTATCTCTAAGGTCGGCCATAGGACGAATGATAGGCATAATATCAACCCCTTTCTCACCCATAGTATAGCAAAAATATAGATAAAAATTCAAGCATAATTATGCCTGAATATTGCACAAGAGGTGCCAGGCACCAGAGTTATCCTTCTGCTCTCCTCCTGACATCCCTACCTGATTTGCCAGAGTAACACCTGTGTACATAGAGTTATTGATGTTGAGGGTGTGGCCGTTCAAATCGAAGGTGATATTTTTGCCATCAATTCGGATAACGGAGTTTTCGCTATTCTTGGTGTAGACAATGTTTTGCAGCAGCTTGATGGTTTCCCCGCTTTGAACCACCGTCAACGCGGCATCCAGCGTGGGGTACCCAGTCCCATTGATTTCACATACATCTTCTTCCGGCTCTGTCCCGTCACTTATGGTCAATGTAAGGCCGGTGTCGGTACCAATGAGATAATTCGCTTCATTATTCATTCTCCTCCAATCAACTTGTTATTAATACCATGCCGACGGTACAATCTCACACTTAAACGTTAAATAAAGGAAAAGCATTTACTTTCGTAATTATTGATTCGCTATTTTTTGTAATAGCCGATTGTTGCATATCCCTTATATTCGTCCCCGAGCTCCTGATAAAAGTCAATCTCAATCCAGTATCCGCCTTTTGTACCATAATAGTGAGAGTGCATGCCGATCATTGCGTCTAAATCTTTAGCACCCGCCATCACGCTGTAATAAAAGCCGTTTACCACACTGTCCTTCTGACCCGAGTGATCAACGGTGACGAGACATCCCTTGTATCCTCCGGCAAAGGCTTTTTCTTCGACGGAGGTAATTTTGCCACCCTCATAGATCTGTATCAGGTCGGCTGGAAATCCGTCCGGCAATTTTGCTCCTGTATCCTTAGTTGCTGGTGAATTGCTGCCGGATGTTTCAATTTCCGGCGCTTTATCATG
>CAZOIC010000122.1:0-4140 GCA_964579945.1 uncultured Syntrophomonas sp. | reverse complement strand
CCTTACTTTCCTTTATCTTCCCCCTGCCTGGCTAAATATTCCCTTATAATCATTCTCACCAGAGCACTACGAGATATTTGATTGGTTTTTGCCAGTTCTTTTATATTATCGACCTGAATTTTTGTTAAATACCAAGCGCTGTACAGAATTAGTATTTCCCATACTTATGAAATTGAAAGGATATGCTATGGTCGGCAGGGTTGCCAATATATCGTTACCCAAATTCCTTTTGTTTGATATAATCTGCAACTATTTTTGCCACTTCTTTATTGTGTTTTCACCGCGTTCCGGTTCGGTTTTGTAAAAATCAGTTCGCTTCAATTCTCAAATGTACTTAATCCCTCAGCTCTTCAACGGGTAAGCTTAAAAAAGTTATCCCCTTTTTTCAATCTCTACAATTAGCCTGAGGAGCTAGCCTGGACTAATTCCTAAGTTATCTGTTTATGAAATTATTAACCTCATCAATTGTTCCCATATCAAGTATTGCTTCCGCCAGTTCCTGCAACTTTTCCACCGGCATGGACATCACTCTGTTTTCCATTTCAACCGGCATAAATCCAAACTTCTTTTTCAGTTGTCGCAGCAGTATAATGGCCTGGCCTTCCGCTTTTGCTTCGTAAAGGGCTGAATTCCTGTCTAATATGGCTTTTCGCCGGAGTTCGTAGAGTTCTTTTTCTCTGGGGTTGGAAGCCATTTGTTCCAATACTTGTTTTGCTTTTCCAATGGCGGGGTCTTCTTTGGCCAATCTGTCAATAAGCTCCATGTCCCATCCTCCTTTCAAAAATACTACCCATCTGTCCAGTGGGTCGGTATAGTTTGCCTTTTCTTGTTTTAGTTTGGGCAACTCAATGAAATGAATTTCTATGACATCGGTCAGGTCTACGTTTTCCGGGTCTCTCGTAATCTGAATTTTGTGTGATAGTGTTCGATATGTTTTATCCTGGTAAAGTCTAATACGTTTATGGCGATTACCCGGTTAAGGTCTTGGTATCTCCCGCTTATTATGTTCTGGTCTCCAAACATACGGCAGGCATAATAGGTGCTGCGTCTTTCTATATTGCCCGAGTTGCCAATCTGATAAGTTTTTCAAAGAAACATTTGGCGATATTGAGGTAGCCCGGGATTTTATCATAAATTATTTACCACCTGAACTGGTACAAATAATAGATATAGACCACCTAACTATCGAAAAAGACAGCTTTATAGAAAACGAACTGGTGGAACTATTTTCCGATTTATTATTTAAGACCCATATTGCTGGCAGTGAATGCTATATCTACTTCCTGTTCGAACATAAAAGCTACCAGTCACCTCTTACCGCATTACAACTTCTAAAATACATGATAGCCATCTGGGAACTTAAAACCAACAAGGAAAAACAGAAGAAACTGCCCATAATAATTCCGCTGATAGTTTACCACGGCGAAAACCGCTGGAACATTCAGCCCAGCTTAAGTTACCTGATAGAAGGAATAGAAAAACTGCCTGCAAGCTTAAAAAAACATATCCCCGATTACGAATACATAACCTACGACTTATCACCTTATGGAGCAGCAGAGATAAAAGGGGGAGCCATACTAAGGATAATATTAGAAACCCTCAGGAGCATGTTTACCAAAGATGTTCAAGTATTCTACCAGGTTCTTAAAAGGTCAATAATAGCGTTAGAAGAAATAGAGCAAATAGATAAAGGGACTGAATATTTTGAAGTCCTAATAAGATATATTATGAACGCCAGAAATGATATTGGCGTAACCGATATATATGAACTGGCCAAAGAAGTCTCTTTAGAAAGGAGCGAGGAGATTATGACTATTGCTGAACAGCTCATCCAAGAGGGTATGGAAAAAGGTGTGGAAAAGGGCAGGCTGGAAACAGCTCGTGCAGCACTACTAAAAGGTGCAGACGTGAAATTTGTTGCAGAGATTACAGGCCTATCTCTGGAAACCATCCAAAAACTGAAAGCCGAAATAGTCAGTTAAGCAAAACCAGGGAGTGTCTGGCGTTCCGTTTTAACTATCTTGTTCAGCACCCTGGAATTAACCACTCCAGGCTTCTACTTATTACTAATTCCCTCATTACTGCATTACGTCTATTTTGCATAGAAATAGGCGTATCTTCAAAATGGTGGCTTTTGGCTAAATCCCGTACTTTATCTGAATTCTCATAAGTCATAAGAAAATCTCCCTGAATTTTACTTGCCAGTTCAAATAATTTTGGATGATCTATGACGGAATGGGTATATAATCTCTGGCCTGCTGATTTTCCTCCGGCAGTATAAGGTGGGTCAAAAAAGAACGCAGCATCGGGGTTATCAATGTATTGATTACAAACATTAAAGCCATCCCCCTGGATAAAGGTTACATTCTTCATTTTTGCAATTGTTTGTAGTCTTTGTTTTAGAGTTTGGGGATACCAGCGCGAAGTAAGCCCTTTACCATTTTCCCCATTTTTGACTATCCCGGCACCCGGTGCCAGTATTCCCCCATGACTTATTCGGTTACGCAATATAGTTTGAAAAGCTTTTTCTTCGCTAGATTTAGCAGGTTCTGATAAAACTACCTGTATGTTTTCAGCCGTTAATTCAAAATTAATTATTTGTTCTATTAACCATTGTACATCACCTGTAAAAATAGTACGCCAGACGGCAGCAACATCTTCGTCAATCTCCACCATAATAACTTTATCAGCTAAACCCTCATAAGCAACAGTAAGACTAACACTGCCCCCTCCTGCAAAAGGCTCAATAAAATATTCCGGTTTGTTTTTGAGATTAAACAACCAGGTTCTTATATACGGAATCAACCAGGTCTTACCGCCAGGATATCTAAACGGACTTAATTGTTTTACCTGGGCTACATTTATTATTTGGTTAGGGCTAATTACTGGTTCATCGGCAAATAAGGATGCTTGTTTAAGCACTTATGCGGCCTCCTTAAAGCAGTCTATCGATAGTTTTATTAATATCGTCATCATTAACTTCCATCTTCTCTAATTTTTTATCCAACTTATCCTGTAAAACTTCTATAAAATCATCTACCAATCCGGGTTCGGGTGTTATTATGCGATCCAAAGAATTCTGGAATAATGTATAAATAGTATCTGAATGTATAAGATTATAGTAATTTGATTCGCGCTGTAGTTCCAAATCATAAAGTAACCATGCCATTTCAGCTTTATCAGGAGGGACTTCTGGTAACTGGGGAAGAGTTGAAAAAAAGCCTGAATGCAAAGCTACTGCTATTTTTTTATTCCAAGCATTGAGAATCTTGCCTTTATAAATTAGTTGTGGCACAAGTCTTTTCCGGGATGAGGAAAGATAATCCGGTCTAGGATAATTGGGTTTACCTGTCCAATCCATATTATACATCTTTTCTGGCTCTTGAATATAAGCTTCAAATGGGCGGCGAATATTCCCTGAAATATATACTGCTTGAATTTCCAATGCACCAAAATCAGTAATCTTTCCATAATCATCATACGCAACTAAGACAATATCTATATTACCGGCAGTATGCCCATTTTTATCGTTCAATCGTACTTCAGTTAATGTGGTCCATTTTGTTCCCGGTGGGAAAAAGAATGAGGCGGCATCGATAGTAACCATCCAGTCTTGACGGAATCTAATAGGACAGACAATAGCAGTGTTAATACCCTCATGTATAGAACATACTCCCAAGGGGTTGTTTGCCTTGTCTTTAGTGCAATTTGGAACCTTATTATTGTAAGGGCAAAGACGATTTTGTATATACTGAACTGCTTTTTCGGAAAAATTATCTACGGAAAACCCATAAACTTCAAGTAATGGATGTTTCAAATCCAACAAATCTTCCCCTTCCTCTCGGCGATCTCTGTCATTAAGCTCCATTATAATACCTGTAAAAATGCACTAATGGTATATTCAGGATATCTTCTATATGGGAATATCAAAATCCTTTAAGTAAGATGTTCGGCTAATTGTGTGCTCTTTCCAACGGGTTGAGTTTTTTGGCAGTCCTGGTTTATATAGACTTACAATAACCGTCTTTATGCTTGTGGATCTATCAGATACCATGCTTCATCACTAAGTACAAATTAACAAAATTCACAAAAAAAGATGCCTGCCCCTTACGTAACAAGCATCTCCCTTAACTCCTGTAC
>CAZOIC010000121.1:0-4156 GCA_964579945.1 uncultured Syntrophomonas sp. | reverse complement strand
AATAGCCCAATCCAAGTATTCGCTGTGCCAATCACTCTTTCTTAGCGGCAGCTTTTCGCGAAGGGCGGCCTCATCAACCTGAATAATCTTTATACCATTGGCTTCCAAATCCAGCACTTCCGCCCTGATGGCAAGAGCAATTTGATACGCACATTTCTTCAAGGAAATATCTTCACGGGGGAACGACCAGTTTAGAATAGTGACGGGACCGGTAAGCATTCCTTTCATGTATTTCCCGGTTAGCGATTGCGCGTATACGGCATAATCAACTGTAATAGGCCTGGGACGGGAAATATCCCCCCATATAATAGGCGGTTTTACACATCTGGTACCATAAGACTGCACCCAGGCCTTATCAGTGAAAAGAAAGCCATCAAGGCACTCGCCAAAATATTCAACCATATCGTTACGCTCAAATTCACCATGAACCAGCACATCAAGTCCAATTTTCTCCTGCAGCGCAACACATTCTGCAATTTTCTCCTGAATAAAGCGGTTGTATTTTTCAAAGCTTATCTTCCCGCTTTTATAATTGGAACGGTTCGCTTTTACCTCCGTCGTTTGTGGGAATGAACCGATGGTTGTGGTCGGCAACAATGGCAGGTTAAATTCAGCCTTCTGTATTTTCTCGCGTTCCTCAACCGCAGGATGTCTGATGAAATCCTCCTGAGAAAGAGCTGAAATCGCCACCTGGACGTAATCATCGGGGCGGAATCTGTTTTCTTGGAAAAGCCTCACGTTTTCAATGTATTCAGGAATCTCAGCCGGAGTAACGCATGATATTATCCGCGACAGCTCGGCCAGCTCTGCCAGCTTTTCCTCCGCAAAGGCGAAATATTTTTTATGCTCATCAGACAGGGCCGTCTCGTTCTTTAAAGTATAGGGAACATGAAGTAGCGAACAGGAGGTACTCACAACAATATCCGTAGTGGTTCTTTTTAATTCAGCCAGGATAGTCATTGTCTTCTCATAGTTATTACGCCAGATATTTTTACCGTTGACAAGACCGGCAAAAAGGGTTTTATCGGTGGGGAAACCGTTGCTTCTTACCAGCTCCAGCGTATCTTTGCCTTCTACAAAATCGAGTCCTATGCCATCAAACGGCAGAGCCATAACCTCCTGGTAGCAGTCACGTATATCGCCGAAATAGCTCTGTAAAAGCACCCTGCTGTTGCCTTTTGCCAAAAGAACTTCACTGTAGATTTTATTTAAAAGAATAATATCGTCGGCGCTTAAGTCCATAATTCTCTCAAACTTCCCACTCTTGGGTAAGCGATAACAGCTGTTTTCATGATAGTCTTCACCTTTCGATTATGATTAACAAAAATATAGCATGACAATTCAGCCATAGGGTAATACTTGATTTGTATGCATCCCCATAGTTATAACCTATATGACTTGTGAAGGCGAAGCGGAAGAATGAAGAGCTTGTCGAAGGTGTAGAATTGCGGCAATATCAGTTGTTGATGCCCAGGATTCGTCCCAAACGACGTAAGAGTACAGATCTAAAATATCTTATCTTATTTACATTACGCAACTCGTCCGGAAAATAGCGAAGCTGCATGGACTCAATAATACTTTTCATAACAGGCTCCCGTAATACTGTGATAATAACAAGCTTTTTCCGTAGCTGGAAATATCTGAAGAATTCATGTTTCCCCCTCCTTATTTGTTTTTCGTTCTGTAAACTTAAATGGAAATTGAGGACTTGCCCTCAACTCTTTGAGAAACATAGCCCTGATTATGTGTGCAAATATGAAACATTGAAAACGGGCTTTTCCGGGTTTATTCATGCCTCTAACTCTATTTATAAGGTATCCGTCTGGGTTGTATTATTTACTTCAAGTTTTACTTTTCTTCGATACAGATAATATACACAGGGGATTAAAACCAGGGTAAGCAAGGTTGAATATAATAAGCCCCCGGCGATACAGATGGCCAATGGTTTGAACAGGAGGTTTTTCCCGAGAGCCAGCGGCATCAAACCAAAAAATGAGGTTCCTACCGTGAGTAAAATCGGGCGTAAGCGTTGAAACCCCGCCTGCTGTACAGCTTCATCCAAATCAATTCCTGCACGCAGCTTTTGCTCCATAAATTCTATCAGAATAACTCCATTTCTTACCACCACGCCGGCCAGGCTTACTATCCCCATTAAAGCCATAAATCCCAGGGGGGTACGGGTGATAAACAAGCTGTAGAGCGCACCGGAGCTGCTTAACAAGACCGTAGCCAAAATAATCAGCGCCAGGGGCAAAGAATTAAACTGTATTACTATAACCAGAAGCAGCAGGAAAAGAACCACCAGAAATATCTTGCCCATTTCTACAAAAACTTCTGCCCGAGCCGCAGTTTCCCCGCTGTATTCCAATTGCACCCCGGGGTATTTGTTAACCAGTTCTTCCAGGGTAGGAGTAGCCCCGGCCAGGACTTTTTCTACCGGAGTATGAGCATCCAGATAAGCTCGAATAGTATTGCTGCGCTGGCAATTATAATGAGTAATATGAGTTAACTCCATTTTAGCCTGGGGTTGGGCTACACAGTCCATTGCTACAGGTTTCCCTTCTTCGTTAAATACAACCAGCCGTGACAAATCCTGACTTACCCCGGCTATTTCATTTTTATACTTTAAGCGCAAATCCAATAATTTGTTTCCGCTATCAAATTCACCAATTTTAATTCCCTCACCGTACAGACGCAGAGCTTCCCCCAATTGCTGTTGGTTAACATTATGCAGGCGCAGGGACTGTTCATCGGGAACAAATACCAGTGCAGGGGATGGCGCTCCTAAATCATCATTTACGTTAAGAACCCCAGGTTGGGCTAGAAGCACCTGCCGCATTTCATCACTTAAAGCTTGCAATTCATCCAAGGAATTGCCGGTAAGCCGCAAGGCCAGTGGAGCGCCTACCGGTGGCCCTGATTCAACTACGGAAAAGGTAAAACGAGCCATGGGGAAAGCCTGGTTAAGTTCCTGGTTTAAGCGGTCTTTTAATTGACGAGCCTTAACTTCGCTGCTGTTAACAAATACTAGCATATTGACACTATTTTGCCCCACCGCCGTAGCACTGCTCATACCAAATATCCGGGGCATAGCAGCAGCATAAAACGCATTTACTTCTCTAATCCCGGGTTGCCGACGAATATAGTCTTCAATCTCGCCAACTTTTTCCCGAGTTGCTATTATAGAATTTGATGGCGGTAGTTCAATTTCTACAAAAATTTCCTCCCGTTCCGTATCGGGAAAAAATTCCTTGGGCACCACGGGAATAAAGGCATAAGCCATAAAGCTTAGCAGCAGACAAATAGCAGCATAACGGCGGGGTTTATGTAATATTACCGGTAGGATGTTATTAGCATAATAAGCTTGTAAGCGACTTAAAGGTTGATCCAACCAGCCATCGCGCAGGGATACTTCCGGAATCCGCAGGCGTTCCCCCAACCAGTAGCGATAGACCGGAGTAAAAAATAGAGCGGCCAGGGTTGAGAAGATAATCGTAGCAATTATCACTGCCGGCAGCGGACGGCTAAAGTCCCCAGCGCTACCAGAGAGGAAAGCCAGGGGTGAAAAGGCAAAGATTATTATGAGAGTGGAAACAATTACCGAGGTTGCTACCCCGCGGGTTCCCAGTTTAACAGAGGTTAACAGGCTCTTGTGTTGAGCACGGTAACGGCTGATATTTTCATTAACTACAATAGCATCATCAACCAGAATTCCCAGCACAATAATGAAGGCAATCAAGGTAATCTGATTCATATCCACATTAACCAGAGGAAGAATTAATATACCCCCGCACAGGGCTAGCGGAATGGTTATCACTACTCCCAGGGAGGCATAACGGTTTAAACCGGCTGATGATATCAATACTACAAAAAGCATAGCCAGTAGAAAAGCTATACCCAGACTCCGAAACATTTTGCTTATAGCTTCAGCCTGGGTATATATCTGATAAATCTGCACCGTTTCCGGTAATTCCTGCTCCATTTTATCCATTAACCTGGAAATCTCCCGGTCAACTTTAACCAGGTCTATCCCGGAGCTGGCAAAAAAGCTTAGCGAAACAGATGGTTTGCCCTGATAAGTCACCATCTCCTGGTTAGCCTTAAAAACCTCTCTAATATCTGCAATATCACCCAGGCGTAAGATGGAATTACCTGT
>CAZOIC010000120.1:0-4163 GCA_964579945.1 uncultured Syntrophomonas sp. | reverse complement strand
AATCGTGATGGCACTGCCAATGACTTTGGACCGCTTACCATTGCTTTGACCGGCGGTCCCATCACTATTGGCTGTATTCAATTTGATGTACTGCAGGTAGGTGGAAATCTTAGCGTAAATGATAAATTTGTTATAAATGTGGCTGCTCGGGCAGGTGGGGGATATCATGACAATCCGCCTGTTCATTCCGATGCTAATATAGCTATTTCCGGTAATCCCTGGACCGTAGGCGGGAGCACCATGGAATATCGATTTAATGAAAATGCGGAAAACGGCAAGGATTTCAATCTCCTGGGTTACTTTGTTCACCCTCTTAATGGCGGGGAAAATAGTGTCGGAGTGTGGACCGGCAGCCTGCTTCTGCAGGGTGTGGCAGCGGGAGGATTTGCCGCGGGCAATGGGGTAGGTTCTAATAATGTACACCTGGAGATAAACTACAACGGCACCACCGACCACCGGGCCTCGGCATTGCTCACGGGCTATTATTTTAAGGATATGCAGCAGGGTGAAGCAGTTATCCATTTTTTATCAGAAACTGAATACCAGGCCGGAGAAAAGCAGAACGCGGCGGTGGTGTTTGAGGTGCTGGATATTACAGGCGGACAGGTCATTTTGCGAGGTCAGGCTCATATTTATGACCAGCAGGGAAATTACCGCTATGCGTTTGATGACTATATAGACATGGGTGGGAACAATAGTAATATCACCTTCTTTAATGATAGCGGCGCCGATGGCCTGAGCTTCAGTCAGTTCAATTTTGCTGATGTATCCCGCCTGCGGGTCGGAGACCGTTTTTCCCTCTTTCTGTCTGCGGAGGGCGAACCTGCCGACAGCGATTTAGACGAAATATATTTGTTCAGCAGTGCCGACCGGCGGGATATTTATCCTCATAACTGGCGTTTTCATGATGGGGTATTGGACCATCAGAATACCATACTCAGGACTTATCAGGTAAATTACGATACAGGTGATATACATGAGGGGATAATGGATTTTGCCATCGCTGATTTTCATGGCGGTACTGCTCTTGGATTATTAGATAGCCTGCATACTCCAAGGGTAATCGATGATGCGGTGCAGTTTGAGTCAGTTTTTCAGAAGGGTATTAACACAGCTACCGCCCATCATTATACAAAACTTAAGGATATTGCCCAGTTCTGGACCCCGGAAGGACGCTTTTTACTGGCTACACCCCAGGAGTTACTACTACAAAACGGGGATAAGCAAGTTAAGATTATGCTCTATGGCGAAGACGAAATTGTAGATGTATTGGACCGCATTAACCAGGCTATTTATGATACTTTGGATCAGGGTAGACTGGTGGGAGAGAAAAACCGTTACAAGTTTGTTTCTTTTGTAGATAGCCCCTCCGATACCAGCAATCTGGAGCAATTGGAGGGAGGGTTGGTAGTACGCAGCGCAGTTTCCGGCAGCGGGGGCGAGTTTAATTTTATTGGCCCGGAGCCGCTCTTAAATGCCCTGGGGATTTCTGTGCTGAGGAATGCCAGTAATAACGAATTGGATATTGAAGTGCGTGATGCGGTGAGTGGCAAGTTAATTAATAGTTTCCAGGCTCAATCTGATCAAAACATAGTGGGGGCCTTAAACAGCAACGTCGAATTGAGGGTTGACTCCAGCCTGGGTCTGGAAGCATCTTATGACGAGACCTCCGAGGGTTTCACCTGGCAGGGGGAAGAAAACATTCAGGTGACAGTACAACTGGTGGATAATGCTACTGTATTGCAGATGGGAGCTAATCGGGGTCAGGCGCAGTGGCTGGACTTGATGGATGCCAGTTCACAGGCCCTGGGGGTAGACAAAATCCTGGTGGTTACCCGGACCCATGCTACTCAGGCTCTGGGGACACTGGACCGGGCGATTGCCAAGGTATCATCACAGCGTTCTTCGTTGGGTGCCATGCAGAATCGCCTGGATCATAGCATGAATAACCTGGCAGTGGCTCATGAAAATCTCACTGCTTCAGAATCTCGCATTCGGGATGCTGATATGGCAAAGAACTTGAGTGCCTATGTGCAGCAGGGTATTATAAGTGAGGCCGCCACAGCCATGTTGGCCCAGTCGAATCAAAAACCGCAACTGGTAATGCAGTTGCTGGGAAAATAAGAACATCTTTAAATCTGGCCTGCACCATTATGATTCCAGTCTTTAAGGGGCTAACAAATTTAATAGATATAAGGATTTTGCAGATGAGGTAGAAATAGAGGTAGGATGCTCTAGTTAATTTAGGTAATGGTGTATTCTGTCTATTTATTAAAGCTAGCAGGAATATGTAACCAGGGTAGCGAAAGAATAAATATGGAATGTTTTAGGGGGTGTATTTAGATGGAAATTGGCGCCCTGGCCAGTGTAGCCACCATGATGCAGGCCCAGAGCCTGCAGCAGGCAGTGAGTACTAGTGTAATGAAGATGGAGATGGATTCGGCCAAGCAATCTGCGCAGGCTTTAATTGAGATGATGGAAAAATCAGTACTTCCCCATCTTGGGAGTCAACTGGATATAATTGCTTAAGAATTCTACTTCATTTGTAGGATTATCATATCTACCGTCAGCTAATTATCAAAAAGTTCAGCTACCAGGGGGAACTAATGTATCATCGTGACCATGTCCTTCAAGATTAAAATGCAATTATAAGGAGAATTTAATGGAGAGCTTGATTACCTTATCTCGAGATATGGTTGAATTAAGTAATACTATTAAAGAGGGTCTGGATCATCTGGATAAAAGACTGGCAGATGGGCATCTGGAAGACAGTTATTATCTGTTCCAGGATATTGTACAGGCCTTTTATTCTGTTACCCGAGCCATGGAATCCATACAGTCTAGCATTGAGATTGAAACAGTAGTCCAGGCAACAGATAAATTACTAAATGCGTTTGCAAAGTTATCAATTTCCTACGAAGATCAAAAACTAAACCAGGCTCGTATGGATTTACAACTCATATTATCACCCGCCTTTTCCATCTGGAGCAACGAATTACATAAATGTTTGCAACCTATCATGGAATCTTGATGATAATTATAAATTGTCTTCCTTCCCGGGACTAGCCTCCCGGGTTTTTCATTTTTTAAAGTTTTTTAGCTAGCTATACGATATTTATATATAGTTACGGCAGAGGAGGAGATAGCTTGAACCTTAATGCACAGGCATATGACCAATACAAGAGATCAAGTGTGGAAACAGCCCCGGAAAAGCTTATTACCATGCTTTACGAAGGTTTGTTAAAAAACATTAAACATGCCAGGAAATTTATTGAAAACAAAGATATAAACCAGGCGCACCGGGAAATCATTAACGGGCAGGAAATTTTAGTGGAATTAATGGCCAGTCTTAACATGGATTATGAAATTTCCAAGCCCATGTTTTTACTCTATGAATATCTACATCACCAAATGGTTCAGGCTAATGTGAAAAAGGATGCGCAAATATTGAACGAGGTAGAAAACTTTGTAATTGAGTTGCGTGATACCTGGCAGGAAGCGATTATAAAAAGTAAAAGTTTACCCCCGGCAGAGATAAGTACCGGCAATACCGCAGGGGTAGTAAGCAATGCAGTAGTGGGAGCAAGTACTGATAATACCGTGGTTTCTCATATAAACGTTAAGGGGTAATCAGGTTATAAAGTTTTGATTTTAAAGTATAATCTAATAAATATCGATAATATTAGTAACCTAATTTTTGTGCAGGGAGGCGGGAAATATGCGGGTTGATGGGCAAGGGATGGCGGTTAACACTCCCGCAGTAATTGACACAGGTCGGAATATGGTTCGTGAAGAAACATTGCACGATCAACAAAAAAACAGGGTAGGAGTAGAAGAACTGGTGGCTTCCAGGGCAAGCAGGGAAGAAGTTCACCAGGCTATTGAAGTTGCCAATGATATCATGAATCTATCTAATTTCCACCTGGAATTTCAACTTCATGAAGACAGTGGGCGTTTCCAGGTAAGGGTCATAGATAACCAGACTAAAGAAACTATTAAAGAAATACCACCCGAATACATGCTGGATTTAAGCGCTCGTTTAAGGGAAATGATTAATCAGGCACTGGGATTACTGGTAGACGAATTGGTTTAGCAAAGCTGTACTGGCCCTTGTGCCTGCATAAGAAAGTTGGCTATAATTAATGGTTTCGCAATCAGTATTG
>CAZOIC010000119.1:0-4194 GCA_964579945.1 uncultured Syntrophomonas sp. | reverse complement strand
TTTTTCTTGCGCTCATAGGTAATGGTTTCGATATCTGGTTCTTTAGTTTCGGGGTTAGCAATATCTTCAGCTTCATTAAACAGGTTAATCTGTTCAGGAGAAGTTTTCTCACTGGAAGCACCAAACTGTTTTTGGCGACCCAGGCGATATTGCTCCTCATACCACTTTACCCTGGCATTAAGCTCAGCATTTTGCTGCTCAAGAATCAGAATTTTATCATTTTGCAAAAGCAGTTGCCCATTAAGTTGTTCAATTGTTTGAGCCGAATTATCTTGCATGTTCATAGGTATTATTATACCATAAAAGCGGTATTTTTGCACCATGAAAATGCCTAAATACCCGGACTTGGAGCTGTTTTTTCTGTTAGAGAATTACTCTTTGTTTAACTGCTTTATGAGCCTGATTTTGTTTTAGTGACAAGCCATCCAGGAGCCAGCGGAATTCACGGTAGCTAATACTGACCACATCGGTATGGGCGGTGGGCCAGTCAAATTTGCCCCGTTCCAGGCGCCGGTAATGTAACCAGAATCCGTTATGATCCCACTGTAGGATTTTAAGTTTGTCACGTTTGCGATTGCAGAACACGAATAGGCAGGGGCTAAAGGGATCTAAATGGAATGATTCTTTAACCAGTACTGCCAATCCGTCAATCGATTTTCTAAGATCAGTGCTACCGCAGGCCAGGTAAACCTGTCGGTTTGATATTTCACTGATCATATGGTTTGTAGAACCTTTACGATTTGGCGCAACAGCTGCGGATCAAATCCTGGTTTAATCTCAACTGTTGCCTGCCCAACATGAACAGCTATGGAGCCGGGGACACGGTTTGCCTGCTCTACTTCCAGGGGAAGCCATTTAACTGGGTGGTTATGTTCAACCTGGTCCATACGCAGTTTTTTACGCCAGTAATAGAACTGGTTGTCCCTAATTGAATGTTCCCTACACCAGGTAGCTATGGTTTTACCGCTGGTTGCATGGTCTGCCAGGCGCTGTTCCCACAGGCTGCACAGATCGTTATTAACCATTCCTGAACATCTCCTTGTTTTTTGTTCAGGTTAATTGTCTCATCTTGGCTGGGTCAGTTATATGTGTGAAGTTTTTGACGCTTACATTGAAACCATTATAGCAGAGGTCTTTTTACCCTCCAGCTCTTTCAGCCGTTTGTTTAAATTCGCCTTTGGAATACTATCGCCCTTATCATTGAGGACATCCTTCAGCAAACCTTCATCCCCAGATTCCTCTTCACGGATTTCATCCAACTCCGCTTCCAAAATGGCTGACTGATCCATCAAAGTATTGATTGTAGCCAGTTCTTCAGCGAAATACACTGTCTCTATAATTTCTCTTGGTATTAATGCGCCTTCAAAAGATTTCACTTTGGATGTGTCATTCACGGATATGGTTTCGCCACTCTCGTCCATTTCTTTCTTCTGTGCATATTCGTATTCAATTTCTCTGCCCACTTCAAAACCGCTGGATTTGATGGCATATATATCATCTTGCAATTTTGCATTCCAGTAGTTCAGCAAGCAATCGTAAACATCATAGTTGTCGAGCAGTCGAGCAGACTCATATGCATCTAGCAACATAGCAGCAATAGTGCGAATAAGTTCCTTGGGGTTCGTGTCTTTTTGAATACCCAGTAAAATATCACTAACCGCGTCTTTCCATTGCGTAAAAATTATTTCAACTTCTTTCTTCTTTTCACTTAACACACTGCTATCTTGACCAATAACGCCCTCTATATCGGCAGAGTGAAGAGCAAGATGATAATTGTTGTGCTCTGTGTCTATACAGGTAAAAATTTCTTGTTTCAGATCTGAGGAAATATCCCAAAGTTTCTTAAGCGAGTCAATATCCGTCCCAGGTATTCCACCTTTCAAATGCGCGGCGATGTTCTGTGGTAGAGTGTCGTCAATTCTCTTGATATAGCGAGTTACATTAAGATTTCCGGCATTCTTCTCAAGAATATCATTATATTTTACAAAACTAGAATATCCTTCAATTTTTTCCCCTTGAATGAAGGTCTGGATAATCTTTTCGATATCCTGTTCACGCAGTCTATTTTTGTTTCCGTCTTTCTTGAAACCTCGGCTTGCATCTATCAGAAAGATACCTTCTCTGGTTTCTGCGTCCTCTTTATCGATGATAACAATGCAGGCAGGGATGCCTGTTCCGTAGAAGAGGTTCGCAGGAAGACTGACAATGCCTTTAATATATCGTTTCTTCAAAACCTCGATACGGATACTCTCCTCCGCGTTTCCTCGGAAGAGTACCCCATGTGGCAAGATGATTCCTGCTTTGCCATTACTGTCAAGCGATTTTAGCACGTGCAAAAACCATGCAAAGTCACCATTCTTTTCGGGAGGAATACCATAACCGTCAAATCTCTTATATTTATCTTCCGATGTCTTAATTCCATCACTCCAAGACTTATCCGAGAATGGAGGATTCATGACAATAAAATTGAATTTTTTGAGTTCACCAAAATCGTCTGTAAATGCAGGATCGACCAGCGTGTTACCTCTCTTGATTTCGCCTGTGCCTTTCTGATGTAGGATCAGATTCATTTTTGCCAAACCAGCCGTAGCGTGGTCTTTCTCTTGCCCGAAAATGGTCACTATAGAATCACCATTTTCATCAACAGGAGCTTCGTCTGCTGCGCGGATTAATAGGCTGCCGCTACCAGCAGCTGGATCGTACAAAGTCCACTTCTTTGCCTGCATCTGCTTAATATTTCCGATTCCAATCAATCTGGCAATGATCCGGGAAACCTCACTTGGGGTATAGAACTGTCCCTTGCTCTTCCCAGACTCTTGTGCAAACTTCATCATAAAGTATTCATAAGCGTCCCCGATGATATCATCACCGCTTGCTCTGTTATTCTTAAAATCAATTGCAGGATTCTGGAATATCGCAATCAAACCCGAGACTTTGTCCACCAATTCTTTGCCAGCGCCAAGTTCATCTCGGTTATTGAAGCTGACATCGGGGAGAGAACCTTGCAGCCTATTATCTTCCAAGAATTTTTGGATAATTTTATCAACGCGCTCGCCAACATCACTCTTCCCTTTAGCAGCAATCAAATCCTCAAAGGATGCCCCTGCACTTATTGTAAATTCTGCGAATGGTTGACCCTTGTAACGATCTGATACATACTTAAAAAATAACAATACAAGTACGTAGTCCTTATATCTGGCTGGCTCAACGCCACCTCTTAATTTATTGCATGCTTCCCACAATAGGGAATACAATTCTGATTTTTTCACAGCCACAATCCTCTTCCATCTCCATTCACGATTTTGTTATCATCAGCTACAACTTCCATGAAATTTAATCCATGGCGCTTTTACCACTTTTAACCCAAGTATCTAATTCAGATATCTTGAACTTCCACTGTTTTCCAATTTTATGGGCAGGTATTCCTGTATCTTTTCTAATCCAATCTCTTACAGTCACAGGCTTTACACCCAAGTAAGCCGCGGCCTCATCTATACTTATCCATTTATCATTGATATTCTCGCTCATCTTTTCACCTCATAAAGCTTATAGACAGTTACGAAATCCCAACATCCATTATACAAGATACATCCCTGGCTTACAATAAGTTTGTTCTTGTTTGTTTATATTTGAATATGGTTTATGGTTTTATTAAACTAACGAATGTCCAGCGATTACTTCAAATGCTCAGCGATTTATCTAAAAATGCACACCCCCACCTAATGTCGAACGTTTTGAAACCACGTTCCTATCTTCATGAGCCTGGGCGCAATGAAAAACATGTTAAAAGCGGCCGAAAAGAGAAGTAATCGACCCCAGGATATATCCAGGAATCGCTTGTTTCAAGCCTTTTCAGGACATTTTTTTCATTTCACATCTTATCTGAATTCTAGATCCCTTTAAACAACAGTTCTATAGCTTCAACCTATGCTAAAAAAAGCAGTTCTGTACACTCGCGGAGCGAAAAACAGTTCTGTAGCCCCAACCTAACAATCCTTTTAAGGCCTACGCTAATTCGAAAGATAAAAAAGAAAGGTTTCCAGTAATCGGCGATTGTTACCGAAAGTCTGGAAACCTATGATTTCAGGCCTTTTCCGGCCTATTATTTATCTTTGCGTGACATCAATACGCACGTCTCAACGTGCGGCGTCCGGGGAAACATATCGACAGGTTGAACCCGGGTTATGGTATAGC
>CAZOIC010000118.1:0-4216 GCA_964579945.1 uncultured Syntrophomonas sp. | reverse complement strand
GCGGATCGCGCGGATTTATAAGGATTTACGCGGATTTATTTAGGGCTAAAATGAAGAAAAATACGAAGCAACCTTAATCGTGAACGACAGTGAACATTGTAGTACCCGCAACCTTAATAGCTACCAACGGGAGCATCAGTGGTACCCGTAGGGTGAAGGGTGTATTTCAACGATAATTCTCAATTCTTAATTCTTAATTCAGATTACGAGGTTTATGCAATGGATAACAACAGCTTAATTAAATTAGAATTCAACAAAATACAGGAGCAGGTGGCAGGACAGTGCAGTTTTGCGGGTGGTAAAAATATAGCTTTAACCCGAAAACCCTCCAGCCATGAGCAAGAGATTAAGCGCTGGTTGGATGAAACCGGGGAAGCTATGGAAGCATTACGCTTCGGAGAAACAGGTTTTCTGTCCGGACTACAGCTGTTGGATTCTCATCTGGCTAAAGCCAGGGCTGATGGAATGCTGTATCCACCTGAGTTATATGATGTTTTGCAGTCCTTATATGCTGCCCGCATGGCCATTCAATATGCCGGTAAAGAAAAATACCCGCGTTTGCGAACCTTGCTACAAGGTCTACAGCACAATCCAGATTTGGAGAAGCAATTACGTAAAGCGATTAGCGAGGAAGGTGAGCTCAGGGATGATGCCTCCCCCGCTCTGAAAGATATAAGAAAGCAGATTAATACCAGCCGCAACCGCATTCGGGAATACCTGCAGGATTTTATTCGCTCCGGCAATAACCAGAAATTATTGCAGGATGCCATTGTAACCGAGAGAGACGGGCGCTATGTGGTACCAGTGCGGCAGGAACATCGATACGAGGTGCGGGGTATTATCCATGACGAATCGTCCAGTGGAGCCACCGTATTTATTGAACCATTGGCAGTAGTTGAACATAATAATCGCATTCGCAGCCTGCAAATGGAAGAAAAACGGGAGATTGAAAGAATTTTGCGTGATCTCACCCGGGCTGTAGCCGGGTTTAGCGATGAACTGGTTAGTAACATGCGAATTTTATGTGAACTCGATTATATTTTTGCCCGCGCCCGTATGGCCTATAAAATGAACGCCTTCCGGCCCATGATTAACTCCCAGGGTATAATAGATATTAACCGCGGACGCCACCCTTTGCTGGGGGAGAAGGCAGTTCCGGTTAACATAGAACTGGGTAAGGCTTTTGATATCCTGGTCATAACTGGTCCCAATACCGGCGGGAAAACGGTAGCGCTGAAAACCCTGGGGCTTCTAACCCTGATGGCTATGAGCGGAATGTTCATTCCTGCCCGGGAGAACAGTTTAGTTGCGATTTTCCAGACCATTTATGTGGATATCGGTGATGAACAAAGTATAGAACAATCACTGAGCACCTTTTCTTCTCATATGAAGAATATCGTAAATATTTTAGAACAGGCAGATGAACATTCTCTGGTTTTACTGGACGAATTAGGTGCTGGTACTGACCCGGTGGAAGGGGCGGCCCTGGCCCAAGTGATTATGGAAGAACTTAAAAACAAAAAGGCTCGGGCAGTAATTACTACTCATCAGAGCGAATTGAAAAAATATGCCTATCAGAACGAGCGGGTAGAAAATGCCAGTGTAGAATTTGACCCGGTTAATCTTAGACCTACCTATGAGCTGACTATAGGTATGCCAGGCCAGAGCAATGCTTTTCAGATAGCAGCCCGGCTGGGGCTTAAAGACACACTGGTGGAAAAGGCGCGGGAACTGGTACCGCATCGCGAAATGGAACTGGGCAACATGATACGCCAGTTAAAAGAGAGCCGCCAGCGTTACGAGGATTCCCTGCGGGAAAACGAATCCCTGCAGGCTGAACTGCTGGAACAGAAGCAAACCCTGGAGATGGAGAAACTCAGATATCAGGAGGAACAGGAGGAAGTTCTGGCCCAGGCCCGGCAGGAGGCAAAGGACCACTTGCGACAGGTTAAGGAGGAAGCGGCTGAAGCTATTCAGGAGTTAAAGGAATTATTAAAGGATAAGGATAATCCTCCCAAGTGGCACGAAATTGAAAAGAAACGCCAAAAAATAAAACAATTGGAACGTGAATCCAAGATTGAACTGGAGCATGACCCAACTAACCACGATGAAATAAAAGCCGGAGATTATGTATACGTCAAAAGTATAAATCAGAAAGGCTATGTCCTGGAAGAACCTAATAATCAGGGTGACATGATGGTTCAGGTGGGTATTCTGAAGTTGAGTGTAAAACAAGCACAGGTAAGAAAAACCCATTCGCCGGAAGAACAGAAGATAAAATGGCGCCACCAGACTTATCTGGAAAAGGCTCAAAATATAAGCAAAGAGATTGATGTCCGGGGGTTATTGGCTGAGGATGCCTTATTAATTGTTGACCGTTACCTGGAAGATGCCAATCTGGCAGGCCTGGATTCAGTCCGGGTAATACACGGTAAAGGGACAGGAGCGCTCAGGAAAGCAGTTCGCAGTTACCTGAAGGATCACCATTACGTGGTAAACTTCCGCGATGGATTCCGGGAAGAAGGCGGCTTCGGAGTAACGGTAATACAGTTGAAGTAAGGCGGGTGATCACTCCTCACCATCTATTGTGGCTGCAGTATGTCCTCAATTACTTCCCGGGGTTTTTTGCTTTTTAACTGGTGATCAGGCAATGGACAATCAGTAATATCAGCACCTGCCGGTAATTCAATCTTTTGTATATAACGATCAGGACAGCCCCCACCCTGCAAGGGATTGGGGAATATAGCCCGGTGTATTTCCCCTCCGTTGCGGGGATCGGTGCAAATATATACCTCACCACCGGAGGAAGGATTATAATTATTACTGTTCATATCTATTAGTGGGGGATGAACATGAATATCGCATTTTTCCGTTGGCACTTCGGGACGATTTTCCTCATCATTACCTGGTGAAAACGGGTATAAAGGCTGCGGGTTGGGACAATATTTTCCGGCCAATTTACCCGAATCCGGGCAGATATA
This sequence comes from uncultured Syntrophomonas sp., assembly GCA_964579945.1. GTDB lineage: Bacteria > Bacillota > Syntrophomonadia > Syntrophomonadales > Syntrophomonadaceae > UBA4844. The sequence continues at coordinate 1,235 of CAZOIC010000118.1, read as the reverse complement.
TATAATTTCATGTAATTGGTCACAAGTATCCTTGGGCACAAAACTCTTGCTGCAATAATCAGATACAATAACCTCCTCAGGGCATTTAGCGGAGGGACGTTTACCGGATATGGAACAGACCGAAATCTTAGCTACCCCAGTTGGCATTTTAGGCGTTGCCACCTTATAATCCTTATGGGCTCTTTGCAGCACTGCACTAAACAAACGGGCCGGGTGATTACCGCCAAATTCACCGCTCATAGAATGTTCGCTGTCATAACCCATCCACACTGCAGCTGTAAAGCCAGGGGTATACCCACAAAACCAGGAGTCATTATGTTTTTCAGTAGTTCCGGTTTTACCTGCTGTCGGTACACCAGGCACCCGGGCTCTGGTACCAGAGCCGCTGTTACATACCGTTTGTAGCATATCCCCCATAATCCAGGCAGTTTCTTCACTCATTACCCTTTTATCCTTGGGCTTATAGCTGTAAATCTCTATCCCCTGCGAGTCTATAATTTTGGTTATAAAATGAGGTTTGCAATACACACCCCCATTGGCAATGGAAGCATAAGCTCCGGCCATTTGCAAGGGGGTAATACCACGGGTAAGTCCGCCCAGGGATAGGGGAGCCAGGCTAAGGTCATTGGTACCGGGTGAATCCACCAGTGGCAGACCCAGGGAACGGCCAAAATCGAAACTTTTTCTAATTCCTACCTGATCCAGCATTTGTACAGCATATACGTTAACTGACCACTGCACCGCTGTTCGCATGGTGATTGGCCCCCGATATTTGCCATCATAATTTTTAGGAGTCCATACCGTGCCCCCCATTTTAAAGGAAATAGGCGCATCATTAAGAACATAATAGGGCATATAACCATTTTCCAGTGCGGGAGTATAAACGGTGAGGGGTTTAATTGCTGATCCTGGTTGCCGGTAAGCACTGGTAGCCCGGTTGAAACCACGTTTGCGTTCATAGCTGCGTCCACCTATAACGGTTTTTACTTCGCCGCTGTGCTGATCAATTACTACTACGGCTGATTGAACTACATTTCCGCCTTTACTCTCCTGGGGAAAGTTCTTTACATTAGAATACAACTCTTCAGCATACTGCTGTACATCTGCATCCATAGAAGTATATATTCTCAACCCTCCGCGGTAAACAGTATTGTTTGGATCAGAGCTAATTTTTTTGCTAGCCAGTATGTCTATAGCCTCATCTATAACTGAATCAATATAATAGCCATAGCGGG
>CAZOIC010000117.1:0-4242 GCA_964579945.1 uncultured Syntrophomonas sp. | reverse complement strand
ATATAATATGTTATAACAAGCTTTGCTTATGGGCATATCTACCCCCATCTGGTCAGCAATTTGGTTAACTACCCGTACAGTATGAACTCCTTCTACGGCCATACCGATTTCCTCCAAAGCTTGTTGAAGATTATAACCTCGGCCCATGAGTTCTCCTGCCCTGCGATTGCGGGAATACTTGCTCATGCAGGTGACAACTAAATCGCCCATGCCGCTTAAACCGGAAAAGGTACGATAGTCTCCACCCAAAGCTACTCCCATGCGGGTAATTTCAGTAAGACCCCGGGTCATTAACGCCGCCCGGGTATTATCCCCAAAACCTAATCCATCACACATACCGGTGGCCAGTGCTATTATGTTTTTTAGTGCTCCACCTAGCTCTACCCCGGCTACATCAGGATTGGTATATACCCTGAAAACCGGTGACATAAAGGCATCCTGAACAAAAATAGCTGCCTCCCGGCTATAGGAGGCTGCTGTTACCACCGTAGGCAATCCTCGGGCTACTTCTTCGGCATGGCTGGGACCAGATAATACTGCATAATGTTCTCGTATTTGTCCACCTAAAACATCCTCTGCCACCTGACTTAAGCGCATAGTTGTTTCTATTTCCAACCCTTTGGCGGTATTGACAATAATGGTATCTGGTTTTAGATGGGGAACAAGCTGGATTAAAACTTCTCTTACTGCCTGGGTTGGTACTGCCAGTACAATAAGTTTGGTATCCGCAACAGCAGCTTTGAGGTTACTGGCCGGCATTATATTATCGGGCAATGTTACTCCAGGAAGAAAGCGTTTGTTTTCCCGCTCTGTACGCATTATCTCTATACCGTCTTCAACTCTGCCCCAGAGAGCAACTTGCCTGGTTTTTTTAGCAAGTAACAGGGCCTGGGCTGTACCCCAGCTGCCGGCTCCCAATATCGTGATTTTTTTCATGATTTACCTCCAACCCTTGTCCCCTATCCGGGCTTCACCACCTGCTTTAAGCCGGGCAATGTTTTCCCGGTGGCGGTAAACTACGATAAGCATCATTAAAGCACTTAATACCGTGTACTGCCAGGGATTATGCAGCAAGTAGGCAACAACTGGCAATAAAATAGCTACTGTTAGTGATGCCAGGGAAACATAGCGGGTAATGGCTACAACTATAATAAATAACAATAGCAGAATTAATCCTACTTTGGGCATAAGAAATAATACTACTCCCCCAGCGGTAGCAGCAGCTTTACCCCCGCGGAATTTTAAAAATAGCGGATAGCAATGTCCGATAACTGCAGCCAGGGAACAAATAATCACCAGTATAGCTCCTCCCACAGTTAAACCTATCCAGGCTGCCACGGCTCCTTTTAATATATCCCCTAAAAATGCCAGTAGTCCCGCCCATACACCCGAAGTACGATAGACGTTAGTTGCTCCTACATTACCACTCCCCCGTGAGCGTACATCAGTATGAGCTAAATACTTGGCAGAAAGATAAGAAAAGGGTATCGAACCAATAAGATAGCAAAGTATCACCACTAATACTTCTTTCAAAATCCCACTCCCCCAAAAAAATCAGTATTTTTCAATGTCTAATAAATCTATTTTCTTATTAACCCGCCATGGCCGGAGGCCACAACCATGCATGAAAATAAATGTTTCACGTGAAACAATATGTCTGACAATAAACATCAGTATCTATTTTCTAATTAACCAGCCATGAGTGCGGCACACAACCACTTATGAAAATAGAAGTATTTTGTTTCTAACCCATGGCGGAACGGCACAGGGGCCGTTCCCTACACATGAAGCGATCCGCGTGAATTAAAATCTATTTTCTAATTAAAGTTATTTTCTAATTAATCTTTCCCGGTTTTCTGCCGAACCAGGAGGTGGATAGGTGAACCTTCAAAACCAAAGTTCTGCCGCAATGCATTCTCCAGGTAACGCAGATATGAGAAATGTACCATATCGGGCTGGTTGGCAAAAAACACAAATGTAGGCGGCGCCGTACGTACCTGGGTGGCATAATATATCTTAATCTTTTTCCCTCCCCCACCCGGCAAAGGATTAAGCATCATGGCTTCATTGACCATCCGGTTTAACTCGGCCGTATTTATACGCCTGTTATGCTGTTCAACCACAAAATCCACCAGTTCCAGCACCTTGAATATGCGTCTTTTAGTCAGTGCGGAAACATACATTATCGGTGCATAAGCCAGAAATTTAAGGTCTTCCCTAATGTCTTTATCAAACTTGTTCATGGTATGGCCGTCTTTTTCTACCAGGTCCCATTTGTTAACTACAATAACATTGGCTTTTCCCGCTTCGTGAGCATAACCGGCAATCCTTTGATCCTGCTCACTGACTCCTTCGGTAGCATCCAACATAATTAAGACCACGTCTGCCCGTTCTATACTCTTTAAAGCTCTAATAACACTGTATTTTTCGGTTGCCTCTTTAATACGGGATTTTTTCCTGATACCAGCAGTATCGATGAGGATATAATCAGTATTATTATAGCGGAAAGGAGTGTCAATGGCATCACGAGTGGTACCGGGAATATCGCTCACGATAACCCTTTGCTCACCCAAAAATGCATTTACCAGTGATGATTTCCCAACATTAGGTCGGCCAATAATGGCTATTTTAATAGCATTATCCTTTTCTTCATATTCTTGGGGTAAAGCAAATTCAGCTATCACCCGGTCTAACAGGTCATTAGTATTCAGGCCATGCATGGCTGACACTGGTACAGGGTCACCCAGTCCCAATTTATAAAATTCATAATAATCCAGCTGGCGGTCGAAATTTTCCACCTTATTAGCTGCCAGAACTACAGGCTTACCTGACCGACGTAGAATATCAGCTACTTGTTCATCTTCCGAGCTTAGTCCCTGCCGGGCATCCAGCACAAAGATAATAACATCGGCTTCCTCTATGGCCAACTCCGCCTGTAGTTTTACCTCCCGAGCAAAAATATCGCCTTCTTCAAAACGTATGCCGCCAGTATCAATTATAATAAACTCTCTACCTGCCCAGTCAGTATTATCATAGAGCCGATCCCGGGTAACCCCAGGAACATCCTCTACAATGGCTTTTCGTTTTCCAATTAAGTGGTTGAACAGGGTGGATTTACCCACATTGGGCCGACCCACTATTGCCACTACCGGTTTAGCCATTAAATATTCCTCCCTAGTACTACTTCCACTAATGATCGGGCACTGCCATCAACAGTGTATATCTCTGCCTGGGTGTATAGACGCAGTTCTTCCAGGCTGATGTTATCCAGTAAAATATCATCGCCTTCTTTAAATATTATTTCCGGTATGATTACCTCCTGCCCCTGATATTTATTCTCCATTACCTGCAATATATCCTTGCCCGTTAGGAGGCCGGTTACACTTACATTGCCTCCAAAATAGTGATTTTCTACCGGCAGCAGGTGTACGGTTAAACCTTTAATAAGATTAAGTCTTTGTACTACCGGGTCAAGTACCATCATAGCGGATACCCCCGTAATTATAAATACTTCCCGCTTTTTAACCTGCCTCGGCAGGGATTTTTCCAACTGGGCAAATTCGTCCAAAAATATTCGCGCCAAACCAATTCCATTTTCAATCTGACAGTAATCATCATAGTATTCAGCTGCTGGGAAATCTACTCCCGCTCTAATAAAAAATTCATCTGCCAGGTAGACTAAACCACTCTTGAAACGGTTACGGTATTCTATCTGGTAGTTATTTACCATTGCTATTAAATTTCTGCTTTGTTCCGGAGTAACAACCTGTAACTGGGGTAATTTCAGGCGATAACCAGTGAGACCAACGGGGACAATACCTACCGACTGAACCGTGGGGTAATAAGAAGATAATTCCTTAATGCTTTGTTTTAAAATTTCACCATCGTTAATTTCCGGGCATAATACTATCTGGGTATGGATTTCTATACCGGCATCCAATAATCGTTTAATATCCTCACGAATACTTGCTGCCCGCTTGCTCCCCAGTATCTTTACCCTTAGTTCTGGATGCATGCAATGAACTGAAACATAGAGGGGACTAAGATGCATATCAATTATTTTCCGCCAGTCTTTTTCTTTCAGGTTGGTTAAGGTAATAAAATTACCGTAAAGAAAAGAATAGCGGTAATCATCGTCTTTTATGTACAGGGTTTTTCGCATTCCTCGGGGAAGTTGATCAACAAAACAAAATAAACAACGATTCTGGCAAACTCTCATCTTATCAAAAATTACATCATCAA
>CAZOIC010000116.1:0-4243 GCA_964579945.1 uncultured Syntrophomonas sp. | reverse complement strand
GCTCATAATCTTTATCCTAATAATATTTCGCGGGGACCATAATGTCAAGCAGTTTTAAAAGGTAAAATAGCAGAAATATTAATTCATTTAAGAACCATATTAAGCGGAAAGTACTAAACGATGAGAGTACTACTGATTAAAAACTCAAAGCAGAACCCGAATAATCATTTCGGCGTTTTATTGGCACTATAGAGGGACGGTTTATCTTGCTGTTGCCGAATAGTAAAGAATAGAAAATGGAGATACAATGTTGTAGAGTAATAGATATAGAAAGAGTTAGGTTAAACGTAATAAAAGTATATCAGGGAAGTGTTATCAAGTGACTCAACCTTTAACCCCAGCATTAGAAGATTATCTGGAGGTTATCTACCAGCTATCTCAGGAAAATGGTACCGCTAGAATAAGTGATATAGCTCAGAAGATGGATATAGCCAAGCCCAGTGTAACTCAGGCTATTACTACCCTGCGTCGTGAAGGTATGGTTTATCAAGATCGTTATGGTCCTGTACTATTAACTCCAAAAGGGGAAAAACGGGCTAGCGAAGTCTGGTACCGGCACCGGGTAATCAGGCGTTATCTGGAAGAAGCATTACAGGTTAGTCCGGCAACAGCCGACCACGATGCTTGTATAATGGAGCATAATATTAGCGAGGAAACCTTTGCCCAAATTGAAAAATGGTTACAAGATAAACCCGGTAGGGGTGATTCTCCCACCCAAAAAGCCCCAAAAGCACAGTTAACTCTGGCAGACCTGCTCCCCGGGCAAAAAGCTCGCATAGTAAAAATTGTAGGGAAAGATATCCGAATCAGGCAACGTTTGATGGAAATGGGGCTGGTTTCAGGGGCTGAGCTAGAAATGGAGCGCTTTGCTCCGTTAGGGGATCCTATTGAGGTTAATCTTCAAGGTCAGCATCTAAGCCTGCGACAGGCAGAAGCAGCCATGCTCCTGGTTGAACTGATATAAGGGGACAAGGGGACGTTTCGTTTGTCTTATTTCACTGCTCTTTCTACGACGTTTTTTCCAACGCCTAATACTCGGGTAAGTTGTGGTGCTCACCCCCATTTCTGATAAATATCTTTGATCAATTTCCTTCGGTAGATCAATTAAATCATTTATACTAAAAGACTCTCTAAAAGTATCTTCTTTCTAGCCACAGGCTTATTTGACCCGGGCTGAAGCGGCTACGGTATTTTGTAAATTGATGGAGATAGGAGCGGAGAAAATCGAAGAGAAAAGGTGGCAAAATTGAATCATAGATTTGGAGTGGCGTTTATACCGCTAGCTAATAATAACAATAGGGCAGTCAAGGAGCGGCAGAAAATAGACGATACGAAAATAGACGATACTATGAGAGACATTGATATAATATGACAAGTCCCAAGTATAATGATATTTAAATGGCAGGAGATACAGATATGGAATTAGATAATATATCCCTGGCTTTTGCTTTAACTATTTTAGCCGGATTGTCCACCGGAATAGGCAGCCTAATTGCCCTGCAGGCCAAAAGAACCAATACCGCCTTTCTGTCCGTGGCACTTGGTTTTTCAGCCGGAGTAATGATATATGTTTCCATGGTCGAAATATTCGCCGAGGCCCAGAAAATAGCTGTGAGTGTTTGGGGAAACGGGGGATTGTGGGCTGTTACCGGGGCGTTTTTTGCCGGTATGATGCTTATTGCACTAATCGACATGCTGGTGCCTTCCTATGAAAATCCTCATGAACCAAGAAGGGTTGAGGAAATCTCAGAGTCGTCTGTCCAGGTTAGCAATAACAAACTATTGAGGATAGGTTCTATGATGGCTATCGCCATAGCTATACATAATTTCCCGGAGGGAATGGCTACATTTGTATCGGTACTGCATGACCCATCGGTAGGTGTGGTAATTGCTATAGCAGTTGCCATCCACAATATACCGGAAGGAATTGCAGTTTCAGTTCCTGTATATTACGCTACCGGAGACAAACAAAAGGCCTTTTTATATTCCTTTTTATCTGGATTATCCGAGCCGCTGGGTGCATTAATAGGTTTTTTGATTCTGCTGCCTTTTATGAGTGAAGCCCTGTTCGCTCTTCTTTTTGCTTCCGTGGCCGGTATAATGGTATTCATCTCCCTGGACGAACTTCTGCCTGCTGCCAGGGAGTACGGAAAGGCCCATCATTCGGTTTATGGGATGATTGCCGGGATGATGGTGATGGCCTTGAGCCTATTGCTGATGTAAGAAGTCCCCAAGACATTGACAGACCCTTAACAGGGGTTTTATTATAACAATCATATGCTCATAATTAACTTAAAATACTTTGTTATGATAGATAAGAGGGAACAAAAGATTGTCCAGGAGGGCAGGAGATGGAGAAGAGGGAAATAGCCTGGGTGTTGATTTTGGCTATGCTTATCGTGTCAGGATGCTGCAGGGGGCAGGATTCAGGGCAGGTGGAAACTAGGCCGATGGTAACCGTGGTAGAAGCTAAAGCTGAACAATTATGTGTGGAGAAGGTTTATGATGCTGTTTTAGAGTTGGATGAAGAACAATACATATGTGCTCAGGTATCAGGTTATGTCCGGCACTTCTACCATAATGGGGGGGAAGAGGTACAGGCCGGGGATAAAATAGCCTTGTTGGAGAATCAGACCGTTTCCCTGGCTCAAGAACGTTGTGACCAGGAACTGCAAATAGCCCGGATTCAATATGAAAAATTACAAGCCCGAGCTGAAGAGGCCAAAAATGAACTAGAGCGTAACCAGTTGCTCTACCGCGAGGGAGCAGTATCCCGGGTTGAGTTGGATAAGAGTGAATTGGAATGGCAGTTATTAAATCACGATAGAGAACAGGCGCAAAAACAGCTGCAGCTGGCATTAATTAAGCAGGAAGAAAGCAATCTGAATGCCGTCAATTGTGAGGTAACTGCTCCGGATAGCTTATGGCTGGCGGAGAAAATGGTTAAAAACGGGCAGTTTATGACTGCCGGACAACCTATCTTTCGGGCGGGTAAGAGAAATATTCTGCTTATGAACATAGAAGTTCCCGGTGATGAAGCTGGAGAGTGGCAGGAGGGCGATACACTGGAGGTGGAATGTCAGGGCCAGGTAAGGGAGGCCATTATCAAAAACATTGCTAAAATGGCTCGACCAGGAACTGCGCGGGTGGCAGTTGAATTAACGGTGAATAATCCTGAATTGGACTGGTTGCCGGGTACTATGGCGCAGGTAAAATATAGCAAGGAGATGGGAGAACAGATTCTGATTCCGGTGGAAGCCATAGCCCAGGGAGAAACTCCCTATGTATACATAGTTAAAGATAAGCGGGTACATAGGCAAAAGATAACTCTGGGTACAGTTGCCGGTTCCAGAGTATGCATATCATCCGGGTTACAAAAAGGAAGCCTGGTAGTTACCGGCGGCTTACATCGTTTGCGGGACGGGGAAACAGTTAATACAAAGGAAGGACTGTAGTATGCTGGAGCAAGTTCTTAAACGCCGTCTGGTAGTGGGGCTAACCGCGATGCTAATTCTGCTAAGCGGTCTCATAACTTTGTACCAACTTCCCCGCCGAGAAATACCGCTTATCGAACATCCAATGGCCATGATTACTACCTTATATCCTGGAGCAACGGCCAGTCAAGTGGAGCAATATGTAACCGGAAAACTTGAAGGTGAACTGGCTGGCATAAGCGATATTAAAGAATTAAGCTCCCGCTCGCAACCAGGTTTATCGCAAATAACGATAAAAGCAGAATCCAAGGGGGACAATACCAGGGTTTGGAATCAAGTGCAACAAAAGCTGGAACTGGCCCGGGCCGAGTTTCCTGAAGGGGTGCAGGAACCCCTCATGGAAACTGATTTGCAGTTACAGGGAGTTTCCATTTACCAGATGGTAGCTGAGCAGGAAGGGGATTTATATGCCCTCAATGCATTTTTAGAAAAATGGGATACGGCTTTCAGCCAATTACCTGGTGTAGCTCAGGTGCAGATACAGGGAATGCCGGAGCGGGAAATACTTCTGGAAATAGACCCGGCGCGGATGCTGGCCGCAGGTCTCACCCCGACCCGGATAATATATAGTCTGCAGAAGGAGATTAGACCTTCCCCACCGGGAAAGTGGAATTTAACCGAAACGGTTTATCAACTGCGGATAGACCAGTCAGTAGATGTAACTGAATTATCAAATTTACCGCTATCAGCGGGGACAGGTAATTCCATCTTACGCCTGGGTGATATTGCAGATATTAGAGAGGTTTTTA
>CAZOIC010000115.1:0-4271 GCA_964579945.1 uncultured Syntrophomonas sp. | reverse complement strand
ATTATCAGCTTCAGGTTACTCGGTTCCAGGTTAACCGTTTTGTTTTTGGCCAGAGATAGGAATTCGCTAATTATCTGATTGGCCCGATCCAGTTCTTCAATCATCAGGTTAAAGTACTCATGATATGGTGTTAAAGAATTATCAATCATAAACATCTGCAAAAAACCACGTACACTGGTCATGGGATTTCTCATCTCGTGACCTAAACTGGCAGCTATTTCCCCTACCAGATTTAATTGATCCAGGCGGGCAATTTGGTTAGATATGCGTTTATGTTCAGTAATATCGTTCATAATGTTAATAATACAGTGCTGGCCATCAAGTTCAATTATCTCAGAAGAAAGCAAGGCAATACGTTCCTTGCCAAATTTAGTCCTGATTTTTATCTCCAGGTTGCGTACGGAACCGTTAATAAGGACCAGTTTTTGCATCAACTTGCGGTCATCAGGATCAACCCATAAATTGAGTTCATCGGCGGTTTTTCCAATAACTTCTGATCGGGAATAACCGGTTATTAGAGTAAAGCATTCATTAACGTCCAGATATAATCCATCAAAGGTGGAAATTATCATGATATTCGGACTGGCTGCAAACGTTTTGGCAAACTTGGCCTCAGAAGCCAGCAGTGCTTCCTCGGCTTTTTTACGCTCGCTGATATCCTGAATTATACCTATAGCTGCCGGTTGCCCATCCAGATACATTAAATCAGATGATAAATATCCCCAATACCAAGTACCATCTTTTGTTAAAATCTTAGTTTCATATGGAGGTACATATTCTCCTCTCAGTCTGGTCATATTTTTATTCCGAGTAATCTCCCGATAATCAGGATGGATAAAGTTCCAAAATTCCCTATTCATACATTCAACTACAGAATAACCAGTTATATTTTCAAAGGTGGAGTTAACATATACAAAGTAATTGCCCTGTAGAATGTATATTAATGCGGGTGCATAGTCCGCAATCTGGCGCAGGATAGTCCAACTTCGCCAGGCTGTTTTTTCTTGCTGTTTATAATATTCAACAATGTTTTCCAAGCGATTAATTTCCTGCTTGAGTGCTTTAACTTCCTCTGGCGCTATGTTTATGACCTGATCCAAAAATGCCACCCCCAGGATAGCTTATCTTAATACCTGTTTATTAGCCAAGAACAACATTATATCCTTTAGAGATAATGACATTAATTGTCGAATCTAGCACGTTTTGTAGGATTTTTTTTATTTTACCTACGATTTATGACTATAGTACTAGGACTAATGTTTTGCTAAGGTATGTGAAAAGAAGACTATATTTTAGGAAGGCGAATAGAACTAATCATAAACAGGCTTAAAACTAGCATAAGAAGCAGTATTATTAGAGGGTGCAGATAAGCTGCCAGCAGGGATAGTAATGCCACTAAACCACCAGCAATAGTTATAGGTAATCCTAGAAAATATTCACTAATATTCAATACATTAAAACGCGCCAGGCGGTATGCGCCACAAATGATGAAAATCAAGAATACTGCCAGAGCCATAAAGCCGTAATTACTGGCCAGTACCTGAGAGTAGAGCAAAACGGCCGGTGCTACCCCAAATGATACGATATCACATAAAGAATCCAGTTCCCTGCCTAAATCGGAACTGGTATGTAGCCTGCGTGCCACTTTGCCATCTAATCCATCCATCACTACTGCTGCTAAAATAAGTATGGCTGCCAGTTTATAATTGCCATTAATAGTATAGAGAATGGCTGTGGACCCAAACATAATATTTAAAAAGGTAATAAAATTGGCAGCTCTTTTAGTTACTAAACCGGCCAATGATGGTTTCCCCTCCCTTAACTATTTCCCCAGGCTGAACCAGTATTTCAGCACTAAGCGGTAAATACAATTCCGTGCAGGAACCAAATTTTATCAGGCCCAGTCGCTCTCCGCTTTGAACCTGGTCGCCTATTTTCAGCCAGCAAACCAGTCTCCGGGCTACTATACCGGTGATTTGAACAACCATTATCTTTCCGTTATGAGAATGGATGCCAACGTAATTTGATACATTACTGTTACCGGCTTCTTTTTTATAAGCCGGTAGATAAGTACTTCCGGAGCGGGATAGCCATTCCACCTCGCCACTAAATGGAACCCGATTTACATGAACATTAAAAAGACTTAAAAAAATTCTCACCTGTATGGCAGGCGACTTCATGTACTGCTCTTCACATACGGTGTTAATTTCCATTATTTTGCCATCTGCAGGTGCTAAAATAAGACCTTCTTCAGCAGGTATATTGCGTTCGGGATTACGGAAAAAATAGGCGGAAAAGATTGCTAACCCCAATGGAATCAACAAGTAATAGTTGTACGAAAATAGAGTTAGCAAGATAGTTAGTAAAATAAATATACCTATATAAGGCCAACCTTCCCGGGATATGATAGAACTATGATTCATTTAACTTAACCCCAAATTTCCTCTTTAAAAATTCATATGAAGATGTTGCTGATACAATTCCTGTCTCCCCAATTTAACCCAAGTTTATTAATATTGCAATTATCTTTGACAAAATATTTTAAAGTTGGCCTGATTGTTATCTTACAAGTCTGTTAAAAGCCTGTCCCCTGCTTCATTAATAACCCCCAGTGCCTTTTTCTTAACCGGGTGGTAAATAAAGAACAGAGGCAGGGGATTGTCTAAAGGACTTAGGGAAAGAGGATCAAAAGTAAAATACTCCAGGTGCAGGTGTTTCCTTATGTTTTGCTGGGAATCTGCCCAATCACCCGGAAGAGAGGATAGAAACGCCTGGTCTTGCAAGCGGGTATTTAACAAATCCCGGGCTCCGTCTGGCTCAATGCGCTCAATGCCCTGGGGAAAAGGGTGGGGTAAATTGTGACATAAGAAATCATATTTTATTAATTCATTCCATTCCATCTTCCGGTCGGGCCAACGAAAGTTAAGAAAATTAAGTAAAATGTCATATTCCTTTACCCGGCGGTGACCCCGACCAAAGAGCTCATTTTCCTCCCAGTAGAGGGCGAAGTCCTCAAAGAAGGCAAAGGCATTATCATGGTAAACCTTATTAATGGCATATGCTATAGTGGCCGGGACTATATTTTTATTATAGTAGCGGTTTAAAACCTCTTCTATCTGCTGTAGTTTAATAATTTCGTCATAAGAAATATAGTTGTTGGCCAGAACTTGATAAGGCGGGCGGGTCTGAAAACGATAACCGTGTTCATAGCGCTGTCGGTATATTTCTGAGCCCTTTAATAGTTTTAAAAAACCGAGTTGCAGCATATGGGGCTGTAAGCTGAAAACATTATTAAAGGAATCCTGAAAGGAGGTGTAGCTTTCATAAGGTAGTCCGGCTATAAGGTCCAGGTGCAGGTGGATGTTATTAAATGACCGCAACTGCAAAATATTCTGGCGCAAGGTTTCCCAGTGGCTAACCCGATGAACTGCTTGCAGTGCTTCCGGGCAAGTGGATTGTATTCCGATTTCAAAGTTAAAAATACCAGCCGGCAGTTGACCTAGAAATGCCATAAATTCATCTGAAAGCAAATCGGCACATATCTCCAGGTGCACCCTGGTGCTGCTCCCCTGCTCGGCAACAAACTGCATAATCTCCCGGGCCCGTTTCTCGTTGCAGTTAAAAGTGCGATCCACCAGTTTTATTTCCCGCATCTCATATTTAAGTAAATGTCCCAGTTCCTCTTTTACCCGTTCCATGGGGAAAAAACGTACTCCCCGGGCGGTGGAGGAAAGACAATAAGAGCAGTTAAAGGGGCAGCCGCGGGAGCTTTCGTAATATACCACCCGGTCTTTATAGGGGGTAAAATCGCGCCTAAAAGGAGATGGCAGGAAGCCCAGGTCGGTAATTAAGGGCCGGTCGGGATTTTCCTTTACCTGTCCCTGGTAGCGGTAGGTTATCCCCTTGACTTCATCTATATCCTTCTGCCGGGAGATTTGTCCCAGTAATTCGCGCAGGCTAATTTCGCCCTCTCCCCGTACAATAAAGTCTATACCGGGGTGCTCTTGTAAAACAGTGATAGCATCATAGGATACCTCGGGACCGCCTAATATTATAAGGCATTCCGGGGATACCTTTTTAAAGTCCTGGCATAGGGACAGGGTCTCCTCAATGTTCCAGATATAGGTTGAAAAAGATAGTACATCAGGTTGGCTACGGTAAAGGCTGGTCATTATATGGTCAAGTTTATCGTTAATAGTAAACTCGAAAGTTTCCAATTCCCAATTATCACTATGACAGGCCTCTTCCAGATAAGCCAGAGCCAGTGAGGA
>CAZOIC010000114.1:0-4339 GCA_964579945.1 uncultured Syntrophomonas sp. | reverse complement strand
GGAAGCAAAAGAACCGTCCCCTTGCTTCCCGGCACGCTGACAAACTCTTTGTAATGAGGATTCGGAGGCGATTTTTAGTTTTTCCTCATCGATGCTTAACAGGTGGCCATCTTTCATAAGCAGGTGGCCATCAACTATAGTAGCAGAGACGTCACTGGCCTGAGCCTGGTAAACCAGCTGGGAATAGACACTGGCAGCATTTTGCGGGCGGGTGTGCCAGCCATCCAGACTTATAAGCACCATATCTGCTTTTTTACCTTCTTCCAGGCTGCCGATTTCATGTTCCAATCCCATAGCTCTGGCTCCACCCAGAGTTGCCATTTCTATTACCGTTTGAGCAGGCATGGAGCGGGGACCGTGAAAGGGCTTATGAATAAGAGCAGCCAGACGCATCTCCATAAACATACTGAGATTATTGTTACAGGGTGCACCATCAGCCCCCAATGAAACCCTTGCTCCTCGATTAAGCAGGGGAGGGATGGGGGCAATTCCCGAGCCCAGTTTTAAATTGGCGCTGGGGCAGTGTACGATATTACTCTGGCTTTCTGCCAGTATCCTTATTTCATCGGTATTTATATGAATGCAATGGGCCAATACCAACCTGTCATTGCACAGGCCAAGATTGTCAAGGTAAATTACATTGCGCATGCCCCTTTCTTTTTCCACTAACTCGATTTCCTCCCGATTTTCAGAGGCATGGGTATGTACCGGAATGTTATATTGCTGTGATAAAGAAGCTGTTTCCCGCAGCAGGGCGTCGCTGCAGGATACGGCAAAGCGCGGACACAATGCGTAGCGGATGCGACCATTATCATAATTATTCCAGCGCTGATATAGTTCCAGACTTTCCTGCAGAGCCTTTTCGGGGGTATCCAAAAGTGCCGGTGGTAAATTATCACCATGGTCCATCAGGCATTTACCTCCCAGGTAACGAATTCCTGCCTGTTTAACTGCAGCGAAAACAGAATCCGTATAGTTGACGGTGGCCATATCGATTATTGAGGTAGTACCTCCACGCAGCAGTTCGGCACAACCGAGGAGTGAAGAATAGTATAGGGATTCTTCGTCATGGCTGGATTCAAGGGGCCAAATGCGCTGCTTAAGCCAGTCCAACAGTTCCAGGTCATCAGCCATACCGCGAAAAAGTACCTGGCAGAGGTGAACATGACTTTGCACAAAGCCCGGCAGTAACAGTTGATTGCTGGCATCTATTACCATATCGGCGGTATACCTATCCAGATTACCTATTCGGCTAATACGATCATCTTCTATAAGCAAATCCCCACGAATAATGTCCTGCTTCTGATTCATGGTTACTATAGTAGCGTTTTTAATTAACATGGACATATGGCCACTTCCTTTCCCGCAAAAACCTTTAAAA
Organism: uncultured Syntrophomonas sp.; assembly: GCA_964579945.1. Lineage (GTDB taxonomy): Bacteria > Bacillota > Syntrophomonadia > Syntrophomonadales > Syntrophomonadaceae > UBA4844. Next base: position 2,958 of record CAZOIC010000114.1, on the reverse strand, counting down.
TAACATATCCGGCGGCTCGAATAATGAATTGGTAATACGCATAATAATCAAAAGGGGTGGTTATTGCCAAATTATAGTTTGAGTAAGTGTATTATGACATAGAATTTATAGATGTACAAAAGAGCCTCCCTGATTCTTTTACAGGTGGGAGGCGATAACATAAGAAACGATTATATGCTAAGCAAAAGTGTAAGCCGATTGTTGATCAAGTTATCCTTTCCGGCTATGGTTGGGATGTTTGCCTATTCTGCCTTTAGTCTGGTTGATACCTTCTTTATTGCCCGCCTGGGGGCAAATGCCCTGGCTGCTATTACTCTCACCATTCCCGTACAGGTCTTGATAACCTCTCTGGCTTCAGCTACCGGGGTGGGCCTTACCTCTCTTATATCCCGAACATTAGGCCAGGGTAATATCAAATTTGCCGATAATGTTGCCTGGCATGGATTATTAATAGGAATCATCTATGGTTTGCTTTTCCTATTTATTGGTGAACAGTACCTGGACCAGTTGCTGCTGCTTTTTGGTTCTAATCAGGAGACTTTTTTACTGTGTAAACAATACCTTGGCATTATTTTGATAGGTTGTATCTTCACCTTTATCCCTATTGTGTTGAGCAGTATCATCCAGGGGGAAGGAAATACTTTTCTGCCTATGATGGTGGCTTTATCTGGTGCAGCTCTTAATGTTGCCTTTGACCCTCTTTTTATTTTTGGCCTGGGCCCCGTACCGGGGATGGGGCTTAAGGGAGCAGCCATTGCCACCGTTCTGGCTCAGTTGTTAACCTCTATTCTAATTGTGCTAATAGTAATAAAAAAACGCTTTTACCTGAGTTGGGCCATAAGCCATTTTTCACCCAGTATGAAGGTTTTGCGGGGTGTTTATCAGGTGGCCCTTCCTACCATGGTTATGGAAATATGCAGTGTCTTTATCATGGCCTTTTTAAATCGGGTGTTGGTTTCCTATAGCTGTACCGCACTTGCAGTCTTGGGGATATTTATGCATGTCCGCTCCATCATATATATGCCGGTTTACGGGCTATCCCAGGGAGTTACACCGGTAGCCGGGTTTGCCTACGGTGCCGGGAAAAACGATCGGGTAAAAGAAACTCTGGTCAAAGCATCGGTTCTATCTATATTATTAATTGGCTGGGGTTGGATTATTGTTCAATATTATCCCCTGTGGGTGATGCAGTTTTTTTCCTCTGACCCCACATTGTTAATAATGGGTGTAAGTTGCCTGCGCCTGGCAACCCTGGTCTTACCTTTGATGGGCCCCATAATTATCCTGTATTCGGTTTTGCAGGCCCTGGGTAAAGGTGCTATGGCCATGTACTTGTCGCTATTGCGCCAGGTCGGCTTTTTCCTTCCTCTTATTATCATCCTGCCCCGCTTCTACAATATCCAGGGTGTATGGCTGGCCTTTTCCGCCTCCGAGTTGTTATCAGCACTGCTGGCTCTAGTCTTTTTCATCAGGTTATGGCGGGAGTTACAGGTCAAAAAAAGACCACTTGTGTTGATGCTCTTTAATGGAGGTTACAGCCTGCGAAGATTATTGGCCTGGCTCAAATGGTAAAGTTGCTAAAGGAAGCTATCTACTCCTGTAAACTATAAATTATGTTATCATAAACAAAAGATTTGATCCCAAAGGAGAAGTATATGGCTACGAATAAAATGTATTTCATCTGGGGAGAGGAAGCTTTCCTGATAGACCAGAAAATTAAGGAAGTACATTCTAAAATGCAGGAAGAGAGCGGGGAAGAAGTAGAACTGCTTTACCTGGATGGAGATGAACTAAGCCCTCCCCGGTTATTGGAAGAACTCGAATTCAGTCCGCTTTTTTCCCTGCAAAGAATGGTTGTTATAAAACGGCCTTCCTGGTTAGGCAAATCGGGGCGTAAAAGTAGCCGTAACGAAGAAATACTCAAGGTTTTACAGGACTATTTACAGCGGGAAACGCCGGGACAAACCCTTATAATAACTGCGGCTGAACATAACAGCACTAATGCGCTGGTAAAACTGTTGGACAAACAAGCTACAGTTATTGAATGCAAGCCTGCTAACCCGCAATATCTGGCCAATTGGATTAAGGCTGAGTTTGCTGCTCGGGAAGGCAAGATTAATAGCGCAGGACTCAGCTTAATGGTAAAAAGCGGACAGGATATGTATTATTTATATAATTTGATAGAAAAACTTTGTCTGCAATCAGAGAGTAAAACCATTGGCGATAAGGATATCGAAGAACAGCTTAGCAGCAGGGATGAAATCAAGGTTTTTAAACTTACCGATGCTATTTTGGACCGAAACTTAAAGGCTTCTTTCCAGGCTTATTATCAATTGCTGGAACAGGGGGAGCATCCGGTATTTATATTATTCATGATAGTACGCCAGTTTAATTTGCTGGGTAAAGTCAAGTATTACCAGGAAAACCGGACTGATATAAAAGAAATATCCCGGTTAACCGGGATGCGGGATTTTGCGGTTAAAAAGATGCTGGGCCAGGCCCGTAATTTTACTTGGGACGAAATTCAGTATTTATTTACGCAATTCCTGGACGCCGATATCAGGTTAAAAAGTACCGGTCAAAATGACAAAACCATTATGGAAGGTCTTATCATAGAAATATGCAGTAAAAAATAAACCTGCCCAAAGACAGGTTTTTTTTTACTGACCTACACTGTTAAATTTTTTTACCAGGCTGGATTTACGCCGGGCTGCCGTATTCTTGTGCAAAACTCCCTTGTTCACGCTTTTATCAATGAGGGAGGTTACTTCAAGGAGATTATCCCGGGCAGCTTCCTGATTATCTTCTTGCAGAGCTGATTCATACTTTTTGATAGCTGTTTTCAGCCTGCTCTTATAAGCTTTATTTCTAAGCCGATTTTCCTCAGCTTTTCTGGCTCTCTTGGCCGGAGTTTTACTTTTTGCCACACTTTCACCTCCTCGAATTCAAAGCTAACAG
>CAZOIC010000113.1:0-4357 GCA_964579945.1 uncultured Syntrophomonas sp. | reverse complement strand
TTACGAATGGCCCCGGGAACCTCGATGCTTAAACGAGCATTGGTCAGGCCAATGAACTGTTCAAAAAGGCTTCCGGGAGTTGCTTCTTGTTTTACCGTTAAGCTAGCAAACTTCAACAACACGTAATCTTTTTGTACCACCGTAAGAGGCAAACTGTCACCAAGCTGCCCGTAAGCCTGCCAATCCTTAACATGGCGTGATAAGACAGTTTGATTTCCAGAATGGGAAGTTTCCCACTCCGGTTCGATTACGACAACATTGTGACCAGAAATAATTACTTTTTCATCCAGGCTACCATTACTATTCCATTTAATAGTCCAGGATGCTTCGTCACTGGCTTGTAAAGAAGAACAACTGATTAGAAGCAAACCTAAAACGAGAATGACAACTGGCAAAAATTTCTTCATATACATCATTCCCTCCCCTGAAAGAAATTAAACACCTAATTGTAGATTATAACAGAAAAACATTTATTTCAATAAGAAATATTTCGTGGAAATAATAGTTTGAAATTAAAACAGGCAGCTACCTTATGGTAACTGCCTGTTTCAGGTTTTAACTTAATTATTTTATTTCTACGCTGGCGCCTGCTTCTTCAAGCTTGGCTTTGATTTCGTTAGCCTCTTCCTTGGAGACTTTTTCCTTGACCGGGTTGGGGGCTTCATCAACCAGGGCTTTGGCTTCTTTAAGTCCCAGGCTGGTCAATTCTCTAACTACCTTAATAACGTTTATCTTCTTTTCGCCGGCAGATGTAAGTATTACATCAAATTCATACTGTTCTTCTGCAGCTTCGGCAGGTGCTGCACCTGCCGCCGGGGCTGCTGCTACTGCAACCGGAGCAGCCGCACTGACACCAAACTCTTCCTCAAAAGCTTTAACCAACTCGGACAATTCAAGAACTGTCATCCCTTTAACTATTTCAATAACTTCCTGTACTTTACTCACTAAAATAACCTCCTTAAGCGTTTAACCGCTTATTTAATTTTTAATTTTAATCTCTTATCCGCCTTCCGTCTTCTGACATCCGACATCTGACCTCCGACTTCCGTTCTAGCTGGCCTCTTTTTGCTGGCGAACCTGGTCAATAACTCGCACCAGGCCAGTAAGATTAGCATTAAGAACATATACCAGGCTGGTAATCGGCGCCTGCATGGTACCTGCAAGCTGAGCCAGTAATACTTCTCGAGTTGGTAGGTCAGCTAAGGCCTTGATTTTCTCAGGTTCCAGTACCTGGCCTTCCAGTATTCCCACCTTAACTTCTAACTTTTTGTACTGCTTAATAAAATCATAAATCTTTTTTACCGGAGCAACTGGATCTTCGCTACTAAAAAGTACCGCGTTAGGGCCAAAAATACTGGGGATTATTTCTTCATGGCCGGTATTCTTCAGGGCAAATTCAATCATAGTATTTTTAAGTACCTTGAATTCAACCCCGGGGACTCTGAGTTTTTCTCTAAGACTGGTCATTTCTTCAACATTAAGGCCTCTATAATCTGTAAAAACTACCAGAGTCGCGTCTTCTATCTTTTGCTGTATTTCCTGGACTACTTTCTGTTTCTTTTCGATATTGGGCATGTAATTTCTCACCCCCTTCAATATAATTTTTAATTCTTAATTTTGAATTCAAAAAACCTCTGCAGACAGAATGGCAGAGGTTTCATAACTGTTTAATCAGTTATATCTTTAAAACCTCGGCAGGCGAACATCCTGTTCTTTAAGGGCTATACCACCGGCTGTCTACAGTTTGGAATATTCTTTTTAAATACTGGCTATTTTTTATTGGCCGCCATTAATACCTGCGGATTAATTTTAACACCTGGTCCCATGGTGGAACAAATGGTTACTGAACGCATATACTGGCCTTTGGCAGCCGCGGGACGGGCTTTAATTAAGGCTCCAGCAAAACTGTTCAGATTATCCATAAGTTTATCTATTTCAAATGATACTCTACCAATGGGAACATGGATTATAGCAGTTTTGTCTACTCGGTACTCTATTCTCCCAGCTTTAAGTTCATTTATGGTACGCTCAATGTCAAAAGTTACCGTACCTGCTTTAGGGTTAGGCATTAGACCGCGAGGGCCAAGTATTTTACCCAGTTTACCAACTACGGACATCATATCAGGAGTAGCTACGGCTACATCAAAATCAAACCAACCAGCCTGAATTTTTTCAGCCAGTTCTTCGGCTCCTACATAATCCGCTCCAGCACTTTCGGCTTCTTTCTGTTTATCTCCCTTGGCAAATACCAGCACTTTACGGGTTTTTCCAGTTCCATGAGGCAGGCTGACGGTTCCTCTTACCTGCTGGTCGGCATGACGAGGGTCAACTCCCAGCTTAATGTGAACTTCTACCGTTTCATCAAAACGGGTACCCGACATTTCTTTAACCAGCTGCAGGGCCTCGGCTGGGTCATATAAATGTTGGCGATCAAATTTTTTTAAGGCTTCCTGATAAGCTTTACTTTTCTTCATTACAATTAACCTCCCTGTGGTTTATCGGATTTTTAATCCTCCCACTTTATTTAGACTGAATTAATCGGTAACTTCTAACCCCATACTACGGGCTGTACCTTCTATCATCCTCACAGCTGCGTCTATATCAGCAGCATTCAGGTCTTCCTTTTTGATTTCTGCAATTTCTACCAACTTGGCCCGGCTTACTTTGCCTACTTTATTCTTGTTGGGTTCACCTGAACCTTTGGCTACGCTGGCTGCTTTTTTCAACAGGTCTGAAGCCGGAGGAGATTTAAGTATAAAGGTAAACGAACGGTCTTCGTAAATGCTAATCTCTACCGGAACAATGGAACCTACCTGGTTAGCAGTCTTAGCATTATACTCTTTACAAAATCCCATTATGTTTACACTGTACTGACCCAGGGCAGGTCCTACTGGTGGTGCCGGTGTAGCTTTGCCTGCAGCTATTTGCAGTGATACTTTCCCTATTACTCTTTTGGCCATATTTACACCTCCTTAGACTTTCTCTATTTGTTCATAATCCAGTTCTACAGGTGTTTCCCTGCCAAACATAGATATATTAACCCGTATTTTCCCGCGATCAGGCAGTAATTCCCGGACTACCCCTTCAAAATTGGCAAATGGTCCTGTCTTGACTCTGACGTTTTCACCAACTGCTATATCGATTATCTTAGGTTTGCTTTCCACCAGACCCATCTGCTGAAGTATCTTTTCGATTTCAAAATCCTGCAGGGGTACAGGTTTGTTACCGCTACCTACAAACCCGGTAACTCCAGGGGTATGACGCACTACATACCAGGAGTCTTCATCCATTATCATATTAACAATAACGTAACCCGGGAAAACCCTGCGGCTGGTGACCTTTCTCTTACCGCCTTTGTATTCTACTTCTTGTGCTTCTGGAATAATAACATCAAAAATTTTGTCCTGCATGTTCATCGATTCTACTCTTTTAGAAAGGTCAACTTTTATTTTATTTTCATAACCTGAATAGGTATGTACTACATACCAATCACCTGACACTTTGCTTTCCACGGTTGATTCGATGTTGTTATTGTTTTCACTAATAATATCCTGCTCTAATTCGGTCTTAGGGATTGGAACCACCTCCTCCATGTTTAAGCAAAGGCCTCAAATAGTTCGGTTATTAAAAAAGATAATCCCGAGTCAAATGCCCATATAATAAGGGCTACAATAGTAACAGCCACCAGTACCACTCCGGTATATGCTACCAGTTGCTGGCGATCAGGCCAGTGAACCTTTTTAAGTTCATTATAAACACTGATAAAGTACTGTTTAGTCTTTTCCCAGCGAAGTTTTAAACCTCCGGCCTCATTTTTTGCGGGAACATTCTTGGTCATTTTTATTCACATCCCTGACTTTACTTGGTCTCTCTGTGCAATGTGTGACAATTACAGAATTTACAATATTTCTTAAGCTCCACTTTTTCGGCGGTTTTTTTCTTGTCCTTGGTAGTTGTATAATTGCGCTGTTTACATTCGGTACATGCCAGTGTTATACCAACTCTCACTTTGAATACACCTCCATCCTGTGCACAGAAATCCTAAAATACTCTATCACACTGGAGTTCTTGCTGTCAATAAAAATAGATAGGGCAAAAAATGTATCTGTTTGAAAGCCACCAATCCATATTTTACCCAAAAGACTGATAAATTAAAAGAAGTGAGAATAAATCCCACTCCTTCGTTTCCAATATGGTAGCGGCGAAGGGATTTGAACCCCTGACACTACGGGTATGAACCGTATGCTCTAGCCAGCTGAGCTACGCCGCCAGATGGAGCCCTTAATCGGATTTGAACCGATGACCTCATCCTTACCAAGGATGCGCTCTGCCGACTGAGCTATAAGGGCATTTATTT
>CAZOIC010000112.1:0-4422 GCA_964579945.1 uncultured Syntrophomonas sp. | reverse complement strand
ATACCTTTTGAGACCTTCCTGGGCTTTGAAGGTGATAAAGTACCGGATATTGATTTAAACTTTTCCGGAGATTATCAGAGTAAGGCGCACCATTATGTAGAAGAATTATTTGGCAGCGAGAATGTATTTCGGGCTGGTACCATTTCTACTATTGCTGAGCGAACTGCTTATGGATTTGTCAAAAAGTATACCGAGGAAAAACAAGTCACTTTCAAGAACTCGGAGATAGACCGCCTGGTTAAAGGTATTACCGGGGTAAGAAGAACTACCGGGCAACATCCTGGTGGGCTTATCGTGGTTCCCCAGGATCATGATATACTTGAATTTACTCCTTTGCAGCACCCGGCCGATAACAAGGAATCCGGAGTAATAACTACCCACTTTGAATATCATGCTATTGGGGAGCAGTTAGTAAAACTGGACATTCTGGGGCATGATGATCCCACGGTTATTAAGCAATTGGAGGATATCACCGGTGTAGAAGCAGCTGGTATTTCCCTGGACGACAAACAAACCATGGCTATTTTTTCTTCTGTAGAGTCACTGGGAGTTACGCCCGATGATATTGGTACGAGCGTTGGAACTTACGGTATTCCTGAATTCGGTACCCGTTTTGTTCGGCAGATGCTGGAGGCAACCCGGCCCACGACTTTTTCCGAACTGGTAAGAATAAGCGGACTTTCTCATGGCACCGATGTTTGGCTTAACAATGCTCAAACTTTGATTGAGAATGAAACAGCCAGTCTTAGTGAGGTTATTTGCACCCGGGATGATATTATGATTTATTTAATTCAGCAGGGGATTGAGAAAAACCGGGCTTTTCAAATCATGGAAAGTGTCCGTAAAGGTAAGGGATTAAAGGATAAGCAAGTTGATATAATGCAGGAGTGTCAGGTACCCCCCTGGTATATTGAATCTTGTAAAAAAATTAAGTATATGTTTCCCAAGGCCCATGCCGTAGCTTATGTTATGATGGCCTTTCGCATTGCCTATTTTAAAGTTTATTATCCCCGTGAGTTCTATGCCAGTTTTTTCAGTATTCGGGCTGAAGACTTTGAAGCCGAAACCATGCTTGGAGGTATTGATAGCATAGCCTGCAGGATACAAGAAATTAACCGGATGGGATTTAAGGCTCCTCAGAAAGAAAAGAAGTTGCTGCCGGTACTGGAACTGGCATTGGAAATGAACGCACGGGGGTTCAAGTTTTATCCGGTTGACCTTTATGGCTCCGAGGCTCACCGTTTTACGGTTTATAAAGATGGCCTGTTATTTCCCTTCTCGGCGTTGCCCAATGTAGGCTCTGCTGCGGCTCAAAGTATTGTGGAGGCCCGAGCCGGGGGGAGTTTTATATCAGTTGAAGATTTTCAGCAGCGCACCCGCCTGAACAAGACAGCTATGGAGGTACTTAAGCAGAGCCATTGTTTCCATGGTCTTCCTGAAAGCAGCCAGATAAATCTTTTTGCTTGAGGTTGATCTTCTCTTACTTGTATAAATTATTAGCATTATGTTATACTGATACTAAGCTTACTAATATCTGTTATTACAAGTGGGTTGCTGCCCACTTTTTCTATTGTAATACAGCCTTAATTGATAAAAAAACTTCTGGGGGTGATTTTACTGGGAAAGGTACAGGACCTCGAAAATTTGATTGCGAGGGAACTGGAGAGACATAATATAGAGCTGGTTGAACTTGAGTATCGTAAAGAAAACCGGCAGCAAAATTTGCGAATATTTATAGATTCTGAAGCGGGAGTTGACTTGAATCTTTGCACTCAGGTAACTCGTATAGTTAAACCCCTGGTAGATGAAGGCGATTTTTATTATGACCATCTCGAGGTTTCTTCACCTGGTCTGGATCGTATCTTGAAGAAAGATAGGGATTTCCTGCGTTTTCAGGGATATATGGTAAAAATTAAAATGCTTAAAGAATATGATGGCCCCAATAAAATAACGGGAGTTCTTACGGGGATAAATGATAAATACATCCAGGTAAAAATAGATGAGAATATCCTGGACCTTTCCCGAGATTTACTTTCTACAGTAAGACTACATCCGGATTATTAAGGAGGAAAAACAATGTCTAATGAATTAATACAGGCATTGCACGAAATAGAAAAAGAACGTGGTATTCCCAAGGTTGCTCTTATCGAAGCTATTAAAGCAGCGCTGAATACCGCTTATAAGAAAAATTTTGGTACTACCCAGAATGTAAGTGTAGAATTTAATGATTTAAGTGGAGAAGTAAGAGTCTTTTCTCAGAAAAAAGTGGTTGATAAAGTACAGGACGATCGCCTGGAAATAGAAATAGCGGAAGCCAGGGAACTTTACCCTGATTGCAAAGCAGAGGATATGGTATATGTAGAAGCTACTCCGACCGATTTCGGGCGTATAGCTGCTCAGACCGCCAAACAGGTGGTTATACAGAAGCTGCGGGAAGCAGAGCGAAGTCTAATTTATGAGGAGTTTTTAGAAAGAGAAGGGGAAATCGTTACTGGTACTATTCAACGTATTGAGGCTAGAACCGTTTATATCACATTGGGAAGAACCGAAGGTATTATGCTCCCTTCAGATCAGATTAATGGAGAGAGGTATGAAATTGGACAGAGGATAAAAGCTTTTATTTACGAAGTTAAGAATACTTCCAAAGGTCCTAATATATTTGTATCCAGAACTAACTCCTATTTCCTACGGCGGTTATTTGAATTGGAGGTACCGGAGATTTATGATGGTATAGTAGAGATTAAATCTATTGCCCGGGAGGCAGGAGCCCGTTCCAAGATTTCTGTACACTCACTGGATGAAAGAGTAGATTCAGTTGGTGCTTGTGTAGGACCCAGGGGACTTAGAGTTCAGAATATAGTTTCTGAGCTGGATGGAGAAAAAATTGATATTATTAAATATGATAAAGACCCAGAAAAATATATAGCCAATGCCCTTAGTCCGGCTAAAGTACTGGCGGTATATGTTAATGAGGGAGCTAAAATGGCTACTGTTGTAGTTCCGGATTACCAGCTATCCCTGGCTATTGGTAAAGAAGGACAAAATGCCCGTTTAGCAGCTAAACTTACTGGCTGGAAAGTGGATATTAAAAACGAGAGCCAGTTTATGGAGGAGGCCGACATAGATGGCCAGGACTCGTAAAATTCCCCTGCGCATGTGTGTGGGATGCAGAGAAATGAAAAATAAAAAAGAACTACTCAGGATAGTACGCACTCCGGAAGGTAGCGTTGAAATTGATAAAAGCGGTAAGAAATCTGGCCGTGGCGCTTATATCTGTCCACAGCTTGATTGCCTGCAGCAGGCTCTAAAGAGTAAAAGTTTGCAAAAGGCATTAGAACATGATATTCCCGATGAAGTTATAGATATACTGAAACAGCAAATTCTTAATTCTTAATTCTTAATTCTAATAGGTGTGTGATGCTTTGCAAAAGATTTATAGTATGATAGGTTTTGCTCAGAAGGCCGGGAAAATATCTTCGGGAACCATGGCAGTAAGATCCAGTTTGCTCAGAAGACGGGCTTATTTCCTGATTATGAGCTGCGATATTTCCGAAAATACCCGGGAATCATTAATTACCGTCTGTAAGAAACAAAAAATACCCTGGGTCACTCTGGGGAACAAATTTGAACTCGGCACTTCGGCGGGAAAAGCTTACCGGGTTGCCGTTACTATAAATGAACCGGGAATGGCGAATTCGATTATGGAACTTCTAAAGTCGAGGGGAGAAGGGCTAAATAGTACGGGGGTGGTTGAATGGCCAAAGTAAGAGTACATGAAATAGCTAAAGACCTGGAAATGACCAGTAAGGATATGGTTAATACATTGTTGAATATGGGGCTGGATGTAAAGAATCATATGAGCACTTTGGAGGAATCTCAGGCTAACTGGGTTAAGAAACAACTAAATGAAAAATCTGCCGGTAAAGGAGAAAAGGTCGTAAAAAGGGATAGTTCAGGTCTCCCTGAGAGTAAAGCGTCGGAAACCGGGTTGAAAAGCAGGCAACAACCACAGCCCGCCTCTAAGACAGATCGGCCGATTAAGGGTGAACCTGCCAGGACAGAACGTCCAGTAGCAGATGTTGGAAGAATACCTGGTAAAGCTGCTAAACCTCAGAGGGATGATAGGCGTCCATCGGAAAGGACTATGCAACCGGGGAATAAAGCTTTAGATTCAGCCGGGCGTGATCAGGGAAGCTTTAAAAGGGACGACAGACCAGTTATAGAGAGACAGCAAAAGCAGCAATCCCCTGGTGAAAAGCGGGTCGAAAGCGGTAAAAGGCCTCCTGCCTCATCGCAGCAGAGGCCGCCTCAGCAGGGAACGCCACAGCAGAGGCCGACTCAGCAGGGAACGCCACAGCAGAGGCCGCCTCAGCAGAGAGCGCCACAGCAGAGGCCGCCACAGCAGAGGCCGCCACAGCAGAG
>CAZOIC010000111.1:0-4476 GCA_964579945.1 uncultured Syntrophomonas sp. | reverse complement strand
GAATCACTGGTACTGTTTAAGTAAATCGAAGGTACTAAAACCCTGAAATAATCATTTGTTCGCCAAATCTAAGCCTCATTTTTGTTGTAAATACCTAAGGTTAAATCATCCAACCAGTGTGAGTCATGTTTAAAAAGAACAGTTGTTCTAAAACTTAATAATTGATATAATATTGGTATTAATTAGAAAACAGTACAGATAAAGATGTTATAAGTTATTACTTTTATAGCGGTGGGGATTTCGTAAATATGGGAGGTGCTATGAGAATGCCAAAGAGACCTGTTAAAGATACAATTCACGCAAAAGGTGTTGACATTACAATTTATACAGAAGACTTTCAGAATGAATTCCTTTCACTAACTGATATTGCGAGATATAAGAGCGATGAACCTAATGATGTTATTAAGAATTGGATGCGTAATCGGGATACAATAGAATTTTTAGGTTTATGGGAAAGTCTACATAATCCAGACTTTAAACCCGTCGAATTCGACGGGTTTAGAAAAGAAGCAGGGCTGAATGCATTTACAATGTCTCCGACAAAATGGATTACAACTGTAAATGCAATTGGCATCGTCTCAAAATCAGGCCGTTATGGAGGAACATTCGCTCACTCTGATATTGCTTTTGAATTTGCTTCTTGGATATCTGCAGAGTTTAAGCTCTATATCATTAAAGATTATAAAAGACTGAAAAGTGATGAAAGCAGCCGGATTTCTTTAAACTGGAATCTGAATCGTGAGATATCAAAGTTAAACTACAGAATTCATACAGATGCTATCAAAGAAAACTTGATACCTCCAGAACTATCTTCATATCAAATTTCTATAACCTATGCCAGCGAAGCGGATGTGTTGAATGTTGCTCTGTTTGGAATAACAGCAAAACAATGGAGAGATGGGAATACAGATAAGAGTGGTAATATTAGAGATTATGCGACATTAAATCAATTATTGGTTTTAGCCAATATGGAAAGCTATAATGCAATTTTAATCGAGCAAGGTAAACCTCAACCTGAGAGGCTTCAACTTTTAAATAAATTAGCTATTCGTCAGTTAGAAGCAATTCAGGATATCAACACAGATACAATTAAGAAATTAGAAGGCAAATAAGACATTTGATAAATTAACCTAGTAGGGTTTCCTTCGCCCCATATACCCCGGGATCTTTGGCGATGCAATTCACATTTTTGGCAGTTTAAAATTCCAGATGGAAAACGAGAGTTTGATCCTCCTACCCTTGAGGATTAAAGAATACTCTCTAAAGGACGAGGCTTTTGAGGTGTACCTAAAAGTTTTCAATCAACTGAAGGAATTAACTCCGGTTCCAAATCATGATGGCAATAATATGGCTACTGGGTCTAATATTTAAAGATTGAATTAATACCTGCTATAGAAAAAAGCTGTAAAAAAAACACTATAATCAAATCCGTCCTAAATAGCTAACACAAATTGACAACATAGCTAATACATTTTAATATAATAGCTAACAAAAGAACTGGGGGTGAGCTTATGCGGGTCAATACCACAGATTTGCAGAATGCTTTCGGGAAATATCTGTCCCTGGTAGAGAAGGAAGATATTATTGTCACCAAAAACGGTAAGAGCGTGGCCAAACTGATTCGCTATAATGAACCTGATTATTTTCTGGTGCACGAAGAAGCAAAAGATTATAAAACTACCAGGAAAATCAGCTATGAAGAATACATGGAACTGGTCGATTCGTCTGACCAGAGATACGAACTCATCGATGGCGAGATTTATCTGCTGGCTTCGCCAAGTATTAAACATCAGATTGTGGTCAACGAAATAGCGGGTCATTTTTATAACTATTTTAAAGGAAAGTCTTGCCGCTCATTAACTTCACCCCTGGATGTGAGGCTGTTCGGATTTGCGACCAAGTTCGAAGAAGATCCCAATGTTGTCCAACCGGATGTTGTTGTCATCTGTGATATAGACAAGGTCAACGAGTCTAACAAATATGAGGGAATACCCACACTTGTGGTTGAGGTATTGTCTCCATCGAATAAAGGCAAGGATATGGCTATAAAACTAAATCTGTACATGAAAAGCGGGGTTTCGGAATACTGGGTGGTAAACATGGAGAATAAGAGTATTTTGCAATATTCCTTTTCTCCCGAAAGGAATATTGAAAGCCTAAAAAGCCTCAAGGTGGAAGAGACTATAGAATCAAGCGTTTTTGCAGAACTTAAGATACCATTGGGAGATATTTTTGTTGAAATCTAGTATCCTGACCGCTTGAAAAAGAAACTTGAAGGCATTAAAACTAAAGCATAACCTTTAAAAAGAAGTACCCCTCGCTTTATGGGGAAAACCGAAGTCTGGAATATTTTGAATTCCAGTTTGTAGAGTTGCGTAATCTATCTGTGTGATTATGCCGTAATGAAAAAGGGGAATTGAAATGGGCTGTACGAAAACATATGTTGAGTGGAATGGATTTGAGGGAACGGTAACAATTAATGAACCGGCTTTACGTTACCCGGGCAACCCGATATTAACATGCCATGACGTCAATAAAATCTGGGGTAATAATGCTCGTTTATATACCTACACGGTTCATAATGCAGGAATGGCCGAAGTGACTGGTGCAGATGGCAAGACTCAAATAATTATGCTCTTTCGTTCCCACATTGCTGATGGTCGTAGTGTAATAGGAAAAGCGGTAAGTGACAATGGGTTAAATGGTTGGAAGCTTGACCCCAGGCCATTTTTATTACCTGCCACAGAGAATGACATATATGCTGAGGGTGTAGATATTGCCTCCATCATCGAATCTGAGGCCGGCGGTGTGGAAGATGTGCGGGTTAATCCCGTTGGAAGTGGCTTGTATGTATTGACTTACAGTGCCTACCATGAAGAGATTACGGATAGAGTCAAGGTTATGATGGCTATAACGCAGAATTTTAAGACTGTTGTTCGCTATGGTCTCATATCTGAACAAGATATGCGCAATGTGGTTATATTTCCTGAACCTGATAAGAATAAAAAATGGATAGCCTTGCTGCGTCCAAATGACAAAACCAGGGAAGTTTCCGGCTCCGGTCATATTGGTGGCTCTTTTGGGGAAATATGTACAGGTTTCGCATCAGGTCCTATCGGACCATGGAAAATCGGCAATGTAATCATGAGAAGCGGCTGCGGGCCGAGTGCATTCCAGGCTAAGATTGGTCCAGGTGCCCCACCTATCAGGACTCGATATGGATGGCTAAATATCTTTCATGGTGTACGTTCAACTATGGCTGGCAATCCTTATACTCTGGGTGTGGCATTCCATGACCTGGCAGACCCAACTAATCCAAGTAAACTGCGTATTAGTGCCAAACCGTTATTAATGCCTGGTGCAAGCGATTGTTTAGTAAGAGAGAATGATTATGTCCATGTTCCTAATGTAGTATTCAGCTGTGCTGCATTAGCTGGCAAGGACGATACGGTGGCTATATATTATGGCGGTAATGATACCGTTATGAATATCGGCCTGACAAATATACAAATTCTGAATGAGATGTGTAATGTTTTCCCCCTGGACCCATTGACGGGGAAACATTTGTATTCTCTATAAAAGCCAACACCTTGGACTCGATTGTCTTTTAAATATAAAAAGTAAAATCCTTCAGAAACCGTTTTTCCAAGCATTTCATAAAGTGTAAATACTGTTGAAAGGATGGTTATATGTGCAACAGGTATCATTATGGACAAACGGATAAATAATAATTTGTTTTAATAAGTTATTTCTAGGAGGGTAATTAATGAAAAACAGTTTTAGAAATGTACTTATCAGTGCCTTGGTTATTATGTTTTTATACCAGTTTACCGCATGTAGCAGACCTACCTTACCTGATAAAATTATCGTTTTAGATGAGGAAATAGTAAATGATAGTCCTACTGTCCCCGAAAATGTACCTGAAGGTATAAATTATCTTTATGACTTTCGTTTTTCGGAAAGATATGACGGTAGAATTACCGGCGATTTAAATAATCAAAAAAGGGCTGATATCGCAATTGTAAAACTTAAACCTAAAAATGAAAGAGAAGGATGTTTTTTAAGGGATTGTATTGAAGAGTTGCTCGCAATAATTGAATTAAAATTTAAAGGAAGCAGTGCAGACAGTCAGGTATTCTATAACGATGTCTATAAGCTGAAAGAGTATGCGAAATCTTACCCTGATGTTCAGCTATATGCGGGTTTTATTCAGGAGTCATTGTACAATGACTCCAACTGTTCTTGGTTTGATGGCAGACAAACAAGCAAATGGGCAAAAGGAAGAGTTACTGAATTATTGGGTTATTGGGACGAAAAGAACGAAGAGTTTATTGTTAAGGTAAATGCCTACAATAATCTAAACCTTGATGTTATATAGTTAAATTTACTAAGCGGATAAACCGGCTTGCTGTGCGGGGTTTAATCCCCGGTTTGAATCGTGGTTTTTGTGCACGTGACCCGCCGCCGGTTGACCTG
>CAZOIC010000110.1:1556-4497 GCA_964579945.1 uncultured Syntrophomonas sp. | reverse complement strand
TCTTCCCCCACTACCCGGATTTCCGGTTGCAGGTCTACTCCGAAGCGCTCTTGGGCTTTTTGCTGAATATAGGCAATTAAATCAAGAACATCGCGGGCAGTAGCATTACCATTATTAACAATAAAACCGGCATGTTTGCTGGATACCTGGGCATCCCCTATCTGATAACCCTTAAAACCCAGTTCTTCCAGCATAGGTCCCACATAAAATCCTGGGGGACGTCTGAAGGTGCTACCCGCACTGGGTTTGTCCAGGGGCTGTTTTTCCTCCCGCCTGCGGGCAAACTCCAGCATCTGCTTTTCAATTTCCTTCCGTTTACCGGTTACCAGTTTTAAAGTGGCAGAAATTATTATATAACCATTACTTTGAAATATGCTCTGGCGATAGCCAAATCGCACTTCCTTATTGTTAAAAGTTTTAATACTGCCATCAGGGCTTATGGCCCTGACTGCTATAACTACATCCTGCATTTCACCATCATAAGCTCCGGCATTCATAACCAATGCTCCTCCCAGGCTTCCCGGTATACCCTCGGCAAATTCAAGCCCGGATAATGAGTGGAAAGCTGCTATTCGAGACAGAGCAGAGAGTTTTACACCAGCCTGGGCATATATCTCCTCACCGCTAACCTCTACTTCGTCCAGGTTTTCTCCCAGCTTCATTGCTACTCCGCGGATACCCCGGTCCCGCACCAGCAGATTACTACCTACACCGAATATAAACAAGGGGATATCCCTTTGCCGGCAAAATGATACAACGGTAGCGACATCTTCTTCATCCTGGGGCAGCACCATTATGTCTACCGGTCCACCTATTTTAAAGGTAGTGTGGTTTCTCATCTCTTCATTAAATAGCAGGCGGTCTGCGGGCAGATAATTCAATATTTCAGAATACATAAATTTTCTCCTTAATTGATAGACGCACAACTTCATTAATCTGATACATTCTATGGCTCAAGGTTCCTGGTTATAACTTTCTTATCAATCATTGCTTAGATTATACCGTATACACTGCATATTTATAATCCTGGTTAATGCCTTTGTGATATAATAGGCAGGGATTTTAATATTAGATTTTTATTTGTCAAGGGGGACTGAAGATGGATAAATCAGCCTTACAAAAAGAACTGGTGAAAATGCTGGGCAAAGATAAAGTTCTCTACGACGAGCTCGACTTGATGTACTATTCTTATGACAGTTCATTTTTAACCAAACTGGAACCGGCTAACCCCTGGGCCGTGGTTATGCCACGCTCCACGGAAGAGGTTCAACAAATAATGAAATTAGCCTTTGATAATAACATTGATATTATCCCCCGCGGGGCTGGTACCGGTGAAACTGGTGGCTGTGTAGCCTTAAAAGGTGGCATTGTTTTGGACCTTTCTACCTGGGATGAAATAGTAGAGATTGATGCTAAAAATATGCAGGTTATCCTCCGCCCCGGGGTGATACATGCCCACCTTAATAAGGAACTGGCAAAATATAATCTGTTTTTCCCTCCCGACCCGGGCAGTAGTCAAATGTGCACAGTTGGAGGGATGGTAGCCAACAATGCCAGTGGTTTGCGAGCAGTAAAATATGGTTGTACCGAACAGTATATCCTGGGTTTGGAAGTGGTACTGGCCAATGGTGACATTATTACTACCGGTGGCATGAAGGCCCGCTGTATTAAAAATGTTTCCGGACTAAACCTGACCAAGTTAATGGTAGGTTCGGAAGGTATATTAGGGGTTATTACTAAAATTCGTCTGCGCTGCTGGCCCCGGCCCAAAGCACGTGGTATTGCCATGGCGGTTTTTGATAATTTAGATGATGCTCCGGCAACAGTCCTGGATGTATACCAGTCTGGGATTCTTCCATCCGGTATAGAGATACTTGACAGCTCGGCTATTCAGGCGGTAAACCTGTTTAAGCCGGAAATTAATCTACCTGAGGCTGAAGCTATATTGCTATTTGAGGTAGATGGTAATCCGCCATCAGTAGAATATGAAGGTCAGATAATAAAAGAAGTAGCCGGTAAACGAGCTCGTAATGTGGAGTGGTCGACCGAGGCTAAACGCATGGCTGAACTCTGGGAAGGCAGGAGTATTACCGCTACTGCTGCCGCCCGGGTCAGGAAGGATGGCAGCCGCATATTTGCCGGTGAGGATATCAGCGTTCCCCTGGCTAAAGTAGCCGATACCCTGCGGGCTATAAGGGCACTGGGCGATAAGTACGGTATCAAAGTGGTTAACTATGGCCATATCGGCGATGGCAATGTGCATACCGCCCCGGTAATAAATCCAGAAAACCCGGAAGAAGTGGAAAAAGTGTTAAAGCTGGTTCACGATATTCACCTGCTAGCTATAGAAATGGAAGGAAGTACTACTGGTGAACACGGGGTAGGAGTGGTCCGGCGCCAGTACGCAGAAATGGAACATGGTCAGGCCTGGAATTATATGAAGGAGATTAAAAAGGCATTTGATTCAAAGGGGTTAATGAATCCCGGGAAGCTGATATAAGAAATAGACAAAATAGGAAAAACACTGATTAAATCTGCGTCGGGTGCATAACTGTAGGGAACGGCCCCTGTGCCGTTCCGTTTTTGGAATTAGATAGGAGGGGGTGCCTTATGGAGTTCAGGAAGCTGCCTCCAGTGCAAGAACAAATAATGAAATGTGTGCGCTGTGGTAAATGCCGCAGTGTTTGTCCGGTTTTTGATGAAATTAGAAATGAAACTGCTGCACCCCGGGGCCATGTTTTTATGGTTCAGATGTTACGGGATGGAAAGGTTGACCCCCGGCAGGAGGTATATGATAAATTATCCAACTGCCTGCTTTGTGAAACCTGTAGTGTCAATTGTCCTTCAGGCATAAATGTACACGAGCTTAATGCTGCTGCCAGGTCATATATATATGAGCAAAACCCCAGCATAGGCAAGGAACTTATTTTTGATACTATGT
>CAZOIC010000110.1:0-1456 GCA_964579945.1 uncultured Syntrophomonas sp. | reverse complement strand
TATATATATGAGCAAAACCCCAGCATAGGCAAGGAACTTATTTTTGATACTATGTGGACCAAACCCGGCTTATTAAGGGCTTCAACCAAAATTATGAGTGGGCTGCAAAAGCTCGGCCTGCAGTCCTTTGCCCGCAATACCGGTTTAACCCGGATGTTGCCCGGCGATTTACCCCGGGCGGAAAAAATCATGAGTAGTATCCCCTCCCAACCGGCCCGTAGCCGTCTACGCAAAATAAACCGGGCTAAGGGGGAGAAAAAGTATACCGTAGGTTATTTCCTGGGCTGTGGAACGGATATATTAAATCCCAATGTAGCCCTGGCCACAGTCGATGTTCTTACCCGCAACGGTTGTGATGTGCTGATACCGCAGGACATGAAATGCTGCGGTTTACCCCATATAGCCAATGGTAAGATGGACACCGCCCGTTTGCTGGCTATTCATAATATAAAAATATTTAACTCCTATAAATTAGATTACATTATCAGTGATTGCGCGTCCTGTACTTCGGCTCTTTCTCGTAAAAACATGGAATTTTTACTGGGCGGATTAAAAATAGAAGATGAAGCCTATGAATTTGCCGATAAAGTCATGGACTTGACCCGCTTTCTGGTTGAGATTATAGATATTAAAATACCGGCTAACAATGAAGATGAAGAAAATATACGGGTTACCTATCATGATCCCTGTCACCTGGCCAATGCCCAGGGTATAAGGGAGCAACCACGGGAGTTGCTGAAACGCATTCCCGGAGTTGATTTTGTGGAAATGGTAGATGCCAATCGCTGTTGTGGCGGGTCGGGAACTTACAGCCTTACCCACTATGACCTGTCCATGAAGATACTGGATCACAAAATAGATAACGTTATGGTTACCGGTGCCGATAAAATTGCTACCTGCTGCCCCAGTTGCAGTATGCAATTACGTCATGGCATCAGCCGTCACAACTATAAAGGTGAGGTAGTTCACCCGGTTGAACTGGTCAGCCAGAGCTACCCCAAAACCCTGCCAGCAAAATAAGAAGTCTATGGCAATGCCGGGAGATATAATCCCCGGCCTTTGTTTTGCTGATTTTGCTTTTTGTCAGGGCAGAGTATAAACTGGTTTAAGGAATTCTATTAAGAGGGGTATTATGAGTAACCGCAGGATAAAGATAATATTTAGAAAAGTCCGGGATGCTAATCTAAATTATCATTTGATTGAAAACGGTGATCGGGTAGCGGTTGGACTTTCCGGGGGCAAGGATAGTTTTACCATGCTCTATTTTCTGGATTTACTGCAGAAACATACACCGCTGCTATTTGAAATTGTGCCTATATATATAGATCTGGGGTGGGAAAACGAAATCGATTCCTTACAGGACTTCTGTGAGTCTCTGGGAATGGAGCTAATAGTGGAAAAAACCAATATTGGCCGGGTAGTATTTGAAACCCGGAAGGAGCAAAACCCCTGCTCC
>CAZOIC010000109.1:0-4688 GCA_964579945.1 uncultured Syntrophomonas sp. | reverse complement strand
AATGTTACTGGTTGCTGCGGGAATAGAAAGCTATATAACACCATTGGTGATGTAATGTCAATAACACTTTAAATATTGCTGTATACTGCCACAAAAAAGATGGTGCTTACAACTATGAGGGCTAGTACAACTATGGCAGGTATAACCCCAAATTACACCGAATAAATTTCGGCGCGTTAACAATATATGGTATTACCATAATGAACGAGGTAAGATAATATTTCTGCCGTATTAACAATAATTATTTAGGAGTCGGTTTTCCATAACTTGCAGGAATAAAACCTCCGGGGTACAGCGGTTAACCGGGCAGACACATGGGTAGACCCCTGCAGTGTTTGCACTTGAGCTAAACAGCCCCAGTAATACACAAATTTTGGGACTTCAATAATATCTGGTTATATTATACAATATTCTTCAAGGGCAGATAATTTTTTCCAGTATTCTTTAGATTATTTAACCTGTTAAATTTACTTAATTATATATTCAGGCTAATGACAAGATAATGTCGTAATGGCGTGTTATATTTATTAAAATTGTTTACTTAGATGTATTAATCGGGGAGAGGAAGAAGGCTTTGCATAACAAAAGGCTATATGTGGATTGGCAGAGAATGCTATTGTTACATAATAATTCCGACCTTATTGATATTGAGGCTTTTGGCGACCCGCCTGAAAGATATATACTTACATATTCCTGCAAGGGCTTAATTTGGCTGCCCGGTAATCCTGCCCCCTCCATCAGCCACCAGCATCGCTTCGAATTATATCTAAACACTGATTATCCCCGTCTGCCCCCGGTTTTCCGTTGTCTCACCAGCATTTTTCATCCTAATATACTTCCGCCGGAACGAAATGGTGGGGTTTGTATCGGTAGCTGGACACCGGCTGAAACCCTGGACAGTTTGTGTATCCGGCTGGGAGAAATGATTCAATACCGTAATTATAGTTTGACTGACGCTTTGGATTTAAAGGCAGCCAAGTGGGCCTCAGCTCGCCAGGATAGCTTTCCTCTGGATACCAGAGATTTTTGGAACCATGGAAAGGAAGCGGATAATGAAATTATTATATTGTGAGAAAAGTGTGGTCAAGTCCGGGTTAGCTTTGCTGCTGTTATTGAGCATTTCGGTGATGTTGGCGAAACCAGTTGCTGCTGAAGACGCTTCCCAGTTGTTTGATTTCGTCAGCCCCAGTGTAGTTAGTGTTTTAGCGGGTAACCAGGTTATCGGCAGTGGGTTTATTGTTAATTCTGAGGGCTACATAGTAACCTGTGCCCATGTCGCCAAAGGGGGTACCAAACTTAAAGTCAAATTATTTGACGGGCGGGTAGTTGCGGTGGAGGTAATGGATCAGGATGCCAAACTGGACCTGGCAGTTTTGCAGGCAAAAGAAAAGAGTCTACCAACCGCTAATTTTTCGCTGGCGGCAGTTAAAACGGGAAACAGTGTTTATGCGGTAGGTTCGCCATTGGGAATGGAGTCCTCGTTGAGCCAGGGGATAGTTTCTAATCCATCGCGTACCATTGATGGTAATGATTTTATTCAGGCCAATATAGCTATTAACTCGGGCAACAGCGGGGGGCCCCTGTTTAATGCCAGTGCTCAGGTAGTAGGTGTTAATTCCATGAAACTAAGCGAGGCTGAGGGTATAGGGTTTGCCATACCCAGTTCTACGGTAGTGAATTATCTTCAATCTAATAATGTTCCGGTAGCTACGGTTACACCGACAAAGGAAAGTAAATCTGCCGGGAAACCGGATGCAAACGAAAAACCTGCTCCCATCCAGCCCGAGATAGGCGGTAAAGTGGTGCCGCTGTGGATTGTTATTGGAGTAATTACTATCCTGGTATTGGCAGCAGGTGGTGGTGGGTACTGGTATTATCGCCGCCGGCGCAGCAAAGCTGCATCATCTGGTTTAATGGAAAATGAACCGGAAATTGTTCTATCATCTCGGGAACGGCAGCAACCACCGCCGGAGGATAACCTGGAAGATATTGATATCGATTTAAAATAAAAAACATATAAGGAGCGGATATTTATGGCCAAAGTGAATGTCACCATTATTGATGTTACTGGTAATAAGGAGCAGCAGGCGGCTTTGCCTGATGATGCACCGGTCAGACGTATAATTGCCAAGCTGGTGCAGATGATGGAACTGCCAGCTACCGGCCCTGATGGACAGCCTATGAGCTACAAGTTCATCCACAAGGCATCGGGAAAACAGCTGTCCGATGATCAGACTCTCAGTCAGGCCAGTGTACAGGATGGGGATGTTTTACGGATGCAGCCAGAAATTACCGCTGGCGTATATAATGCGGTGATTTAATATGGATATTTTAGATATTGATCTGGATAGTGATGAGAATGAGAAGGTTGAAGATAAGCAAGAGTCGGTGAAAAGCGATGCTCCCCTGCTGGACTTAAGTAAAATGGACGAGGAAGTAGAAGACCGCTACAGCCGTTTGCGGCTCATTCCCTGGTGGGATCAGGAAAAACTCGCAGCTGCACGGGTAATGGTTGTAGGGGCTGGAGCGCTGGGTAATGAAATATTAAAGAACCTGGCTTTATTGGGAATTGGCCGGATTTATGTAGTAGATTTCGATAGTATAGAGAATACCAACCTGTCCCGCTCGGTTTTATACCGGCAACGTGATGAAGGCAGCAGTAAAGCAGAAATAGCTGCCCGGGCGGTGGAAGAAATTAATCCTGATTGCCGGGTAACCTGGATTAACGGCAATGTTGCCTGGGATGTAGGGTTAGGTTTATTCCGCCGTATGAATGTGGTCATCGGCGGTTTGGATAACCGGGAAGCCCGTTTGGCTATTAATCAGGCCTGCTGGCGGGTAGGAATCCCCTGGGTGGATGGCGCCATTGAGATTTTGTTTGGTGTGGCCCGGGTTTTTGTACCCCCATATTCCGCCTGCTATGAATGTACCATGACGGAACAAGATTATCGTTTGTTGAATATGAGGCGTTCCTGCGCTTTATTATCCCGGGAGGAAATGCTAACCGGCAAAGTCCCCACCACCCCTACTATTTCGTCAATAATCGGTGGGATTGAAGTACAGGAAGCGGTCAAACTGATTCATAACCGCGAAGATCTCCCTACCCTGGCCGGTAAGGGTTATTTTTTTAACGGCCTGACCCATGATTCATATGTGGTGGAGTATCAGTATAAAGAAGACTGCCCCAGCCATGAAAGCTTTGATAAAATCGTTGAACTGGATCGTCAGGTAGCCAATACTACGGCGGCTGAGATGTTAGCCATAGCACGTGAGCAACTGGGGCCTGAAGCTATAATCGATCTTAACCGGGAATTGGTAGTAACTTTTAAATGTGAAAAATGCGGGACCGAAGAGCAGGTTTATAAACTGCTAGGGCAGCTTTCCGAGAAAGAAGCCCGCTGTCCCGGTTGTGAAGAAATTAGAATACCGCGTATGACCCATATTATCCAGGGGAACGAGGATTTTCTCCAAAGGCCTTTAAGTCAGTTGGGGGTTCCGCCGCTGGATATTATTACTGGGCGCCTGGGCATGAATATGATCCATTTTGAGTTTACTGGTGACCTGCATGAGGTAATGGGATAGGTTGAACTATACAGGTTGAAATAGAAAGGGATGAGGTTATGAGCGGTGAACATGATGACCTGGAAATAAGCCTGAATCCCGTTGAGGATAAACAGCTCTCACAGGCACAGGACTTTACCATCATATTAGATTATGATGTCCACCAGCAAATGGACAGCTATGCTCAAACCGACCTGTCGCGGGAATTGGCAGGGGTAATCCTGGGTCATTATGAGCAAAAAGGTTCCAGGATATTTATACAGGTAAAAGCGGCGATTGAGGCCCGCGATGCGGAAAGGCAGAGAACCAGTGTAAAATTCACCCATGAATCCTGGGCTTATATTAACCAGGTCAAAGATAAGATGTTCCCGGACTTAAAAATTGTGGGCTGGTTTCATACTCATCCCGGTTTTGGTATATTCCTTTCTGAATTTGACCGTTTTATTCATAGGAACTTTTTTAACCTGCCCTGGCAGGTTGCTTTTGTATTAGACCCGGTAGCCCATAAAGAGGGCTTTTTTTGCTGGGAAGGTAATGAAATAAAACCTTGTACCTATGATGTGGAAAAGATCGGCTACAACAATGGCGGTTATTTGTTGCCTGGTTATAGTCCAGGAATGGAATCTGACGATAAATCGACACCGGCAGATATGCAGGGAAATAATGAGGCTGCCACTGGCAAAGGCGGGTTTAAATGGTGGCAGGCTATAGTCGGTCTGGTGGTAATAATGGGTCTGGCTCTGGGTAGTTATAATATAGGAATAAAACAGGGTAAAACACTGCCTAAAGACTCCCCTCCCCCGCCGTATACTGCTCCTACAGTAGTAAAGGTTGAAACCTCGGGAGACGTAATATATAAACATAAAGTCCGTAAGGGAGACAATCTGTGGATTATTAGTCAACTGTATTATGGAACTGGTTTTCGCTATGAAGAAATAGCGCGTCACAACGGTTTGCATTCGGATCAGAGTATACAACCTGGCCAGGTATTAATAATTCCTAACGTTGAGGAGGGTAAGCTATGAGTGATGCTGTAGGTAAGACTTGTCCTTACTGTCAGACCCCGATTAAGCCGGGTGAAAGTGTAGTCTACTGTTCGGCCTGTTCTATTCCCCACCACCAGCAAT